>DATKNA010000349.1:0-4016 GCA_035541595.1 Kineosporiaceae bacterium | reverse complement strand
TCACGGTCAGCTTCGACGTCCCGCGTCGCCGGTCGGGAGCACCGTCACGACTGCACGGGACGAGGAGCAGTGATGCCGATTGTCGGTCCCACAGGTCGAGGGACCCGGGCCGGTTCGATTGTCGGTCCCACAGGTCGAGGGACCCGGGCCGGTTCGATTGTCGATCCCACAGGTCGAGGGACCCGGGCCGGTTCGATTGTTGGTCTCACAGGTCGAGGGCCTCCACGTCGTCGGCAGGCTGGCACGCGCCCGGCGCGATCACTCGCCGGAGGTCGCGTCGCCCGTTACCGTGCGGTGATGGACCGGCAACCCGTACCCGCCCCGCCCCGCTGGGCCTCCGCCGCAGCGAAAGCCGTCCGCCTGACCGTCTGGGTTCGCGGCGAGGTGCAGGGTGTGGGGTTCCGCTGGTGGTCGCGGTCGCGGGGGCTCGAGCTCGGCCTGACCGGGACGGCGACGAACCTGCGGGACGGCCGCGTGGAGATCGTCGCCGAGGGGACCCGGCAGGCCTGCGACCAGCTACTGGTCTGGTTGACCGAGGAGCCCTCCACGAAGGCTCGGCCGGGGAGCGTCACCGACGTGACGCACCGGTGGTCCGCCCCGACGGGGGCGCTGCGCGGCTTCCGGGAGCGGTGAGGGGGCTGGAGCAATCCTCGCGTCAGATCACGGTCGCGTCGTGCCGGTGCCCGCTCAGGCTGGCGTAGATCGCCTTGGTCCGCGCCAGCGACGCCTCGAGCTGCGGGCGCAGCGACGCGGGGGTCGACGGGTCCGCGAGCGCCTTCGTCACCGGCCACACCGTGTACGGCCCGATCTGGCAGTACGTCGCCGTCACGGTCACCCGGTCCGCGACCCAGCGGTCGCCCGTGCGCACGACGTGCACCCTGATGATGCCGCCGTCCTCGGTCTGTGGTTTCAGCCCGGCCGCCGGTGACTGGTTGGACAGCAGGTTGCCCATGCCGAAGACGACGTACTTGTCCCCGATCCGCGCGATCGGCTGCTGGACGTGCACGTGATCTCCGAGGATCAGGTCGACGTCCGGTGAGGCGAGCAGTGCCTTGGCCTGGGCCAGCTGCTGGGGCGTCGGCGCCACCTGGTACTCCTGGCCCCAGTGCAGCGACAGGACGACGAACGTGGCCCCGGCCGCCCGGGCCCGGTGCGCGTCGGCGAGGATCTTGGGCACCGAGATGAGGTTGACCGACCAGGGCGCCCCCGACGGCACCGGGATCCCGTTCGTGCCGTACGTGTACGAGAGGTGCGCGACCACCGCGCCGCCGACGCGATGCAGCTCGATCCGGCCCGCCTCGGTCGCGCTCCGAGCGGTGCCGGCGTGGGCGACGTGGTTGGCGTCGAGCGCGCCGAGGGTGCTCTTCACACCGGCGACACCCCGGTCGACGGAATGGTTCGACGCCGTGGAGCACCCGTCGTACCCCGCCCACGTCACCGCGGCGGCCAGCTCGTGCGGCGTGTTGAACACGGGATATCCGCTGATGTTCGTGTCGTCGGCCGACAGCGGCGTCTCGATGTGGCAGATCGCGAGATCCGCGTCGGCGATGAGGGTTCTGACCCGGGCGAGCATCCGGCGGAAGTCGTAGTGGCCGCCCCCGTCCGCCAGGGCGCGATTGGCGACGGGCTTGTGGATGAGCAGGTCACCCGTGGCGACCAGGGTGAACGCGGACGCCGACGGCGCCCGGGCGGCCAGCGCGCCGGCCCCACCCGTGGGGCTCGCCGTCGCGCCCACTGCCGACCCGGCCGCGGCCCTCGACGTCTGCGCAGCCGACCCGCCGGTCCCGGAGGAACCCGTCGAGCACCCGGCCATCACGGCCGCGGCCGCGGCCGTCGCCACCAGCAGACCGGCCCGCCGTCGCGCGCGCGTCACCCGCCCAGCATGCCGTACGCGACCGACCCACGAGGCCCGCCCCTTGCTCCTGGCGCGCCGTCTCGAGCGGAGCCGTGATCGCATCGGTTGTCGCGGTAGTCTCGTTCGGTCCTGTACGCGCCCCGACCTCCGTAAGCCGGCGCCTGTACGTCCAGACCCACGGCGAGACCCGGCCGGTCCGGCGAGGAGCCTGCTCCGTGCACCTGAAGACCCTGACCCTGCGAGGGTTCAAGTCCTTCGCGTCGGCCACGACGCTGCGCCTCGAGCCGGGCATCACCTGCGTGGTCGGGCCGAACGGCTCCGGCAAGTCGAACGTGGTGGACGCGCTCAGCTGGGTGATGGGCGAGCAGGGGGCCAAGAGCCTGCGCGGCCGCACGATGGAGGACGTCATCTTCGCCGGCACCACGGGCCGGCCGCCGCTGGGCCGGGCCCAGGTCAGCCTCACGATCGACAACACCGACGGCACGCTGCCCATCGATTACGCCGAAGTGACGATCTCACGGACGATGTTCCGTTCGGGCGGGTCGGACTACGCGATCAACGGCGATCCCTCCCGGCTCCTGGACATCCAGGAGCTGCTCTCGGACTCCGGCATCGGCCGCGAGATGCACGTGATCGTCGGCCAGGGGCAGCTCGACGCGGTCCTGCACGCCAGCCCGGAGGAGCGACGCGCGTTCATCGAGGAGGCCGCCGGAGTCCTCAAGCACCGCAAACGCAAGGAGAAGGCCCTGCGCAAGCTCGACGCGATGCAGGCAAACCTGACCCGGCTCGGTGACCTGACCGCCGAGATCCGGCGCCAGCTGAAGCCGCTCGGCCGCCAGGCCGAGGTCGCGCGGCGGGCCCAGGTGGTGCAGTCCGACCTCCGGGACGCCAAGGCTCGGCTGCTGGCCGACGACCTCGTCCGGCTCGTGGCGGCCCTGGAGAAGGAGGTCGCCGACGAGACGGCACTTCGGGCCCGGCGGGCCGAGGTCGAGGAGCGGCTGGCGCAGGCCCGGCGCCGCCTGGGCGAGCTCGAGCAGGCCGCAGCCGAGGCCGCTCCACGGCATGCCCGGGCACAGGAGACCTGGTTCCGGCTGTCGAGCCTGCGCGAACGGGTCCGGGGTACGGCGTCGATGGCCGCGGACCGGCGCCGCCTGCTGGCCGACCTGACCGAACGCGGTCCGGAGCGCGCCGGGGGTCGCGATCCGGAGGAGCTCGCGGCCCAGGCCCGCGCCGTCCGGGAGCAGGAGGCGGCCCTGGCCGAGGCAGTCGGCCTGGCGCGGGACGCGCTGGTTGACGCCGTCGACGCCCGGGACCGGGCGGAGAGAGCGGAGGCGGAGGAGGAGCACCGGGTCGGTGCGCTGCTCAGGGCGGCTGCGGACCGGCGCGAGGGGCTGGCCCGGCTGGCCGGGCAGGTGGCGGCGAGGCGGAGCCGGGTCGAGGCCGGCCAGGAACTCCTGGAGCGGTTGCGGGCGCAGATCGCGGAGGCGCAGGAGCGTGCCGCGGCGGCGAGCGCCGAGTTCGACGCGCTGGAATCACAGGTGGCCGGCGTCGAGGCGGGCGAGGAGGGCCTGGACGCCGACCACGAGGCGGCCGCTGCGGCCCTGGCGGAGGTCGAGCGGGAGATGGCGGACGCCGCCGAGACCGAGCGGGTCGCCGTGCAGGAGCGGGCGACGTCGTCGGCCCGCCGGGAGGCCCTGGAGCTGGGCCTCCAGCGTCGTGACGGGGCCGGCGCGCTGCTGGCCGCCGGCGACCGGCTGCCGGGGGTGCTCGGATCGATCGCCGCCCTCCTCGCCATCGAGCCCGGATACGAGAACGCGATCGCGGCTGCCCTCGGGGCGGCGGCGGACGCCGTCGCCGCCGAATCGCCGGACGCCGCTCTGGCCGCCGTCCGCCTGCTGAAGGCCGAGGAGGCGGGACAGGCCGCGGTGCTGGTCGCCGCCCCGGGTGGGCCCACATCCGGCCCGGCGGCGCCGGCCCCGGCCATGGATCCCGGCATGAACGCTGCCGAGCCCCTGCCCGCGCCCGGAGCTCGATGGGCGCGCGCACTCGTCCGGACTCCGCCCTCGCTCCAAGAGTCCCTCGACCGGTTGCTGGACGGCGTCGCGGTCGTGCCTGACCTGGATGCGGCCGCGGAGCTGGTGGCTGCTCGGCCGGCGCTGAC
>DATKNA010000348.1:0-2292 GCA_035541595.1 Kineosporiaceae bacterium | reverse complement strand
GGCCGCGCGGACGCCCCGGGCCGCGCGGACGCCCCGGGCCGCGCGGGTGCCCCAGGCTGCGCGGACGCCCCAGGCCGCGCGGACGCCCCAGGCCGCGCGGACGCCCCAGGCTGCGCGGACGCCCCAGGACGCACAGCCGGGGAGCCCGTAGGTTGGCCCTGATCGCCACGCCAACGGACACACAGGCTGCGTGATCGCAGACATCTCCGACGACGACCGCCGGGCGCTCCGATGTTCCGCCTGGCTGGCGATCACGGCGGCCCAGGTCAGGTCGATCATGCCGGCGCGGGTGCGTCCGTCCGGGGTGGACCGGCGGAACCGACGTCCGCATGACCTAGGGTTCGCGCACCGGCCCAGGGACGGCGACCATGGTTCGCGAGCCGGCCGCCTGGTCGGCTACCACGGCCGGAGGAGGACGAGGGATGGCGACCTACAAGCTGGTCTACCGGGACGACGACGGTGATCATCAGGTCACCGAGACTCTGGACGACGTCGACGAGGTCCAGCGCGAGGACGGGATCGTCAGCTTCTGGCGGGGGGACGACGCGTTCCTGCGGGTGCAGGAGCGGCACGTGGTCAGCCTCATCGAGGTGCGCTGAGGCCACCGTATGAACTGCGAGGCCGTAGGCGGCGAAGGGCAGCGAGCCATCCGGCGAGCGTGCCGCGCGTAACGACCGACGGCGGCGGACCGCAGCAGCTCCCCCGTCCCGCCTCCTCCTCGACCCGGAGTGTGCTGGACGACGACGAGCACCCTTCTCGCACCGGCCGGTCAGGAGTCTGCTGAGCCCGGATCCGCGACCGCGCTCGTGCGCACGGGGGGCGAGACCGGCTGCGCGTCGAGGACGCAGTAGCGCAGCGCGTCGGCGACCCCGTCGCCTGCGGCCGCCGGCTGCACCGCAGCCGGCTCTGTCACGGGGGGCTGGCCCGCGGGGGGCTGGCCCGCGGGGGGCTGCACAGCGGCCGGCTGCACCGCAGCCGGCTCTGTCACGGGGGGCTGACCCGCGGGGGGCTGCACAGCGGCCGGCTCTGTCGCGATCGGCCGGCCGGGCCGTGGCTCGGCCTGGACGCCGGCGACGCGGGCGGGTTCGGCGCGCCGCGCGTTGGTGATCGTCACCGCGGCGAGCAGCCCGCCGGCGATGCACAGCCCGCCGGCGATGAGCACGGCTGTCTGAAAACCCCGAGAGAACTGGGCGGGCGCCAGGTAGGCGTCGCCGGTGATACCGGCGGCCGCGGGGAGCACGGCGACGGCGATCAGCCCGGCCGCGCGGGCGACGTCGTTGTTCACCGCCGATGCCATACCCGAGTGCTCGGCGGGGGCCGACGAGAGCGCGGTGGCCGTCAGCGGGGCGACCGTCACCGAGAGCCCGAGGCCGAAGACGACCACGGCCGGCAGCACCCGGGTGACGTAGCCGCTCTCCGGACCGACGAGCACGAACATGCCCAGCCCGATCCCGACGATGATCGGGCCGACGCTCATCTGCAGTCGAGGCCCGATCCGGGCCGCGAGCGCACCCGAGCGTGGAGACAGCAGTAGCATGATCACCGTTATCGGCAGCAGCGCGACGCCCGCGGCGAGCGGGGAGTAGCCCGCGACCTGTTGCAGCTGGATGGGCAGCAGGAACAAGGCACCGCCGAGCGCGCCGTAGACCACGAACGTCACGGCGTTGGTCGCGCTGAACTGCCGGCTCGCGAACATGGTCAACGGCAGCATGGGCGCCGGGTACCGGGCCTCCCAGACGACGAAGGCGACGAGCAGGACCACCCCGGCGGCGAGCGCGACGACCACGGGCACGGCCCGCCAGCCCGTCGAAGGCCCTTCGATGAGCCCGTACGTGAGCCCGACGAGACCAAGGGTCACCAGGACGGCGCCGACGACGTCGAGCGGCCCGGCTGCGTCGTCGGCGCGTGATTCGGGAACCTGGCGGGCGGCGACGAGGACGGCGGCAGCCACCGGAACGTTGATCGCGAAGATGTATCGCCACGACCCGGCCTGAACGAGCCAGCCGCCCAGGAACGGGCCCGCGGCTGTGGCCACACCGCCCAGGCCCGACCACGCCCCGATGGACCGCGCCCGATCCTGCGGACGGAACGACGCCTGGAGGATGGCCAGGCTGCCGGGCGTCAGCAGGGCGGCGCCGACTCCCTGCAGCGCCCGGGCGGCGATGAGCAGGCCCGCGGACGGGGCGAGCCCGCACAGCAGCGAGGCCCCGGTGAACCAGGCGACCCCGACGAGGAAGATCCGGCGCCGGCCGAGACGGTCACCCAACGAGCCCGCGACGAGCAGCAGGCCGG
>DATKNA010000347.1:0-4581 GCA_035541595.1 Kineosporiaceae bacterium | reverse complement strand
CGCGATCGCGCGGCCGCTGCGGCTGTCCGTCGACGAGGCGGTCGCGCTGCTGGCCGGCCTGCGGACGCTCGCCCAGGTCCCGGGCCTGCACGAGCGCTCGGCGCTGGACTCGGCGCTGAGCAAGCTCTCCGCGGCGGCGGGTGACGCCGCGACGGCGGCGTCCGCGCTCTCGGCCACGCTCGGCCGGGGTGCGCAGGAGCACGTGGTGGCGTCGGCCCGGGAGGCGATCCGCCGGCGCCGCCGGCTGCACGTGCGCTACCTCGTGCCGAGCCGGGACGAGGCGACCGAGCGCGACGTGGACCCGATGCGCGTGCTCAACACTGGTGATCGCTGGTACCTGGAGGGCTGGTGCCACCGGGCGGAGGCGGTCCGGCTGTTCCGGCTGGACCGGATCGTCCGGATCGAGGTGCTGGACGTCGACGGCACGCCGCCCCCGGACGCCGTGCGCCGTGACGCCGACGAGCGCCTCTTCACCCCGTCACCGGAGGACGTCGTCGTGACGGTCGACCTCGAGCCGGCGGCCGGCTGGGTCGCCACCTACTACCCGGTGGAGCACGTCACCGAACTCGGGGACGGGCGGCTGCGGGTCACCCTGCGGGCCGCGTCGGCGGACTGGGTGCCGCGGCTGGCCCTGCGGATGGGCGGGGACCTGCGCGTCGTCACCCCGTCGGCGCTGGCCGACCAGGTCCGCGCACGCGCCGAGGCCGCGCTGGCGGCCTACGCCGAAGCCTCTCCGAACGGCTGATCCCCGCGTCTTCGTGTCCTGCCCGCGCGGCTCGGGCGCCGATGTCAAGATGCGACTGCGAATCACTCACAGTGCTCAATCTCTAGCACAGAGACACCGATAGCCGAGGGAGCAGATCCTCGGACGAGCCGGTTCCGGATCAGGCGCAGGAGGTGCCCCGACCGTGACGACCATCAAGGCGTCCTGCCCCACCTGCGGTGATGTGGAGCTCACCGCTCACCAGGTCCGACTCGTCGTCTGCTCGGTGCGGGCCTGGTCGTACTACGCCTTCACCTGCGCGTCATGCCTGGCGGAGATCCGCAAGCCGGCCGGTCGCGACGTCGTGGCCCTGCTGATCTCCGGCGGCGTGCTCGCCGAGCCGTGGGCGGTTCCGGCCGAGGCGCTGGAGAAGCACGACGGCCCGGTCCTGGAGTACGACGACGTCCTGGACTTCGCGCTCTGGCTCGACCGCGCGGATCTGGTCGCGGCGGCCGCCGCGCGGCAGTCGACCCGGCGGGTGGGGGGCGAGGACCTCGGGGTGCCCCAGCACCGAGCCTGACCGGGCCACGGCGCGCTACCCTGGGCGGCCGTGACCTGGTGGGCCTGGACGGTGCTGTGGATCGCACTCGTCGCCCTGGGCGCGGGCGCGCTCTACCTGGCCTTCCGCCGGCTGCTCCGGCAGGGCATGGCGCTCGCCCAGGAGCTCACCGCGGCGGCTGATGCGTTCGCGGAGGTGACCCGGGCGTTGGAGGACGGGCTCGGGCCGGACGTCGTCGCCGGGTCGCCTGCGCCCTGGGTCAGGGCATCCACCCGGGGGACGACCTGACGCCGTCGGTCCGGGTCACCGGGAAGGACGTACGATGTCCGGAGCGTCGGATCCCCGAGAGGACGTCCCTTCATGTTCCGAGCACTGGAGCCCTGGCACCTCATCATCCTGGTGCTCGTCGTCGTCCTGCTCTTCGGCGGCCGGCGCCTGCCTGACGCCGCGCGCGGCCTCGGCCGGTCCCTGCGGATCTTCAAGTCCGAGATGAAGCAGATGCAGGACGAGGCTCCGCGGCCCGCGGCGAGGCCGACCGAGCCGATCGAGGGCCCGTACGAGGGCCGGGTCGTCGACGAGCAACACCGCGCCGCGACGCCGAGCGACTCGCAGCGCGACGTCTGACCCACTCCCATGGTCGCCCCCCGGCGGCGGCGCCCCAGGGATCCCGAGGGGCGGATGCCCCTGCGCGAGCACCTGCGTGAGCTCCGGCAGCGCCTGCTCAAGGCAGGCCTGGCCATCCTGGTCGGGGCGGTCATCGGCTGGTTCCTGTACCAGCCGGTCTTCGACGCGCTCGTCCGGCCGATCAACGAGCTCGTCAAGGAGCGCGCAGGGGCGGACGCGAAGGTCGTCTTCTCGCAGGTCGCGAGCCCCTTCAACATGCAGCTCAAACTCGCCTTCTATCTCGGCATCGTCGTCTCCAGCCCGGTCTGGCTGTACCAGCTGTGGTCCTTCGTCGTCCCGGGCCTGACCAAGCGCGAGAAGCGCTACGCGATGGCCTTCGTCGGCGCCGCGGTGCCCCTGTTCCTCGCCGGCATCGGCCTGGCGTGGCTGGTGCTCCCCAACGCCGTGCGATTCCTCACCGAGTTCACCCCGCAGGGCGCCGCGAACTACATCAACGCGGACGACTACCTGACCTTCGTCACGCGGATCATGCTGGCGTTCGGCCTCGCATTCATCGTTCCCGTGCTGCTCGTGGCGCTCAACATGACCGGTGTCGTGTCCGCCCGCGCCCTGGGCCGGGGCTGGCGGATCGCGGTCTTCACGTGCTTCCTCTTCGCGGCGGTGGCCTCCCCGACGCCGGACGCCGGATCGATGCTGGCGCTCGCCTTCCCGATGGTAGGGCTGTACGTCCTGGCCTGGTTCATCGCCTGGCTGCACGACCGCCGCAAGGCCCGCCACGTGGCGCAGGACCCGCTGGCCGGGCTGTCGGACGACGAGGCGTCGCCCCTACCGGACGACGGCTACCGGCACGACGGCGCGGACGACCGTGACGCGGACACTCATGACGGGATCGCCGGCCGCGACGACGGGGTGGACGTGCAGGCCGGCGACCGGCCGTCGCGTCCGTGAGGCCCCGGATCGCCTTCGCCGCCAATCCCGTTGCCGGGGCCGGCCGGGGGCGGGCGGCGGCCCGGGCCGCGCTGCCCGTGCTCGCCGAGGAGCTCGTGGTCGACGACGTCACCGGGCCGGACGCCGACACCTCGGCCGCGGCCCTCGCCGACGCCGTCCGGGCCGGGGTGGACGCCGTCGTCGTCAGCGGCGGTGACGGGATGGTCCACCTGGCCGTCAACGTCGTGGCGGAGTCGGGCACGCCGCTGGGCATCGTGCCCGCAGGCACCGGCAACGACATCGCCCGCGAGCTCGGCGTGCCCCGCGACCCGGCGGCCGCGGCGCGGGTTGCGACGCAGGCCCTGTTGTTCGGGCGCCGGCGCCCCGTCGACGCCGTCCGGTGCCGGCCGGCCGCGGGCGGGCCCGCGCGGTGGTTCGCCGGCGTCCTCGCCGCCGGGTTCGACGCCGTGGTCAACGAGCGCGCCAACGGCTGGCGCCGGCCGCGGGGGAGCGCGAAGTACGCGCTGGCGATGGCGCGCGAGCTGCCCGTGTTCCGCGAGCGCAGCTACCTGCTGGAGCTCGACGGACACCCGCTGCAGGTCCGGGCCATGCTGGTCGCCGTCGCGAACGGGCCGGCCTACGGCGGCGGCATGCACATCAGCCCGGACGCGCAGTTCGACGACGGGCTCCTCGACGTCGTCGTCGCCGGCCCGATCTCCCGGCTCGAGCTGGTCCGGATGTTCCCCCTGGTGTACTCCGGGCGGCACCTCGGGCACCCGCGGGTGCACGTCCACCGGGCCGCCTGCGTGCGCCTGGAGTCCGCGGGCGTGGTCGGGTACGCCGACGGCGAGCGACTCGGGCCGCTCCCGCTACTGTGCGAGGCGGTGCCGGGGGCGCTGTCACTGCTCGCCGGTGGGTAGCGGTTAGCGTTGCCTGCATGACGTCGACCGCGGGTGGCCGGCCCGCGGAACCGGGCGAGGCCACACCGTCGCCGGCGGAACGGTACGCGCGGGCCACCGCCGCCGCCCGCAGCGCCGCCGAGCCGCTGGGCACGTTCCGCCAGCAGTACCCGTTCGAGCTCGACGACTTCCAGCTGCAGGCCTGCGAGGCTCTCGTCGACGGCCGGGGTGTGCTCGTCGCGGCTCCCACGGGTTCGGGCAAGACCGTGGTCGGGGAGTTCGCAGTGCATCTCGCCCTGCAGACCGGGCGGAAGGCGTTCTACACCACGCCGATCAAGGCACTGTCGAACCAGAAGTACGCCGATCTCGTCCACCGGTACGGGCCCGCCGCCGTGGGGCTGTTGACCGGGGACAACACCGTGAACGGCGAGGCGCCCGTGGTGGTGATGACCACCGAGGTGCTGCGGAACATGCTGTACGCCGACTCGCCGACGCTGGCCGGCCTCGGGTACGTGGTGATGGACGAGGTGCACTACCTCGCGGACCGCTTCCGGGGCGCCGTCTGGGAGGAGGTGATCATCCACCTCCCGGACGATGTCCTCGTCGTCTCGCTGTCCGCCACGGTGAGCAACGCCGAGGAGTTCGGCGACTGGCTCGGCGCCGTCCGGGGGGATACCGAGGTGGTGGTCACCGAGCACCGACCGGTGCCGCTGTGGCAACACGTCATGGTCGTGCACCGGCTGTACGACCTGTTCGCCGAGGACTCCCCGGCCATCACCACCCCGGACGGACGGACCGTCCCCGGGCCGGCCAGGGTGAACCCCGAGCTGATGCGGCTCGCCCGGGACGAGGGACGCCTCGCTCGGGTG
>DATKNA010000346.1:0-7102 GCA_035541595.1 Kineosporiaceae bacterium | reverse complement strand
GCCTCCTCCGCCCGGCCGGCCCTGGCGAGCACCGCAGCGGTGATCGCGGGGGACAGCGAGGATCCGTGCGCGGTCCTCGGCCCGTAGAAGTCCAGGTTCGGCACGAGCGATCCGGGGGCGACCTCCTCCGGCACGAGGTGGTGCAGCATGAGGACGTCGGGCTGCTTGATCACCTGTGAGCCCGCGACCCGGTCGCGCCCCAGCAGGACGTCGGCGGCCACGGGGGGGTGCGCGATCTTGCTGATCATCAGCGCTTCCAGGTCGTCGTAGCGGGCGAACTGCTCGTACCGGCCGCTCGCCGGGTCGTACCCGTCGACGAGCCGGTCGGCGAGGTCGCGCCACCGCCAGGCGTCCTCGCGGGGTCCGCCCCCGGCGTCCACCACGTCGGCCGCTCGCCGCAGGTTCCAGCGGGCCATGACGTTCGTGAAGGCGTTGTCGTCGACCCGCTCGTGGTACTCGTCCGGACCGATGACGTGGTCGATGTGCGCGGCACCGCCGTCATCGAGTCGACAGCGGGATGCCCAGTACCGGGCGGTCTCGGTCAGCAGCACGCCCCCCGGGCCGGACAGGAACGGTGAGTCCCCGGCCCAGGTCGCGTAGTGGTGGGCGGCCCAGGCGACGTCGGCGGTGACGTGCTCCTCCATGCACCCGGTGAGGATCGGCACGCGTTGTCCGCCGAGATACCCCGACGCCGGCGTGACGTCCCGGCCGTCGTCCGCCGACTCCCACGGGAAGCGGGCTCCTTCGCGCCCGTCGGCACGGGCTCGGGCCCGGGCGGCGGGCAGCCGCCGGATCCGGTATTCGATGATGGCGCGGGCCAGCGCCGGCGCCATGCTGGCGATGGCCGGGAGGACGTACACGTCGGCGTCCCAGAACACGTGCCCGCGGTAGCCCGCGCCGGACAGGCCTCGGGCCCCGACCGCGGCCTGGTCGGTGCAGCCGACGTTGGTCCAGAGCTGGAACAGCGCGAACCGGACCGCCAGCTGAGCGGCGGGGTCGTCGGGGATCGAGACGTCCACGACCCGCCACCGGTCCGCCCATGCCGCGCGGTGATCGGCGAGCAGCCGGTCGAAACCGGAGTCCACGGCCGCGTCCAGAAGGGCCAGCTGGTCCTCCAGCGGGGGACGGGGGTCGGGGCCGGCGCTGTACAGGGCCACCCGGTCGACGCTGCGGCGACCCGAGTGGCTGTGCACCCGGTCCGACGCCACGGCGAGGATGCTCGCCACGGCGGGCTCGGGCCCCGGCCGTCGTTCGGGAGGTTCCGACCCCGGCCGCCGTTCGGCCCGGGTCCGGGCCCACGACCGGCCCCCTCGCCGCCCGTCGTCCATCTGCGCCGCGGGCGGCGGCCGCAAGGACGGCCCGGGACTCAGGACGTCGGCCGGTCCCTCCGCACGCAGCACGACGACACCGGGCCTGGAGATCGAGGCGAACCGGACCGTCCGCACCCCCAGCCCGTCGTGACCGACACCCGGGGCCGACGCCTCGCGCCAGAGCACGCCGGATCGGAGGTCGAGAACCTGCCGGTCCTCGACGGGGGCCGGATCCAGCCGGAGTCCGGTCCAATCGGGTCCGGCGAGCAGCTGCTGTTCGGACCCGGTGCCGGTGTAGACGCCGGCCGCGAGCACGAGCGGGACCGAACCCGCCGGCGCCTCCTCCACGGAGCCCCGCGTGGCCAGGCCCCCGGCGCCGAGGGTGAACAGCGTCTCCGTGACGCGCCGGTGGAGCGGGTCGCTGCCGGACCGGGCGATCGTCCACTCCGGGTCGTCCGCCGCGATCGGTACCCTCCGCTCCGCCCGGCGCCGCAGCTGCTCGTCGAGGAGCCGTCGCACCGTTCGCCGCCCCCCGCCCAGCCATGTCACGCCGGTCGCCGCCCGCCCCCTCCGCGGCCCGACGGACACCAGGCAGGCGTCGGCGATCGGGGGGACGACCTGCGCGCACTCCCGTTCGGCGACGCCCTCCGGCCGGCCCCAGGCCTCGGCGATCATCAGGATGCCGCCCGGCGCGATCCCGTGCCGGCGCAGCCATGCCGACGCGGTGGACACCGCCTGGACCGGCTCCGTCGCCCTGACGTCGATGCAGCCGTCCCGGTCGTCACCCG
The DNA here is from genome assembly GCA_035541595.1 of Kineosporiaceae bacterium. Classification (GTDB taxonomy): domain Bacteria; phylum Actinomycetota; class Actinomycetes; order Actinomycetales; family Kineosporiaceae; genus DATKNA01. The sequence goes on along the minus strand of DATKNA010000346.1, from coordinate 5,004 downwards.
GGTGGACGACGTCGTGCCGCCCGGTCCCGGCGTGCGGCCCGGTGAGCCGGCACAGCATCAGGTGGCCCGGCACGCTCGCCCAGCCGGCGACGGCGGGCAGCCCCGGCATCCCGTCCTGCCCGATCACCACCACGTCGATGCCCGCCGCACCGAGCGCCCGGATCCGGCGCCCGAGGCGAGGGTCTCGCGCGGGGTGATCGGCCGTGGTGGCCGCGCCCCAGGTCAGCACGACCGCCTCGAACGTCCGGTCGAGCAGCGGCGCCGGCTCATCACGCCTCGAGGACACCGCTCAGCCTGCCCACGGCCCGTTCCCGTGGCGGGTCAGCCGGCCGCGCGACGAGCCGCCGGTAGAGCCTGTCGTGGTCGGCAGCCATCCGTTGCATCGAGAACCGCTGTTCGGCCGCGGCCCTGCACCGGTCCCGGTCGAGAGCCGGGATGTCACGGACGGCCAGGACCATCTCGTCCTCGTCGGCGCACAGGAACCCCGTCCGCCCGTGATCGACGATCTCGGGTGCGGCGCCGTACGGGAAGGTGAGCACCGGGGTGCCGGACGCGAGGGCCTCCGCCATCACCAGACCGAACGGCTCCGGCCACGTGATCGGGTTGAGCAGTGCTTCGGCGTGCCGGAGCAGCTCGAGCCGCACCCTGAGCTCGGGTTCGACCAGCAGCTCGTCGTGCGGTCCGAGCAGCGGGCGGACGTCGTGGTCGAAGTAGTCCTGCTCTCCGCGGTCCCGCATCTTCGTCACGAGGACGAGTCGGCGGCCGGCCCGGCGCGCCACCCGGACGGCGCGGTGCGCCCCCTTGTCCGGGCTCATCCGACCGACGAACAGCAGGTAGCCCCCGTCCCCCGGGCCGGCGGCGTAGAGCTCGAGGTCGACGCCGTGGTGGATGACGGCGGTCACCGGGACCGGGGCCGCCGACCGCGCCTGTGCACGGGAGATCGCGATGACAGCGGCCCGGCGCGCGGAGACCGCGACGATCCTGCGCGTGTCCTCGCCGAACAGCCCGTGGTGGGTCACCGCGAGCGCCACACCGGGCGGGTGGACCGTCGCGAGCAGCGGCCCCGCCAGGGTGTGGTCGTGAATGACGTCGGCGTCTCCGAGCGCCTCGTACGCGGCGACGAGGTGGGCAAGGTCGAGCGCGACGTCGTGCATCGGCTCGACGGCTGTCGCATAGTGGTACAGGCGGGTGACGGGACACGTCGACTCAGCGACGGTGAACAGCCGGACGTCGTGGCCCAGCCGGTCCAGTCCCCGGGCAAGGTTGTCGACCACCGCCTCCGTGCCGCCGTACACCGGCGGCGGCACGGGCACCCACGGTGGGGCGATGAGACCGATCCGCATGGCGACCCTCGATCTGCCGGGCTGGCACCTCAGGGGTGCCTCGACTCCAGTGCATCCGGACGACGTGCCGGGCGCCAGGGCCGAAGGTCATCGCTGCTGAGGCAGGTCGGTCAGCGCGGGCCGTGGCTCACGGGGACGCTACGGGCGGGGCTGGAGCTCACGGGCACCCGCACGGCGAGCAGGCCGTCCCCGTAGGTGGCCGTGATCGCGCTCTCGTCTGCGCCCTTGGGCAGCACGAAGGTACGGGCGAGCCTGCCGTAGAAGAACTCCGACCGGTGGCCGTGCTCGTGCGTCTCGCGCCGGCGCTCGGCCCGGACGGTCAGGACCCCGCCGCTCACGGACACGTCCAGGTCCCGGTCGGGGTCGATCCCCGGCAGCTCGACCCGCAGGACGAACTGATCTCCCTCGACGTACTCCTCGCAGCGCATCTCGCGCTCGTGGTCCGGAGTCAGCGGCCGGGTCAGGGCGAGCAGCTCGCTCTGCAGCCAGTCCACGAGGCGGGGAACGGTCACCGTGTGACCGACGGCCGGCGTGGAGCTCGCGCCGGGCTGGTCGCCGCCCTGCTCCGGGACCGCCGGCACCTGCGCCGGGGCGCCCGCGCCGGCGTCGGCCTGAGCACCTGCCGGAGTGGACGTCGGACGGGAGGACCGGGTCGATGTCGGAGTGTTCATCACTCGTCTCCTGCTTTCTCCTCAGGGAGCGGCGCCGCCGACACGAGCGTGAGGGCGGCGCGGGCCGCGGCCTCGGGGGTCGCGGTGGTCTGCACGGCGTGCGCCTGGGGCCAGTGGTCGTAGTCGGCGGACATCGCGGCCAGGACGCCGACGTCCGCGTCGGAGGCGCCGTCGCGGCGCGTTCGGATGCGCTCGGCGCAGACGTCCAGCGGAGCCTCGCACCGGACCTCGGTGAGCGTGGCCGATGCAGCGCTCGCGGCCCGGTGGGCCTGCTGGCGGTGCCTGGCACGGCTCCAGGACGCGTCGATCACGACGTTGAGGCCCTGCCGCAGCGCGACCTGGGCCCGGCGGAGCAGCTCGTCGTAGGTGAGGTCCGTCCAGGACGGCCGGTAGAGCCCGCGCCGGTACGGGGCGGCGTACGAGGCCTCTGCCGGGAGGCCCGCGAGCTCCTTGCGAACGGCGTCGGAGGACAGCAGCAGCCACTGCCGGCCCACCGGGTCGTTGTCCACGAGGGTGCGGGCCACGGTTGACTTGCCCGTCGCGGGAAGGCCGCCGAGCAGGAGCAGCCGCACGCGGCCGGCATCCAGGTGCCGTCGGCACAGACCGAGCATGTCCGAGGCGGCCGCGAGCGCGCCGGCGGCCCCCTGCCGGTGACGCAGGCACTCGACCTTGGCCCGGACGAAGGCCCGGTAGGCGATGTAGTGGTGGTCCAGGCTGGCCGGCGCGTCGCAGCCGGCGTCGCGGCGGTACCGGTCCAGGAACCAGCGGCCGGCGGACGGGTCCCCGTGCGCCTCGAGGTCCATGGCCAGGAACGCGGCGTCGAGCAGGGTGTCGCCGGTCCGCAGTCGCTCGTCGAACTCCAGGCAGTCCAGCAACCGGGGACCGTCGTCCAGGCAGAAGATGTCCTCGGAGAGGAGGTCACCGTGCCCGGGGCGAACGTAGCCGGCACTCTCCCGCCGGTCCAGCAGGTCACGCCGCCCGGCCAGGTACTCGCGGGCGAGCGCGGCGACGGCGTCGAGGTCCGCGCGGGGCAGGACGACGGCGTCGAAGGGCACCAGTTGCTCACGGCCCTCCCGCCAGAGCTCGCCCATCGTCCGGGCCAGGTCGTAGCCCTCCGCGGGCAGCTCGCGGGCGTGCAGAGCGGCCAGCTGGCGGGCGATGTCGGCGAGCCACGGCCTGACGTCCTGTCCCGCCGCGAGCAGGGCTGACAACCGGCGTATCCGGGGCATCCGGCGCATCACGAGCACCGGCTCCCCGATGGCGCCGGGAAGGAACATGGGCAGGATCTCGCTCAGGCCGAGGTAGACGTCGGGGCTGAACCTGCGGTTGAGCTCGAGCTCGCGCAAGCAGTTCTCCAGCCGCGCGGCCTGGGTGCTCAGGTCCAGGAACGGGAACGTAACCGGCTTCTTGCCCTTGTAGACGAGACCGCCGACGAACACCAGGACGCTGGTGTGGGTCTCCACGATGTCGGCGTACGGCTCTCCCGGGGGCGGGACCTGGGCCTCGCGCGGGGGCCGCGCGGGGACGGTCGTCTGGGCGGTCGTCTGGGCGGTCGTCTGGGTGGTCGTCTGGGCGGTGGTCATCGGGACATCCCTCCCTGACCAGCTGTCGCACCGGATCAGGTCGTCACGGAAGGTTTCCCACGCACCGGGGGACCGGACGTGCGCCGGGTGCCCGACCCGCTTCCGCGTCGGCTGCCGGGGTCGGCTCGGCTCGTGCCGAGGTTGATGACGACCGAGGCGCCCGCCGGCACCGGCGACGTCGACGTCGCGCCGGCCCCGCGGCGGTCAGCCGCGGACGGGGCCCGGTCGGCGATCGGCCCGACCATCCCGACGACGGCGAGCGGGCAGGGCGCCGCCCGCATCAGAGCCTGGCTGACCGACCCGAAGACGAGGCTCTCGCCGCCGCTGCCCCGCCGCCCGACGGCGAGCAGCCCCGCGCCGCGGGCGTGCCGGGCGAGGACGGCGGGAGGGTAGCCCGGGACGACGATGCGGGACGTGTCGAGCTGCGGGAACCGCCCGGAAACGCGAGCGACCGCGGCCTGTGCCACCTCCCGGGCGGCGTCTGGCTCCGTCAGCCGGCCAGGCGTCTGAGGCCGGACGGCGGCACCCGGTGGCGTCACCGTCGGGCTCCAGACGCACACGACGAGAAGCGGTGCTGCGGTGACGGCCGCCGAGGCCGCGGCGAAGTCGAGCGCCTGCTGCGCGCGACGCGAGCCGTCGACGCCGACCACGACCTGCCGGTCGGGTCCGGCGTGGTGCGGGTTCGGCTGGGCGATCATGATCACGGGGCAGTGCCCGTTCGTCGCCACCGCCTGCAGCACGCGGCCCGGCCGCCGGGCCCGCCCCCCGGACCGGGAACCGGCGCCCAGCACCACCAGGTCCGCCCGCCGGGACGCGCCCACCAGCAGGGCCCCCGGCTCGCCGACGTCCGCCACCGCCGTGACCTCGACCCCGGGAGCCGTCGTGGCGGCCAGGGAGACGGCCTCTGAGGCGCGCTGCCGTGCCCGGGCGCGGGCTGCCTCCCACCACCGGACCATCTGCGCGGGAGCGCAGGTCTCCAAGGGGCCGTGATCGACGACGGCCAGGACGTCCAGCGTCGCGGCGCGTCGGCCGGCCTCCAGCGCCGCCCATCTCAGCGCCCATCGGGAGGACGCCGACCCGTCGTACCCCACGAGCACGTGTCCGGTCATGTCCCGCCTCGCTCCATGCCTGCGAGCCGACCGCGCCGCCGGACGGGCGGTGGCCCACTCCCACGGTCACTCGTGCGCGCGTGGGGAGGTAGGGCACAAGGTCCCTGGTGCCCGGCGCGGCCCGCTCGGCCGGCGGCTGCTCAGCCGGATCGCCGGGCCGATCCACCCATGACCGCCGCGGCCGCCGCTCCCGCCCGGCGCCGGGCGGCCGCCGCGTCGAGCTCCTGCAGACGGATCCGGTAGTGCTCGCCCAGGCCGTGCAGAGCCGGCGCTCCCGCCCCGTGCGGAGCCGGCCCTC
>DATKNA010000345.1:0-5877 GCA_035541595.1 Kineosporiaceae bacterium | reverse complement strand
CAGGCGGGCCGGCGACAGCGCCGTGTCCGCGTGCGCCGGGGACGACGCCTCGCTGCCGCCCTGCACGGCACCGGCGGTGCGGAACGAACGGGGACTACGCTACCTGGAGAGCCGGGGCCGGTTCCGGCGCCAGAGGTCCCTCGGTCGCCCGGCTCGCCGTCACGCCAGCCAGAACGGGAGCAGGTCATGCCCGAGTCGAGGGTGCGCAAGAAGGCGCCCTACACACCGCCCGCCGGGAAGTCGCAGGCCCGTAAGCCGAACCCGCGCTGGTTCGCGCCGGTCATGGTCGGGCTCATGGTGCTCGGACTGATCTGGGTGGTGGTCTTCTACGTCAGCCAGACCGCGTACCCCATCCCCGGCATCGGCAACTGGAACCTGGTCATCGGGTTCGGCTTCTTGCTGGCCGGCTTCGGGATGACCACCCGCTGGCGCTGACGCCCCACTCCCGGCCCGCGCTGCCGCACACCCCCCAGACCGACCACGGCCACCCTCCGACGAGGAGCACGCGCCTCATCAGCCGGTTCTCGGGTGAGGTCCGCCTGCGAGGCGTGCACGCGTTGCACCGAGATGGACGCGTTGTGCCGATCGGTAGGCCCTTGAGAGCGACACAACGCGTGCACCCACGGCTTGATCGGGCGACCACCCCAGCGTCCCTGCGACCAATCACGACGATGGCCGGCTCGTCCTCCACAGACTTACTCACAGCTGTGGAATTACAACCGTGGTGTCCACGTGGCTGATCCCCAGTGACGAGAGTTGCGCCGGGTACTCCGCACCGATCGGGAGCGCCTGGGTGCGCACCACGACCACGAGCACGAGCACGAGAGCCACACCGGCCAGCCCGGCCCACCGGGCAGCCCGCCGGCCCCGGGGAAGGTAGACCAGGATCGCGGCGGTGGCGGCACCGGTGACGAGCCCGCCAAGGTGGGCCTGCCAGGCGATGCCCTGGGCCACGAACCCGAGCACGGCGTTGATGACGAGGACGGCCACGATGCCGCCGACGTTCCGGTTGAGCCGGCGGTTGACCACGAACAGCGCGCCGAACAGGCCGAACACCGCCCCGGAGGCCCCCACCGCGCTCGTCTGCCACGCCTGCGGGTCGCTCGGGTTCACCAGCAGGTAGAAGCCGACCGAGCCGCCGACCGCGCTGAGCAGGTAGAGCGCCGCGAACTGGGCATGGCCGAGTAACCCTTCCAGGTACGGCCCGACCAGCCACAGCGCGTAGAGGTTGAGAAGGATGTGCGGCAGGAAGGACGTCGAGTGCAGGAAGGCCGACGTCAGGAAGCGGTACGGCTCCGCCATGGCCAACGGGGGGTAGAAGTCGAGCTCACGCGTCACCTGATCATGGGTCGCCAGCTGCAGGACGAAGAGCACGACGCAGATGGCAATGATCGTCAGGGTGACGACCGGCCGGCCCTGCGAGGCCAGACCGCCGAACACGGTCCGGGCCGGCCGCACGGTCCGGGCCTGCTGGCGGACGCAATCGACGCACTGGACGCCGACGGGCGCAGGCCGCTGGCATTCCGGACAGACCGGCCGGTCGCACCGCTGGCAGCGGACGTACGAGATCCGGTCGGGGTGCCGCGGGCAGACCGGGAGCTCATCCGCGGCCTGCCCGGGCTCCGGCCGCGGCGGCGTGGTCACCCCCGCTCGACCGTGACCTTCTCGATGATCACCGGCTCGACGGGAACGTCACCTCGCCTGGTCGGGGTGGCGGCGATGTCGTCGACGACCTGGCGGCCCGGGGCGTCCGCCACCCGCCCGAAGATCGTGTGCTTCCCCTGCAGCCAGGTGGTCGGGCCGACGGTGATGAAGAACTGCGACCCGTTCGTGCCCCGGCCGCCGCGCGTGCCGGCGTTCGCCATCGCGAGCATGTACGGCGCGGTGAAGTCGAGGCCCGGGTGGATCTCGTCATCGAAGGCGTATCCCGGGCCGCCGGTCCCGGTGCCCAGCCGGTCACCGCCCTGAATCATGAAGCCTGGGATGATCCGGTGGAAGGTGACGCCGTCGAAGAACGGCTCACGGCGAGTCTGGCCGGTCTCCGGGTCCTGCCACTCTCGGGTCCCCTGTGCGAGGTCGACGAAGTTGCGCACGGTCTTCGGCGCCTGGTCCGGGAAGAGCTCGAGTCTGATGTCACCGCGGTTCGTGTGGAGCGTGGCGTAGAGGGGGCCGGTCAGAGGTTCGGTCACGGCACGTCCGTCCTGGTCGTCGAGCGCGGATATGGCTGGGATCTCGGAGTATGGATGCCTAACGGCCGGTGCGTGCTCGAGTGTTCCACGGGCGCCCGGCCCCGACGTGCGCGGAGGTCCCCGCACGACGGACGGTCCTTCAGGGCTGTCGCGGCACGAGGTAGGGGTGGCGGGAGTGGCGGGGGTCGTCAATCGCGAGAGGATGTCCCGAGCAGGCGCTGGCGCCCTGCGCGTCGATGCGTCCACGAACGCCCGATGGAGGAGGAGACGACGTGAGGTCGAAGGATGTGACGCCCGGCCAGGCTGTGCGTGACGCCGCGGAGCAGGCCACGCTGGTGGCCCGAGAGCAGGCGTCCCAGACCGCACAGGTCGCCCAGCACGCCGCCGTGCTCGCGCGCGCGGCTGCCGAGAAGGCGGCGCCGAAGGCGGCCGCCGCTGTCGAATGGGCGAGCCCGCGGATCGAGAAGGGCCTCCTCGCCGCCGGCCCGGCCGTCGAGGCCGCGGCGGAGCGCGTCGGCCCGGCGGTGGACGCCGCCCGCGACCGCCTCATCGAGGACCTGCTGCCACGTATCGTCGAGGCCGTCAACGCGACGGCCTCGGACAAGATCGCGCCGTCGGTGGAGGCCGCGCGCGACCGCCTCGTCGAGGACCTGCTGCCGCGCCTCGTCGACGCCGTCACGGCCGCCGCCGCCGCATCGGCCTCGGCCCAGCGCGCCGCGGCCGAGAAGGTGAGCAGTTCGCTCGAGCACGCCGCGAAGGCCGTGGCCAGCGCCGAGCCCGCGCCGGCGCCGCCTGAGGCGCCGTCACACCGCGGTCGGATCGTGCTCATCGTCGGCACGCTGGCCGCGGCGGGTGCCGCGGGCGTGGCCACCTGGCGACGCAGCCGTTCCCGGGCCGCGGAGTGGGACGCGCTCGACACCGGAGAGCCGGCGTTCACGGGCGGCCCCGAGCCGACGCCGTCGACGCTCTCCGAGCCGGCGTCCCCGCCCTCGACGCCCGGAACGTCCGAGCAGGCGGCGTCCACGTCCCCGGATCTGGGTGCGCCGCCGTCGGAACCCGCCGCCGAACCGCCCGGCGAGGCGGCCGAGACGGGCGGGACCGTGGAGACCGTCGACGTGCCGGAGGGCACGGCGGGCGAGAACGCCACGGACGCCGGCACACAGGCGCCGGGCACGGACGCAGGGACCGGCACGGACGCAGGGACCGGCGAGGACGAGGACACGGGCGAACCCCCGGACGACACGGCCGGAGCCACGTCCACCAGCGGCCGGCGCCGCAAGCCGTGATCCACGGGCGTTGGCACGAGGGCGCGGGACGTCGGGACCGGCGGCCTCGGCGCGGCCGCCGGGCCGCGGCCATCCTTGGGGGCCCTTCGGACCGTAGGACCGCCATCAATCCGTAACCCGGTCGAGATCCGACCGTGCCCGGGCGCCGACGACACTGAGGGGGGTGCCGAGAGCCCTGGCGACGACATCCGTGCCCCGTGATCTCGACGTCAGCGTCGACCGGGCGCCACCCGCGACCCGCCGGTCGGTGGGGCCGGCCCGGCCGGGTGCGGGCTGGTCGGCACTGCTGCGGTTGCGGTCGACCGCCCCGGACTGGGTGCTCGCGCTCGCGATCTTCGCGGCCAGCCGGCTCGTCGACGGCTACGCCATCGCCCGCAACGCCGCCCTCGCCGGGACGATGAGCGACGGAAGGCCGTACGGCTACCTCGACATCCTGGGCAACTGGGACGGGACCTGGTACCGGGCGGTCATCCTGCACGGCTACCCGGCGCACCTGCCCCTGGACGTACACGGCCAGGTCGCGCAGAACACGTGGGCGTTCTATCCGCTCCTCCCCGCCCTCGTCGGCGCTCTGATGGCGCTGACCGGCTGGTCTTACGTGGTCGCGGCGAGTGTCGTCTCGATCGGCGGTGGCGCGATCGCCGTCGTCGGCATGCAGAAGCTGGTGGCCGCCGCCGCCGGTCGCAGGCTGGCCCTGTGGACCGTCGTCCTCTTCTGCTTCTTCCCCGCAGCCGCCGTGCTCCAGTTGCCCTACGCGGAGTCGGTCGCGATGGCATTGCTGGTCGGCGTGCTGCTGTGCCTGCAACGCCGGCGGTACCTGCTGGCTGTCCCCCTCGTGCTCCTCGTGGGGCTGGCCCGGCCGATCGCCGTGCCGCTCGCGGCCGTCCTGGTCCTGCATGCCGTGCGGGTCGTCGTCCTGCGTCGGCCGGGCGAGGAGCCCCTGACCAGGGGCTCGGTCGCCGCCCTCGGAGCGCTCTGCACCGCCGGCGTCGTCGCGGCCGCGGAGTGGCCGGTGATCGCCGCGATGCGGACCGGACGACCGGACGCCTACACGCAGACCATGGCCTCGTGGCGGAACCCACGGCAGATGCGGGCGTTCGTCCCCTGGCACGACGCAGCCGAGCGATACCTCGGGTCACCCGGGATGGCGATCCTCGTGCTCGCGGTCGCAGCGCTCGTGGTGTGGGTGGCGCGACCGCAGGCCGCCGTGATCGCCGGTGACCTGCGCGCCTGGTGCCTGTGCTACGTGGCGTACCTGCTCGCGGCGATGGACTCGTTCACGAGTCTGCCGCGCTACCTGCTGCCGCTCTTCCCGCTCGGAACGCTGCTGGCCGCCGTGACGCGGGACTCCCGCGCCTACCGGGTCGCCCTCACCGTCGCCTTCGCGACCGGGTCCGTTGTCTGGATCGCGGTCGTCTGGCGCTCGAGGACCATGGCCCCCTGAGTCGTCGTCATGACCCGGCCGGCCGGCGCCCGGCCGGCCGCACCGGGCGCCGGAGCGAAAACTCCTTCGGCCGCGCCCCGCCACCGCCATTACCATCGCAACCATGACCTGGCGACATTGATCGCGCCATCGATCGCGACATCGATCCTCACGACTCGCGCGCACCCTGTACGCGTACGCCTTCTTCGACGAGTTCGTCCTGCTCTACCCGCTCTACCCGGTGCTGTTCGCCCGTGCGGGTCTCACCGCGGCTCAGATCTCGTCGCTGTTCGTCATCTGGTCGGCCACCTCGATCGTGCTCGAGGTGCCGTCGGGGGTGCTGGCGGACGGGGTGTCGCGGCGCGCGGTGCTGTGCGCCGGACCGCTCCTGGGCGCCCTCGGATTCGGACTGTGGGTGGCCGCCCCGTCCTACTGGGCCTTCGCCGGCGGGTACGTGCTCTGGGGAGCCAAGGGGGCGCTGGTGTCGGGCGCGCTCGAGGCCCTCGTCTACGAGGAGCTGGACGCGGCGGGCAAGGCGACCGGCTTCGCCCTCATCCTCGGCCGGGCGCATGCCCTCGGCGTCGTCGCCGTGGTGCTCGCCACACTCCTCGCCGTTCCCGTCTTCGGCTCCGGCGGCTACGCGGCGGTCGGGATCGCGAGCGTGGCCGCGGGCGTGGCCGGGGGTGGGGTGGCACTGCTGTTCCCCGAACACCGCGGGGAGGGTACGGACGCCGACAGTGACGAGCCCGGCCCTCGCCCGACGCTACGCGCCGGGCTCACCGAGGTCGCCGCCCGACCGAGCGTCCGGCGGGCCCTGATCCTCGTGCCGGCCGTCACCGCGGTCTGGGGAGCGCTCGAGGAGTACACGCCGCTCTTGGCCGGCGCTGTCGGCGTCCCGGACGGCCAGCTGCCGTGGTGGCAGGCCGTGATCTGGTGCGGGATCACGGTGGGCGGCGTGGCGGCAGGTCGAGTCGCGGGG
>DATKNA010000344.1:0-11989 GCA_035541595.1 Kineosporiaceae bacterium | reverse complement strand
GGTGGTGCCCCCCGCGGTCGTCTTCTTCGCGGTCGTCTTCTTCGCGGTCGTCTTCGCGGTCGTCGGCTTGCTCGCCGTGCTCTTCCTCGCGGTCGTGGCCTTCCTGGGGGTCGTGGCGTTCCGCGCGGTCGTGGCCTTCCGCGCGCGGATGGTCGTCGACTCCGTGCTCGTCTGGGGTGTCGTGGTCGTCGCCGCCGCAGCGCCCGGCGTGGGCGGGTGGTCGGCGGTCGCAGCCTCCCCGGCGGAGCCCTCGACCGGAGCGGGGCGCGGCCGAGGTTCCGTGTCCGTGGCAGCCGGCGCGGCTCCGTCCTCGGCTGGCGCGTTGCGCACGGGGCGCAGCGGTGGCGGGACGCTGCGCGCCGTCGCCCGCCGTACGGGCCGTGGCGCGCGGACGGCGCCCGCCGACGACCGCCGTGGGACGGTCCGCGCCGGGCGCGCGGGCGCGGTGAGCCCGTCGGCCGGCTCGAACGGCGCCTCGAAGGCCGGCTCGGAGGGGACTGCGTCGACGCCGTCGGCCCACGGGGCCGCTTCGGCGTCCGCCGCCCGGCGCCCGGTCGTGAGCCGGCTGACGGTCGCCACCGGTGAGGTCGCGCGATTCTCGTCCGCCGCGCGGAGCAGGTGCTCGAGCGTCTCGAGTCCCGTGGCCACGACCTTGGTGCCGAGCATGACGGCGCGAGCCAGGACGCCGGCGACCACGCCGGCCGCCGCCAGCCCGATGGCGCCCAGCACTCCGGACGACGGCAGGTCTTCCCTGTTCACCGCGACCTCCGCTCCCCCGCCGGACCCACCGTCCGGCGACCTGTCGACCGTATTGCCTGGTCGGCGGCCAGTCCAAGCGTAACGACCGCGAGCGCGTCCCGATGGGGCGCTCTCGGCCACCGGCCGGTCCCGGTCAGCGCGTCGCGAGCACGTCCAACCGAACGTAATCCTGGTCGTAGCTGCCGTTCCCGCGTCTCAGCCGGGCCGCACCCTCGCTCACGCACGCCGCGGCGAACGACGTCCGCGCATCGGGGTCGACGCCGGGAGAGTACGCGGGCAACACCTGGCTGCGCAGCCAGCCCTCGAAGGCCCCGACGTCGGCGAACGGGCGGCGCTGGCGGACGAGCCGTGCGCGGTGCACCGTGAAACCGGCCGCGGCCAGCAGGCGCCGGTAGGCGTCCAGACCCGGGAAGTACCACGGCGAGGCCGGCCCGCCGAACCGCGCCGAGACCTCGTCGAGCAGCGCGCGGGTCCGCGCGATCTGCCCGGCGCCGCCCATGTCGATCCGCAGGACCCCACCGTCACGCAGCACCGTGCGGACGCCGTCGAGCACGGCGGTCTGGTCCTCGGCCGGCACCCAGTGGAGGGTGGCGACGGACACGACGACGTCGAACGAACCGGGGGGAGCCAGGGTGCCGACGTCCTGCGCACGCCCGAGGAGGAACTCGGCGCCGGGGTGATGTTCCCGGGCGTGCTCGACCTGGCTCCCGGAGGCGTCGACGCCCACGACGCGGCCGCCGGGGACCACCCGGGTCACCAGAGTGGCCGTGAAGTCGCCGCTGCCGCATCCGAGGTCGAGCACGGCGGCCCCGGGGCCCAGCGGTACCCCTTCGAGCACCTCGGCGTCGTGTGCCCGATGGTGTGCCGTGGTGGCCGCGTAGAGCGTCCCCTCGAACGCGCCGTTCGTCACGGCGTCTCCTCGCAGTGCCCGCTCGGGTCTCGCCGGGTCTCAGCGAGCCGGCAGGGTCGCCGGCAGCCACGACGGGCGCCGCTGCTCGTAGGCGGTGATCTCGTCGACGTGGCGCATGGTGAGGCCGATGTCGTCCAACCCCTCCATGAGCCGCCAACGGGTGTAGTCGTCCACCTCGAAGGGGACGAGCAGGTCGCCTGTGCGGGCCGTCCGCGCCTCCAGATCGACCGTGATCTCACGTCCGGGAGCCGCCTCGAGGGCAGCCCACAGCCGCTCGACGTCGGCCGGGCTGACGACCCCCGTGAGCAGGCCCTGCTTTCCCGAGTTGCCCCGGAAGATGTCGGCGAACCGCGGCGAGAGCACCGCCCGGAACCCGTAGTCCTTGAGCGCCCAGACGGCGTGCTCGCGGGACGAGCCCGTGCCGAAGTCAGGGCCGGCGACCAGCACCGAGCCGGCTCGGTACGGCTCGACGTTGAGGACGAACCCGGGGTCGCTGCGCCAGTCGGCGAAGAGACCGTCCTCGAAGCCGGTGCGCGTGACCCGTTTGAGGTAGACGGCCGGGATGATCTGGTCGGTGTCGACGTTGGACCGCCGCAGCGGGACGCCGACACCGGTGTGCCGGATGAACTTCTCCATCAGAGCTCCTCGGTGATCATGCAATCCCCGCTGATCATGCAATCCGTGTCGATCAAGTGACTATGGAGTCACTTGATCGACACGGATTGCATGATCAGCGGGGAGGGGTCAGACTGTGGCCGGTTCGCGGGCGACCTCCAGGTCGGCGGGGCTCGCGAGCGTGCCACGGACGGCGGTGGCCGCGGCCACCAGCGGCGAGACCAGATGGGTGCGCCCCCCCCTGCCCTGGCGACCCTCGAAGTTCCGGTTCGACGTCGAGGCGCTGCGCTCGCCCGGCGACAGCTGGTCCGGGTTCATTCCGAGACACATCGAGCAGCCGGCGTTGCGCCACTCGGCGCCGAAGTCCGTGAAGATCTTGTCCAGGCCCTCGGCCTCGGCCTGCAGCCTCACCCTGGCACTTCCCGGCACCACCAGCACCCGGACGCCGTCGGCCTTGCGCCGGCCCTGCACCACCGACGCGGCCGCCCGGAGGTCCTCGATCCGGCCGTTCGTGCACGAGCCGATGAACACCGTGTCCACGTGGACGTCGCGCAGCGCCGTACCGGGCTGCAGGTCCATGTAGGCCAGGGCCCGCTCGGCAGCCGTCCGCGCGCTCTCGTCCATCTCGGCGGGATCCGGCACACGACCCGAGAGCGGCAGGCCCTGCCCGGGGTTCGTGCCCCACGTCACGAAGGGCTCGATCGCGGTCGCGTCGAGGACGACCTCGGCATCGAAGACCGCGTCGCCGTCGGTGCGCAGCGCCCGCCAGTACTCCACCGCAGCGTCCCAGTCGGCCCCCTGGGGGGCATGCGGGCGGCCCCTGAGGTACTCGAGCGTCGTCTCGTCCGGGGCGATCATCCCCGCCCGCGCGCCGGCCTCGATCGACATGTTGCAGATCGTCATCCGGGCCTCCATCGAGAGGTTCCGGATCGCCTCGCCGCGGTACTCCAGGACGTAGCCCTGGCCACCTCCCGTACCGATCCTGGCGATGACGGCGAGGATGACGTCCTTGGCCGTGGAGCCGTCGGGCAACTCACCCACCAGCGTGATGGCCATCGTTCTCGGCCGCGCCAGCGGCAGCGTCTGGGTCGCGAGCACGTGCTCGACCTCGCTGGTCCCGATGCCGACGGCGAGGGCGCCGAACGCCCCGTGCGTCGAGGTGTGCGAGTCTCCGCAAACGACGGTCGACCCCGGCTGGGTGAGGCCGAGCTGCGGACCCACGACGTGCACGATGCCCTGTTCGACGTCGCCGAGCGGATGGAGGCGGACGCCGAACTCCGCGCAGTTGCGGCGCAGCGTCTCGATCTGAACGCGGCTGACCGGGTCGGCGATCGGCTTGTCGATGTCGATGGTGGGCGTGTTGTGGTCCTCCGTGGCGAGGGTGAGATCGGGGCGTCGCACCCGCCGACCGGCGAGCCGGAGGCCCTCGAAGGCCTGCGGGCTGGTCACCTCGTGCACCAGGTGGAGGTCGATGTAGAGCAGGTCGGGCTCACCGCCGTCCCCGCGGCGCACCACGTGCGCGTCCCAGACCTTCTCCGCCAGCGTTCGTCCCACGGACAGTCCCTCCTCGGACCTCACACCCCTGGCCCGTGAACGCGTTGCGTCTCGCCTCGCGAGACGGCAATATCATTACGCGGACGCAGTGACAGTTGGACACTGTAATGACGCGAGTCCGCCGACGTGCTCGCCGTCTCACATGTCGGTACGGGAGTCCCGGAACATGGACAAGTCAAGTGGCGTCGGCGTTCTGGACAAGGCCGCTGTGGTCCTCGCCGCGCTCGAGGCTGGCCCGGCGACGTTGGCCCAGCTCGTGGCGGCGACCGGGCTCGCCCGCCCGACGGCGCACCGGCTCGCCGTGGCGCTCGAGCACCACCGCCTCGTTGCTCGTGACCTGCAGGGCCGGTTCGTTCTGGGCCCGCGCCTGTCGGAGCTGGCGACGGCGGCCGGCGAGGACCGCCTGCTCGCGGCGGCCGGCCCCGTCCTGGTGGCCCTGCGCGACCACACGGGCGAGTCGGCGCAGCTGTATCGCCGACAGGGGGACCAGCGGGTCTGCGTGGCGGCCGCGGAGCGCCCGATGGGCCTGCGCGACTCGATCCCGGTCGGCTCGGCGCTGACCATGCGCGCCGGGTCCGCGGCACAGGTGCTGCTCGCCTGGGAGGAGCCGGACCGGCTGCACCGCGGGTTGCAGGGCGCCCGGTTCACGGCCACGACGCTGTCCGCCGTTCGCCGGCGGGGGTGGGCGCAGAGCATCGGCGAGCGTGAAGCCGGTGTGGCGTCGGTGTCGGCACCGGTGCGGGCGCCGTCCGGGAAGGTCATCGCGGCGGTCTCCATCTCGGGTCCGGTCGAGCGGTTCACGCGGCAGCCGGGGCGGGTCCACGCAGCGGCCGTGGTGTCGGCCGCGGCGAAGCTGACCGAGGTGCTGCGCCGGTCGTCGGCGGACGGCCGGTCGGATGCCGGCTCCGACGGCCGCGCGGCGTCCGGGACGCCCTCCCATGCCGATCTGGCCCGGGCCCAGGGATGACGGTCACCACGCGAGGATCCCGACCGCGGGCGGCATGACGGCCGACCCGACACGACGACGGCCCCCGACCGGCTGGTCGGGGGCCGTCGTCGGGTAGCCCCGACGGGATTCGAACCCGCGCTACCGCCTTGAGAGGGCGGCGTGCTAGGCCACTACACAACGGGGCCGCGCCTGCATGACCAGGCCGGACATGCCGGCCTCGGTGGAGTCGCGCTGGGGTACCAGGACTCGAACCTAGACTAACTGAACCAGAATCAGTCGTGCTGCCAATTACACCATACCCCACGGGGGTACCGAACCCGGCGCCCGGTCCCGTCCCGCCGGAGAACTCTACCGGCGAGCCGGGGTGGCGCCCAAATCACAGCGCACGATCCGAGCCGGTCACGCCGACGACGCCGGGGACCTCGTCGAGCGAGCGCACCGGTGACCCCACGCCGACGCGCCCGCCGGTGGCCGGCTCCGTACCGCTGCGGCGCCCCGCGCCCCGCCCGTGCCGCCTATCGGCGCACGGCCGTGTTGTCCAGCACGCCGATGCCCTCGATCTCGACCTCGACCCGGTTGCCGTGCTCCATCGGTCCCACGCCGGCCGGCGTCCCGGTGAGGATGACGTCACCGGGCAACAGCGTCATGGCGGAGCTCACGAAGGCCACGATCGACGGCACGTCGTGGACCATCTGCGACGTCCGGCCGTCCTGCACGGTCCGGCCGTCGATGCGCGTCACCACCCGCAGGTCGGCGACATCGATCCCGGTCGCGAGGTAGGGCCCGAGCGGGCAGAACGAGTCGTACCCCTTGGCCCGCCACCATTGGCCGTCGCTGCTCTGCAGGTCCCGGGCGGTGACGTCGTTGGCACAGGTGTAGCCGAGGATCACCTCGCCCACCCGCTCGCGCGGGACGTCACGGCACACCCGTCCGATCACCACGGCGAGCTCGCCCTCGTAGTCGACACGCCGGGACGTGGGCGGCAGGACGATGGGATCGCCCGGGCCGATCACCGACGTGTTGGGCTTGAGGAACACCAGCGGCTCGGCCGCGACCTCGTTGCCGAGCTCGGCGGCATGCTCTGCGTAGTTGCGGCCGATGCCGAGGACCTTGCTGCGGGGTATCACGGGCGCCAGGAGCCGGGCGTCGTCCAGTGCC
Organism: Kineosporiaceae bacterium; assembly: GCA_035541595.1. GTDB lineage: Bacteria > Actinomycetota > Actinomycetes > Actinomycetales > Kineosporiaceae > DATKNA01. Next base: position 6,044 of record DATKNA010000344.1, on the reverse strand, counting down.
ACCCGCTCGCCGGTGAACTGGATCGGTGTGTACAGCGGGTCACCGGTGACGACGGCGATCTCGGGTCGCTCGACGACGCCGAACCGTGGGTCCTCACCCGTGGTGAACCTGGCGATGAGCACCGTCGGAGCCTACTGGCCGGCCGTCGGGCAGGGGCTGGGCCGCGGGGTGCTGTGTCACGCTTGCGTCGTGGGCAGGATGGTGACACCGGAGCCGACGCTGCTGCTGCCGAACGCGTGGCGTGATCGCGCGGCTTCGCACGGTCATCGCGTCGACGTGCTCCTCGCCGCCCACCTCGGCCGCGCCCGCCGGAGAGAGCAGCATCCCGTCGAAGACTTCCTCTTCACGTACTACTCCCTCCGCCCGGCGCAGTTGCGCCGGTGGCACCCGGGGGCGGGGATCGCCCTGGTCGGCGCCGGCGAGCGGGCCACCTGGCGCGACCACCGCGAGGTCGGGACGGACGCCGGAACCGCCGTCACCCTTGACGTCCGCGCCCTCCTGGCCCGCCGGGGCTCGGCGGTCCGCGGCGTGCGCGAGCTGCTCGTCGCGACCGCGTCCCGGCCCGCACACCTGGGCTGCTTCGGGTTGCACGAGTGGGCCATGGTCTACCGTCAGCCCCCGGACGCCGTCCGCCACGCCGCCTGGCCGTTGCGACTGGGACCCGCCGGGACGGACGCGGTGGTCGAGGCGCACCGGATGCGGTGCACCCACTACGACGCCTACCGCTTCTTCACGCCCGAGGCCGCCCCGCGCAACGGGCTCCGCCCCAGCCGCGAGGCGACGGTCGCGCTGGAGCAGCCCGGGTGCCTGCACGCGACCATGGATCTCTACAAGTGGGCCTACAAGCTCCTTCCGGCGGTCCCGTCGGAGCTCGTCGTCGACGCCTTCGAGCTCGCCCGCGACGTCCGCGAGCTCGACATGCGGGCGTCGCCCTACGACCTGTCGGGGCTCGGCTACGAGCCGGTGCGGATCGAGACACCGGCAGGCAAGGCGGCCTATGTCGCCGCCCAGCGTGCCTTCGCCCGACGCGGGAGCCGGCTGCGGTCCCTCCTTCTCGAGGCTCTCGCCCGGCTCGACGGACACGTCTGAGGATCTCCGGAGGATGACGCAGTTCGCTGTGGTCGGGCCGCTCGACCGCTCTGGCCCGCGCAGCGCCGTCCGCGACCGTGCACCGGTTGTGCGACGTTGCACGCGTTGTGCCGCCTGCAGGCCGTCCGGCAGCGGCACAACGCGTGCAACGTCGCGCAGAGCGTGCAAGCAAGGGGCACAGCTCAGCGCCGCTCGACGCCTTGGCGCAACAGCCCGTACACGAGGCCGTCGCCCAGCGCCTGCCAGGATGCCTCGACGACGTTGGCGCCGACGCCCACCGTCTGCCAGGACGTTCCGGCATCACTGGTCTCGATGAGCACCCGGGTGACGGCGTCCGTCCCGTGCGCGGCATCGAGGATCCGGACCCGGAAGTCGATGAGCTCGAGCTTGTCGAGCTCCGGGTACACCGGTAGGAGCGCCTGGCGCAGGGCATGGTCGAGGGCGTTGACCGGACCGTTGCCCTCCCCGATGGCCACCAGCCGGCGCCCACCGGCGACGAGCTTCACGGTCGCCTCGCTGACGGCGTCCCCACCGGGGCGCGACTCGGTGATCGCCCGCCAGCTCTCGACCTCGAAGTAGGCGGGGCGGGCGCCGTCGACCTCCTCCCTGAGCAGGAGCTCGAACGAGGCGTCGGCCGCCTCGAAGGTGTAGCCCGCCGCCTCCAGGGCCTTGACACGCTCGATGACGCGCGTGAGCAGCTCCCGGCCTTCCGACGTCGACGAGCTGAGGTCGTACCCGAGCTCGCGACCCTTGAGCTCGATGGAGGCGCGACCGGCCATGTCGGAGACCAGCATCCGCATGTCGTTGCCGACCTTCGTGGGGTCGGCGTGCTGGTAGAGGTCGGGGTCGACCTTGATCGCACTGGCGTGCAGGCCCGCCTTGTGGGCGAAGGCGCTGGCACCGACGTACGGCTGCCTGGAGTACGGCGGGACGTTCGTGATCTCGCTGACGGCATGGGCGATCCGGGTGGCCTCGGCCAGCCGGCCGGCCGGGAGGACGGGGCGACCCAGCTTGAGCTCGAGATTGGCCACGACCGCGAGCAGGTCCGCGTTGCCGGTCCGCTCGCCGTAGCCGTTCAGCGTTCCCTGCACGTGCCCGGCGCCCGCCGTGACCGCGGCGAGGCTGTTCGCGACCGCGCACCCCGTGTCGTTGTGGCAGTGGATGCCCAAGATCAGGCCGCCCGTGGCGGCCCGGACGGCGTCGACCACGTCACCGATCTGCCCCGGCAGCATCCCGCCGTTCGTGTCGCAGAGGGCGACCACCTCGGCGCCGGCCTCGGCGGCGACACGAACCGCCTCGACCGCGTAGCCGGCGTCGTGCCGGTGGCCGTCGAAGAAGTGCTCGGCGTCGAGGAAGACGCGTCGCCCCTCGCCGACGAGAAATGCCACGGTGTCACGGATCATTGCCAGGTTCTCCTCCGGCGTCGTCCGGAGGGCCTTCTCGACATGCCGGACGTCGCTCTTGGCGACGAGCGTGACCACCGGGGTCTGGGCGTCGACCAGTGCGCGGACCTGAGGGTCGTCGGCTGCGCGGACGCCGGCGCGCCGGGTGGAGCCGAACGCGGCCAGGGTCGCCGTGCGCAGGTCGAGTTCCGTCGCGGCCCGGGCGAAGAACTGGGTGTCCTTGGGGATCGCACCCGGCCAGCCGCCCTCGATGTAGCCCACGCCGAGCTCGTCGAGGTGCCGGGCGATGGCTAGCTTGTCCTCGACGGACAGCGTCAGGCCCTCCTGCTGGGCGCCGTCGCGCAAGGTGGTGTCGTAGACCTGGAAGCTGGGGGCGGACTCGGGCATCGTGGCTGCTTTCGCTCGGCCGGGACCACTGACACGAAAAAGACCCCTCGCGGATGCGAAGGGTCTGCGCGTCGACGGTGCCGGGCTCTTGTGTCTGGCCTCAGGCGGTGCCGACGCGCCTGCCGATAATGATCGAGCAGAACGTCATGGTGGCTTGAGTCTGCCACATCTCGACCGGTTCGTGCGCCGGACGCGCTCAGCCCGCCGGCTTACGGGCCTGTGGACCCGGCCGAGGCGGCGCCACCGGTCGGACGCGACGTCCGCGCTCAGACCAGCCGGCGCATCCAGCCGTGCAGGTCCCGCGCGCGGCCGTACTGGATGTCGAGCAGCGCCTGCCGGAGCTTCAGGGCCACCGGGCCGGGCTCGCCGTTGTCCGTGCCGACCTCGCCGCCCTCCCAGAGCAGGCGGCCCACTGGGGTGATCACCGCCGCGGTTCCGCAGGCGAACACCTCGCTGATCTCGCCGGACTCCACGCCGTCGCGCCATTCCTCGATGGAGATGCGGCGCTCCTCGACGTCCAGCCCGTGCTCCTTGGCCAGGGTGAGCAGGGACGAGCGGGTGACGCCCTCGAGGATCGTTCCCAGCTCCGGCGTGACGAGCCGGCCGTCGCGATAGGCGAAGTAGAGGTTCATCCCGCCGAGCTCCTCCACCCAGCGGTGCTCGGCCGCATCGAGGAACGCGACCTGGTCGCAGCCGTGCGCGGCGGCCTCCACCATCGGCGCCAGGCTGGCGGCGTAGTTGCCGCCGCACTTCGCGGCGCCGGTGCCGCCGGGGGCGGCGCGGGTGTAGCTGGTCGAGAGCCAGATCGAGACGGGCTTGACGCCGCCGGCGAAGTAGGCGCCCACGGGGCAGGCGATCGCCATGAACGTGACCTCGCGCGCGGGCCGCACCCCCAGGAACGTCTCCGAGGCGAACATGAACGGCCGCAGGTAGAGGCTCTGCTCCGCTCCTGACGGCACCCAGGCCTGGTCGACCCGGACGAGCGCCTGGATCGCACCGAGGAAGTCCTCGCCCGGCAGCTCGGGTAGCGCGAGCCGGCGGGCGGAGCGGTTGAGCCGCTCCGCGTTGGCCTCCGGCCGGAACGTCCAGACGGATCCGTCGGGGTGCCGGTACGCCTTCAACCCCTCGAAGATCTCCTGCGCGTAGTGCAGGACCGCCGCCGCGGGGTCCAGCGAGATCGGCCCGTAGGGCACGACCACGCCGTGGTGCCACCGTTCCTCGGGCGTCCAGGTCGCCCGGACCATGTGGTCGGTGAAGTACTTCCCGAATCCCGGCGAGGCCAGGATCTCCCCTCGCCGCTCGGCAGGCGTCGGGTGGTCGGTGAGATGCTCCGAGAAGGTCAGGCCGCTCTGCCCACCGCTCATGGTTCTGCTCCTCGCATACGGCCGGCGGGCGGCCTGCCGGGACGAGCCGCGAGCCGCCGGGGGATGTCTGGGACGGTACCAGCGCATGCAGGTGCCTGCGCCGGAGCCCGTCGGCGCCACCCCGCCCGGGCGGATGGTCGTCGACGGTCAGCCGGCCACTCGGGCTGCGATCGCGTCGCCGATCTCCGCCGTGCGGCGCCGCGTCGCCGCCGCTGCAGCGGGGCGCTCGCGCAGGTCGGCGGCAACGGCCTGCTCCACCTGGCGGGCCGGCTTGTCGAGACCGAGGTGCTCCAGGAGCATCGCCACGGACAGGATCGTGGCCGTCGGGTCTGCGGTGCCGGTGCCGGCGATGTCGGGCGCCGATCCGTGCACGGGCTCGAACATGCTGGGCGACGTCCGGTCGGGGTTGATGTTGGCCGACGCCGCCAGCCCGATCCCGCCCGCGATGGCAGCGGCGAGGTCGGTGACGATGTCGCCGAAGAGGTTGTCGGTGACGATCACGTCGAACCGCGCGGGGTCGGTGACAAGGAAGATCGTCGCCGCATCGACATGCTGGTAGGCCGTCGTGACCTCGGGGAAGTCCGTGCCCACCCGATCCACGGTCCGGCGCCACAGGTGCCCGGCGAAGGTCAGGACGTTGTGCTTGTGCACCAGGGTGAGGTGCCGCCGCGGCCGGGCCTGGGCCCGACGGAAGGCATCGCGCACGACGCGCTCGACGCCGTACGCGGTGTTGACGCTGACCTCGGTCGCGATCTCGTGCGGGGTGCCGGCGCGGACGGCGCCGCCGATGCCGACGTACGGCCCCTCGGTCCCCTCACGGACGACGACGAAGTCGACGTCACCCGGCGCCGCCAACGGCGAGCTCACGCCGGGGTAGAGCTTGGCGGGCCGCAGGTTGACGTAGTGGTCGAGCTCGAACCGCAGGCGCAGCAGCAGCCCGCGCTCGAGCACCCCGCTCGGCACGCTCGGGTCGCCGATCGCGCCGAGCAGGATCGCGTCGTGCCGGCGGATCTCCTCCAGGGCCGCGTCCGGCAACGTCTCGCCGGTGGCGTGCCAACGCTGCGCGCCAAGGTCGTAGTCGGTCGTCTCCACGGCGGCGACGCCGTCGACGGCGGCTCGCAGCACCTTCAGGCCCTCGGCGACGACCTCAGGACCGATGCCGTCACCGGCGACGACGGCGAGGCGAATGGACTGCGGCATGGAAACCGACCCTAGTCTCCCCGGTCAGTGATCATGCAATCCGTGTCGATCACGCACGTGACCACTCCATCACATGATCGACACGGATAGAATGATCAGCGCGGATTGCATCATCACTGTGGAGGCGGCGATCGGTGCAGGCGGCGGTCAGCCGAGGGCGACCGCGCCGGTGCGTCGCGGGTCGGCGGCGCCGACGAGAGCGCCGTCCGCCTCCCGCAGCGCGGCGGCCACCCCGCCCATGAACATCGCCTTGGCCGGGTACTTCTTGATCGGCAAAGTGATCGACGCCGGCAGGGCGACGTCCTCCTCGTGGTGCAGGATCTCCGTGCCGTCAGGAGCCCTGGACAGGTGCACCCGGGGCCGGTCGATGGCGTCCTGCAGGTCGTAGCCGCCGTGTGCGAACGACGCGATGACCTGGGCGAGCGCGGTCGTGATCCGGTCGGCGCCCGGGCTGCCGATGGCCAGCACGGCGCCGTCCGGATGCCGGGCGACGCTGGGTGCCATGTTCGAGGCGAGCCGCTCGCCCGGCGCCAGCGTGTGCAGCCCGGTGCGGTTCAATTCGTGCTCGCCCAGGCAGTTGTTGAGCCACACGCCCGTGCCC
>DATKNA010000343.1:0-2527 GCA_035541595.1 Kineosporiaceae bacterium | reverse complement strand
CAGCTCGTCTAGTGCCGTCGGGGCTTCCGGCGCGTACGTGTCATGGCAGGTGGACGCTCATGGCGCATGGGATCACCAGTCCCGGGGGGGACCACCGGTGACTGTTCGGCTGCTGACCAACATCGGTCGCCTGTGGACTGGCTCGGAGATCCTGAGCAACGCCGCCATCGTGACCGGCGACGACCGGATCGCCTGGGTCGGCCCCGCGGCCGAGTTGCCTCAGCGCATCCCGGGAGTGGTCGACGACATCGTCGACGTGGACCAGGTGGAGAACCTGGGTGGCGGCCTGGTCACGCCCGGGCTGATCGACGCCCACACCCATCCTGTCTACGCGGGCAACCGCTGGGCCGAGCTCGCGATGCGATCCAACGGCTCGTCGGCCGCGGAGATCAGCGCCGCGGGCGGCGGCGTCTCGTCCACCGTCACGGTGACCCGCGGCACCGACCCCTGGACGCTGTGCAACGGGGTGCGCGCGCGGCTGGGCCGCTGGCTGCGGTCCGGGACCACGACCCTCGAGGCCAAGACCGGATACCACCTGACCAGGGACGGCGAACTGGCCGACGTGCGGATGCTGCGCGGGCTCGAAAACGAGCCCGGCATGCCACGGGTGCACGTCACGTTCCTGGCCGCGCACTCGGTGCCGCCGGAGTTCTTCGGCCGCCGCCACGACTACATCGACGCGGTCAGCTCGTGGTGCGCGGACGCGGCCGCGATCGGCGCGGACAGCGTAGACGTGTTCTGCGAGGAGGGCCGGTTCACCGAGGACGAGGCGCGCTGGATCCTCAACGCCGGCCGTCGCTCGGGCCTGCTGCCGCGGGTGCACGCCTGCGGCGAGTCGCGCACCAGCGCGGCCCTGCTGGCCGCCGAGATGGGCTGTGCGTCCGCCGACCTGCTGCACGAGGCCACCGGAGACGACGTCGCGGCGCTGGCCCAGGCCAGCGTGGCCGCCGTGGTCTGCCCCGGCACGGCCCTGCAGACCGGCGCCAGGCCGCCGGTGCGTGACCTGCTCGACAAGGGCGTCGCGGTCGCGCTCGGCTCCGACCACGCCCCCGGCGTCACCGGCATCACCTCGATGGCGCTGGTCATCTCCATGGCCGTGTCCTATTTCGGGCTGAGCGTGGAGGAGGCGCTGCGGGCCGCCACCATCGGCGGGGCGCACGCGTTGCGCGCCCCGGACCGCGGCGCGATGGTCCGCGGCCGGCTCGCCGACATGGTCCTGTGGGACGCCGACCACGAGGGCGCCTTCGTCTGGTCCTACGGCCTGACTCCCCGCCGCATCTGGCTCGGCGGCGAGCCGATCTCGGCCAGCTGATCCCGCCGGTTCGGCACCAGCGGCCCCGGCGTGGCATGCTGCCGTCATGGCTGCGCGTACCGCGGTTAACCCGCCCGCCACGGAGGTCGTCCCCGTCACGCTCGTCGTCGGCGAGGAGGAGTTCCTCGTCGACCGCGCCGTCCGCGACATCGTGGCCGCCGTCCGCGACGCCGCCCCCGGCGGCGACGTGCACGACCTGGACGCGTCCGCGCTCGGCCCGGGGGAGCTCGGGTCGCTCACCTCGCCCTCGCTGTTCGGCGGTGGCTGCGTGCTGGTGGTCCGTTCGGCCCAGAACGCGGGCAAGGAGGTCGCGGCCGAACTGGCCGCCTACGCCAGGAACCCGGCGCCCGACGTGGTGCTCGTGCTGACCCACGCGGGCGGGGCGAAGGGCAAGGAACTGCTGGCCGGGGCCAAGGCCGCCGGAGCCCGGATGATCGAGTGCCCGAAGGTCACCAGGTTCAGCGAGCGGCTCGACTTCATCCGGGCGGAGTTCCGCCGCGCGGGGCGGCGGGCCGACGACGGAGCGGCGCGGGCGCTGCTCGACGCGGTGGGTTCGGACCTGCGGGAGCTCGCGGCCGCCTGCGACCAGCTCGCCGCCGACACCGACGGCACCATCGACGAGACCGTCGTGGCCAGGTACTACCGGGGCCGGGCCGAGGCGACCGGGTTTACCGTCGCCGACCGCGCGGTCGAGGGGCACCTCGCGCAGGCGCTCGAGCAGCTGCGCTGGGCGCTGGCCACGGGCGTCTCCCCGGTGCTGATCTGCAGTGCGCTGGCGCAGGGCGTCCGGCTTCTCGGCCGGGTAGGGGCAGCACCGCGGGGTGTCAGCAGTGCCGCGCTCGCCGCCGAGGTCGGTGCCCCGCCGTGGAAGATCGACCGGGTCCGGCAGCAGCTGCGCGGCTGGCACCCCAACGGCATCGCCCGGGCCCTGCACGCGGTCGCCGAGGCGGACGCGCAGGTCAAGGGCGAAGCGACCAGCGCCGCCTACGCGCTGGAGCGGGCGGTGCGCCGGATCGTCGCCAGCCGGGCCGGCGACGACCTGAACTGACGACGACCTAGCTGGCCTGGAGTTCCGCGTAGCGCTTGGCGATCGCGGACTTGCGGTTCGCGGCCTGGTTCTTGTGGATGACGCCCTTGCTGGCCGCCTTGTCCAGCTGACGGCAGGCGGCGCGCAGCGCGGTCCCGGCCTCGTCGAGGTTCCCCGCGTCCGCGGCT
>DATKNA010000342.1:0-2878 GCA_035541595.1 Kineosporiaceae bacterium | reverse complement strand
TGCACGCGCTGAGCCGATTCGAGACGCTTGGTGAGCGGCACAACGCGTGCATCCCGGCACACCGGGTGCACGGGGCCAGGCGAGCAGACCCGGGCGTGAACCGTCCGGCGCCATCACCGACCGTCGTGGGCGGGACGGCTGGTCCCCCCCGCCCCGGTCGGCCCTGGGCGTTCGTGCCGAGCCCGCCACCAGCGCAGGAGCTCCTCGCGGGCGAGGTCGGGAGCCATCGGACCCCGCTCGAGGCGCAGCTCCTTGAGGTAGGTCCACGCCTCACCGACCTCGCGACCCGGTGGGATGCCGAGGACGTCCATGATTGCGTTGCCGTCCAGATCGGGCCGGACGGCGTCGAGCGCCTCCTGCTCCTGCAGGCGCCGGATCCGCGCCTCCAGGTCGTCGTAGGCCGCCGCCAGCCGCTCGGCCTTGCGCCGGTTGCGCGTCGTGCAGTCGGCACGGGTCAGCTTGTGCAGCCGAGGCAGCAGCGGGCCGGCGTCCGCGACGTAGCGGCGGACGGCCGAATCCGTCCACTCCTGGTCCCCGTAGCCGTGAAACCGCAGGTGCAGCTCGACGAGCCGGGAGACCTGACGGACGGTCTCGCGGTCGAAACGCAGCGTCCGCAACCGGGCCGCGGCCATCTTGGCGCCGACGACTTCGTGATGGTGGAAGCTGACACCACCATCGGGCTCCAACCGTCGAGTGCGGGGCTTGCCGATGTCGTGCAGCAGCGCCGCGAGGCGCAGCACCAGGTCAGGGCGGGGGACGGGACCGTCGGGACCGTCCTCGAGGGCGATCGCCCGCGCCAGGACCGTCAGGGTGTGCTCGTAGACGTCCTTGTGCCGATGGTGCTCGTCGATCTCCAGGCGCAGGGCTGGCAGCTCCGGCAGCACATGGTCGGCGAGCCCGGTGTCGACCAGCAGCCGGAGGCCGGCCACGGGGAGGCGTGCGAGCACCGTCTTCTCCAGTTCGGTCCGCATCCGCTCCGCCGCGACGATCTCGATCCGCCCAGCCATCGCCGCCATCGCGGCGAGCACCTCCGGCACCACCGTGAAGCCCAGCTGGGCCGCGAACCGGGCGGCCCGCATCATGCGCAGGGGATCGTCGCTGAAGGACTCCTCGGGGGTCCCCGGCGTCCGCAAGCGCCCCGCGACGAGATCGTCCAGACCGCCGAAAGGATCGACGAACTGCAGGGAGGGTAACTGGACCGCCATCGCGTTGACCGTGAAGTCCCGCCGGCGGAGATCGCCCACGAGGTCGTCGCCGAAGGCCACGTCCGGCTTGCGCGAGTTCGGGTCGTAACGCTCCGACCGGTACGTCGTGATCTCGACGAGGAGGTCCCCCCGACGGGCCCCGATCGTCCCGTACGCCTTGCCGATGCTCCAGCCTGTGTCCGCCCATGGCGCCACGAGACGCTCGGTGACGTCGGGGACGGCATCGGTGGTGAAGTCGTAGTCGGTGGTGGGGCGACCGAGCACGGCGTTCCGGACCGGGCCCCCGACCAGGGCGAGCTGGTGTCCCGCGGCGGCGAACCGTCCGGCGAGGTCGTGGACAGCGGGGTCCAACTCGAGCAACGCCGAGGCCAGCCGGCGGCGGGCCTGCTCAGGGGTGGTCGGGCGGTCGGACACGACGTCCAAGCCTGCCAGACCGCCGCGAGGAGGCCCGTCGGGCGCCGGTCGCCCGTCGCCGACGTCGTCGCGCGCGCGACGGTGGATCCCCCCGCCCTGGTTACAGTGACGGCATGCCCCCCTCGGCCCGGTTCCCGCGGCGACCCCGCCGGCCGGGCCGGTCCATGCCCACGGTCGAGGAGACGTCCGCCGGTGGGCTCATCGTCGACCGAGCCCAGGGAACGGCCCGGGCGGCGGTGATCGCCCGGCTCAACCGGGCGGGGCGGGTCGAGTGGTGCCTGCCGAAGGGCCACCTGGAGCACGGCGAGACGCCCGAGCAGGCCGCCGTCAGGGAGATCGAGGAGGAGACCGGGATCCGCGGACGGGTGGTCCGTCCCCTCGGCACCATCGAGTACCGCTTCTCGGCCGAGGGGCGGCGGGTGCACAAACTCGTCCACCATTACCTGTTGGAGGCTCTCGGTGGAACGTTGACCATCGACGGCGACCCCGACCAGGAGGCGATCGACGTCGCCTGGGTTCCGTTGCAGAAGCTGGGCGGCCTCTTGACGTTCCCCAACGAGCGCCGGATCGCCCGCGAGGCGACCGCGATGCTCGAGGACACCGCGTGAGCCTGAGCCGGCAGTGGCGGGCCGGCCGACGGTTCCTCGCCGTGGCCGCCCTCTCGACGGTGGTCGCCACGATCGCCGGCGCCCTCCCCGCGCAGGCCGCGCCGGGTCAGGCCGGCGCCACTGAGAACGCGACCATCACGCTCGGGGCGGCCGGCACCCTGGCGGTCACGGTGGCGGACGTCTCCCCCTCCGTCCTCACCCCGGGCGCCGCCCTGACGGTGCGCGGGACCGTGCGCAACGCCGGCACGGCGACGGTCGACGCGGTCACGGTCACGCTCCGCTCACGTGGACCGTTGGCCTCCCGCGCGTCCGTCGCGCGGTGGCAGGCGGCTGCGCCGGAGGACTACCGCGGGAGCCTGGTCCGCTCGCAGCAGATCACGACGCCTCTGGCGCCTGGCGCGGACACGAGCTTCTCGCTGACCGCGACGGCCACCGTCCTCGGTGTCGATGCCTCCGCCCGGGGCCCGCAGCCGATCGGGCTGGCGGTCAGCGCGGGACCGGGCTCCGGCTCGACCGCCGGGGGGGCAGCGGTCACCGTCGTCCGCACGTTCGCCGTGTGGGCACCGCGCACGACCGAGCAGGGCGTGCGGCTCGGCGTGCTCGTGCCCGTCACGCAGCCGGTGCCGGCCGCGGACGCGGGGGCGGCCGGGG
>DATKNA010000341.1:0-8804 GCA_035541595.1 Kineosporiaceae bacterium | reverse complement strand
TGCGACAAGTCTTTGCACGAGTCGAGGTGACGACCAGTGAGCGAGTCCGCCAGGCCGAACGACTGGAACGCCAAGGTGATCGCGGAGTTCCGTGCCAACGGCGGCCACGTCGGAGGACCGTTCCGGAACCGCGACCTGCTCTTGATCCACACGTTCGGTCGTTCGTCCGGCACGGAGCGTGTCAACCCGCTCGCGTACTACCGGGATGGCGACCGCTACGTCGTCATCGCGTCCAAGGGAGGCGCCCCGACGAATCCGGACTGGTACTACAACCTCCTGGCGCATCCGCGGGTGCCGGTCGAGGTGGGCACCGAGCGGTTCGAGGTCGAGGCCGTCCAGCTGGCCGGGAAGGAGCACGAGCTCCTGTGGACGAGGATCGTGGCGGCCCTGCCGGGGTTCGGCGAGTACCAGACGAAGACCGAGCGGACCATCCCGCTGATCGCCCTGACCCGCGTTCCCTGACGGGCCGGTGACGCGCCCGCGGGTTCGGCCGCCCCGGATCAGGCGGAGGCCACGGCGGCGCGGACGGCGGGCGCCACCTCCTCTGCGAACAGCGTGATCTGCTCCACCGGGTCCCGCTTCGGCCAGAACACGTAGTCGGTCATCCCGACCTCGCGCGTCAGGGTCACCAGCTGCTCGACCCAGGCATCCGCGCCGCCGTCGAACCACCCCCCGGACGCGGCGCCCGCCGGGCCCACGACGCCACCGACGTTGTAGATCCGGCGGACCGAGCGGGGGTCGCGGCCGGCGTCCGCCGCGCTCTCCTCGATGACGGCGATCAGCTCGGGCAGCCGCTCGGGCTGAACGTACCCGCTGGAAGGGACCCACCCGGTCGCCCGGCGTCCGATGAGTCGCAACATGCGCGGCCCGACCGCGCCGATCCAGACACCGACCGGATGTACGGGCGGTGGCCCCGGATGGACGCCGGCGAGGGAGTAGAAGCGGCCGTCGTAACGGACGCTGTGCTGATCGCTCCACAGCAGGTCGATGACGTCGAGCGCCTCGTCGAGAGCGGCGACGGCTTCGCCCGGCGTCCGGCGCGGACCCCCCATGGCCACGATCGCGTCCCAGAACCCGCCCGCGCCGAGGCCGAGCTCGATGCGCCCCCCGGTGACATGGTCGAGCGTGGCAACCTCCTTGGCCAGCATCGCCGGCGGGCGCAGAGGCAAGCACGCGACGTCAGGGAACAGGCGCAGGCGCTCGGTGCGCGCCCCGACCGCCGTGATCAGCGTCAAGGTGTCGAGGAACCGCCGCTGGTACGGATGATCCTGGACCCCGAACAGGTCCAGGCCCCGCCGGTCCGCCTCGTGCGCCGCGCGCAGGATGGTGTCCAGGTGCTCGGTCTCGGGCGCGAGCGAGAACCCGAGGAGGGGGGTGTCGATCGGCACGCGCCCCATGGTGCCGGACAGCGTCCGTGGTGTTGTCCCGAGGTCCTGGAATCGATCCTGCGGTCACCTCGCCTGGGTCGCCGCCCGCCGCGGACCGATCGTCCGTGCGCTGCCCGGGGACACTCGTTTGCCGGATGTCGTCCCGGGCCGATTCGCGCCACGCTGGTCACCGCACGGGGACGTGCGGCGCGGCAACCACCGCACCGCCATGTCGGCCGGGCCGCGCCCGGCCCGACGTTCCGGAAGGACGCCCGGCGATGAGCGCGTTCCCCGACATCGACGTCGACTACGACCTCGTCCTCCCCGAGCTCGCCGCACGCCTGGCCGGTGTCCTCGTCCGCCCTGGGGACGACGCCTGGGACGTCGCCCGCGGAGCCGGGCAGCTCGCCGTCGACCAGCAGCCCGAGGCTGTGGTCACGGCCGCCCGCGTCGACGACGTCGTGACCGTCGTCGACACCGCCCGATGCGTAGGTCTCCGGGTCGCGCCCCAGGCCACGGGCCACGGCGCGGCCTCCCTCGGCCCGCTCGACGGCACGATCCTGCTCAAGACCCGCGCCCTGCGCGGCGTCCGGGTCGACGCCGGTCGCCGCCTCGCGCGGGTCGAGGCGGGGGCGCTCTGGCGGGACGTCGTCCCGCGCGCCTTCGAGCACGGCCTGACCGCGCTGGCCGGGGGGGCGCCGGACGTCGGCGTCGTCGGCTCCACCCTCGGCGGGGGCCTGTCCTGGCACGCCCGTTCGCTGGGCCTCGCCGCGGACTCGATCACCGCGGTCGAGCTCGTCACCGCGGACGGCGTCGTCCGCCGCGCGGACACCGATCACGAGCCGGAGCTGTTCCGGGCGGTGCGGGTTGGTGGCGGGAGCTTCGGCGTCGTCACCGCGCTCGAGTTCCGCCTGTACCCCTTCACGCACGTGTACGCCGGCGTTCTGGGGTGGCCGATCGACCGGGCCGGCGACGTGCTGCCCGCCTGGCGCCGCTGGATCGGAACCGTGCCCGACGAGGTGACCTCACTCGGCCGCCTCCTGCGCCTGCCCGCCAGGCCGGACCTGGCGTCGGCGCTGCGTGGCCGTGCCACCGTCGCGGTGGAGGCCGTGTGCCGGTTGCCGCGCCGGGACGCCGAGAGCCTGCTCGCCCCCCTGCGGAGCCTGGGTCCCGAGCTCGACACGTTCCGGCCGACCCCGACGGCCCAGCTGGGTGCCCTGCACGTGGCCCTGCCGAGTCCCATCCCGTGGGTGGGCGACGGGATGTTCCTGAGCGACCTGACGCCGGCGGCGATCGACGCGGTCATCGCGGTCGCTGGCCCGGACGCCGACTGCCCGTTGACCTCGGTCGAGCTGCGCCACCTCGGCGGCGCGGTCCGCGGCGTCGACGGTCAGGTGCTGGTATGGGGGGTCGGCGCCGCGGCCGACGAGGCCGACGCTCGGGCCGTGCGGGCCGGCGTGGACGCCGTCCAGACCCGGTTGGCGCCGTGGAGCACGCATCGCTGCAGCCTCGAGGTCGCCGGCCGGCACAAGGCAGGGACGGCGCTGTTCGGTGCGCAGACCTATCAGTGGTTGCGTGAGGTCAAGACGGCCTACGATCCGGCCGACGTCATCCGCTCCAACCATCCCGTGCCGCCCCTGCCCGCCCACTGAGGCGACCGGTGGCCGCAGAGTGCCCGTCGCGGGCCGCCTGAGGTCCGGGTCAGCTCGGCGGCAGGTCTCCCGGTCGCCTGAGGATCTCCTCGACCGCATCCTCGAACGGTCTGATGACGGCCCGCACGGCCCCGAGCGCCTCGGCGGCCGTCGTCGCGACCGAGATCCCGGGCCGGCCGCGCAGTGACATCCCCCAGGTCGTCCCCCGGGCGACGCGCAGGTGCAGGACGACCGGTCGGCCCTGCTCGACCGCCGTCCCGACCTGCCCCCGCACGGCGCTGGCCTCGCCCCCGGCCACCACGACGAGCGCGCTCGCGTAGCCGCTCAGCACGGCGTTCCGCACGGGGAAGGTGCGCTGCTGGGCGGGTGCGTCCGGCCAGAACGGCGAGATCACGAGCCCTTGGCGGGCGATGCGTTCGCGCAGCCCTCTGCTCTCCCTGGGGTAGTCGCTGCGGATGCCGCCGGCCAGGAACGCCACCGTGCGGCCGCCGGCGTCGAGCGCTCCGGTGTGCGCGGCCGCGTCGACGCCGCGGGTCAGCCCCGACAGCACGGACAACCCCTGCTCGACCAGCCCTGTCGCGACCTCGCGCGCGAACCCGAGGGCCTCGGGGTCAGCCCCCCGCGAGCCGACGACCGCGATGCCGCGGTCGTCCGGCACCACGACTCCGCGGCAGAAGAGGATCGGCGGCGGCTGCGGGATCGTTCTCAGTCGTGCGGGATAGTCCGGGTCGAGCACGGTGACGACGCGCAACCCCTGGCCGCGCCATCGGCGCAGATCGGCCTGCGCCTGCTCGATCGGCGAGACGTCCACCTCCTCGGTGCCCGAGTCGGCACGGCTCAGGCCGTCCCAGACGGCGCGAGCGCTCCCCGCCTCGGCGACCTGCCTGCCGATCTCCGGCCAGGGCACGCGCTCCGGGTGGTAGCGCAACAGCGCGACGAGCGCGGCGACCTCCCGCGCGGACGGCTCCGGGTCAGGCTGCGCCATCGACTCCTCCTCCAGCCGCGGAGGGGGAACTCCGCCGACCGGCATCGCCGACCCTTCGAACGCATGTTCGATTCTAGCTCATGTCGGGGCCCCCTGTCACGAGCGCGGGGCGGCGGGATGCGGCGTGGGACGGGGAGGCAGGCACAGAGCAGCGATCAACGCGGCTCCGGGGTCAAGGACTGCCGACCGGCCCGGCTACCGCTGGGCGCCGCCGCCTGACATGGGCAGGCGCGCCCACACGCGCCGACCCTCGGGGAGTGACTGCCCGCCCCACGACGGCGCGATCGAGGAGAGGACCGAGAACAGCTGGGCGGACTCCGCGAGGTCGTCCTGCGCGGGCGGGGTCCGGGCCGACGCCGTCGCGTCGGTCGCCGAGACGACGAGATGGCCGCCCTCGAGCGACAGTCCGAGTCGCACCTGCCGGGAACCCTGGCGTCCTGCGACGGTCACGAGCTCGGCGGCGACGAGGCCGGAGCCCGCGAGATCGTCGGCGTCCCGGAAACCCCAACCCGACAGCACCTGGTGCACGGCGCGGCGGGCCGTCGCGGCGGCATCCGGTCCGGGCGGCAGGTCGACGGTGGCGCTGAGGACCGGGTCGACCGGCTCCCGGGCCATGACGACGGCGTCGTGCCGGGCGCAGATGCCGTCGAACGCGGCGTTCTCCCCGACGACGTCCCTCGGGTAGCCACACAGCAGCTGGAACGGGTGCCGGTCGAGCAGGCGGGTCCAGAGGTCCTCGAGCTCGAACGCGGCGACGAGATCTCCCCGGGCCGCGAGCACTCCCACCATCTCCCCGTAGGCGTGGACGGATCCGGTCCGGCGCCGGGCGTCCAGGACGGTGGAACCGACCGTGGCACGGAAGCGCTCTTCGTCCGGGCCCTCGACGGTCATGAGCGCGGCGAGCGTCTCGGCGGCGTCCAGGGGCAGGTAGCGGCCCGAGCGATACTCGCTGGCGAGATCGACCCCCGCGTCGCCGAGCGCCACATCCAGTGCTTCGCGGTGGGCCTCCTGCGCGACGACGACCACCGTCTCGCCACGCCGCAGCGGGTCGGCGAACAGGGAGCTGAGACTGGAGGCCAGCCGCTCGCTGTCCGCGTAGAACTGCACCAGGTGCGCGGCGGCTGCCATGGCTCACCACCTCGTCGTCCCGGTCGATCGGCCCGTCGGCCGGCCCGCTTCCTGCTCCTGCAGTGTCACACGTCCGGGCCGTCATGCACCTGTCGTAGGTGCACGGACGGCGCTCCCGCCCAGGCGGAGGAGGTGGCAGGTGAGCTGGAGGGGTCGGGGCCTGCTACCCGGCCGACCGCTGAGCGTGGCGGGTGGCGCCGTCCGTCGCTTCCAGTCGTGGCTCGGTCGCCCGGCGCGCACCGGTTGCCGGCCGGGGGTGCCGCGGCTACGGGTCCAGGGAGCCGTGGGCCGCGTGCTCGTGCGCCGTATGGCCGTCCTCCTCGAACTGGAACGTCGAGTGCTCGACGTCGAAGTGGCCTGCCAGGCACGACTGCAACTCGTCGAGCAGTCGCGGCAGGTGCCCGTCGCGGAAGCATTCGTCGTCCACCACGACGTGCGCGGTGAGGACGGGCAGGTCGGTCGCGACCATGGTGGCGTGCAGGTCGTGCACGCCGCGGACGTGCGGAACGCTGAGGATGTGTTTCCTGACCGTTGCGAGGTTCACGCCGCGCGGCGTCGCCTCCATCAAGACGTCGACGGTCTCCCGCAGCAGGCGCCACGTCCGCGGCAGGATCAGCATCCCGATCAGGAGGGACGCCAGGGCGTCGGCGCGCAGCCAGCCGGTCACGGCGATGACCAGGGCCGCCACGAGCACGGCGAGGGCTCCGAGCGCGTCGTTCAGCACCTCGAGCAGCGCGGCACGAACGTTCATCGTCCTTCCACCGGCGCGCGACAACAGAATGATCGACACCGCGTTGCCGACGAGCCCGATGACGGCGAAGACGACCATGATCGACGGTGTGACATCCGGCGGCTCGATGAGCCGTCTCACGCCCTCCACCAGGACGAACACCCCGACCGCCAGCAACACCGCCGCCTGCGCCGCCGCGGCGAGCACCTCGGCCCTGCGGTATCCCCAGGTGCGCTCGAGCGTGGCGGGCCGCCCGGCGAGCGTGGCCGCGACGAGCCCGAGGGACAGCCCGGCGACGTCGGTCAGCATGTGGCCCGCGTCGGCGAGCAGGGCCAGCGAGCCGGACCAGATCGCTCCCGCGATCTCGAACACCAGGATCAGCGCCGAGATCACCAGCACGGCCGTGAGCGTCCCACGGGCGTATGGATCGTCCACGGCCGCGTGTCTGTGGCCCGCGGCGCCCCCGCCAGGTTCGTTGGCCACGTTCGCGACGCCGTCGAGGTCGCTCAGGTCCGGGTGCTGGCCCTCCGGGGGGTCACCCTCGCCTCCGGCACAGCCGACGTGACGGCCGCGAGGCGGGTGCGGAGGGCCCAGGGGGCCACCCGAACTGGTCACGATCCGACGATGCCACGGTCTGCGGCGCTCGTGGCGATCGGTGGGCCCGTCAATCGGGTGCCCGCCGAGGTGGGTCGCCCGGTGGTCCCTCGGTGGTCCTTGGCGGTCCCTCGGTGGTCCTTGGTGGTCCTTGGTGGTCCTTGGTGGTCTCCGGGTGGTCCCCGGGCGGTCGACGTCCCGGCCGTGTCGTCAGCGTCGGCGGGCGGTGACGAGCAGGTACTCCCAATCGAGCGCTCCGTTGCCGGCGTCGTTCCGCCTGGCGAGATCGATCAGTGCCGCGTCCAGCGCGGCCAGGCGATCCGGATCCTCGCGGATCGCCTGGTAGGCGACGATGGTCGGCCCGTACGTGGTGGAGAAGTAGTCCCTGAATTCCTCCGCGGTCCCGAAGTGGTCCACATGAAGGACACGCCGCGTCAGGGTCAGCTCCGTGACGCGGCCGCCGAGCAGCCCACGGACGTGATCGGGGTCGCCCCACAGCGGGGGCGGCTGAGCACCCGGCGGGGGCGGCGGCGCGAACGGTTTCATCGTCGCGAACAGCTGCCCGATGAACCCTTCGGGCGTCCAATTGATCAGCGCGATGGTTCCGCCGGGACGGGTGACCCGGACCAGTTCGTCCGCGGCGACCTGATGGTGCGGGGCGAACATCACGCCCACGCAGGAGACGGTGGTGTCGAACGTGGCGTCCGCGAACGGAAGTGCCTCGGCGTCCGCGGTCCGCCACTCCAGGTCGGCACCGCGGCCGGTGGCGTCCTCTTGGCCGGCCGCGAGCAGCTCCGGAGTGAGGTCGCTGGCGACGACCTCGGCTCCAGTGAGTGCGGCCGGGATCGCCGCGTTGCCGGTGCCCGCGGCAACGTCCAGCACGCGCTGCCCCCTGCGGATGCCGGCGGCCTGCACCAGGACCGGCCCGAGCGTGTTGATGATCTCACCGGCCACGGCTGGGTAGTCACCCAGGGCCCACATCGCGCGGTGCCGGGCCTTCAGCACTCGGTCGGCCTCGGCCAGGTCAATGGTCTGGGTCATGTCCCGTCCCTCCTCGTGTCCTCGCTGGTCCTTCTCAGGACGCTAGGAGCGGGCGAAGGCGGCAACATCCGAGACATCACGGGGTTTGGCGCTGTGGCCGTATGCCCGTGGCCGCTGCTCACAGCGAACACACAGGCTGCGCGCTGGTCCCTGCCAGGCAGCGCGCGCATCGTGGCCCCATGAGCGCCAGCGAGGGGTGGGGTGTCGAGCGGTCCGGCAACGGAGTCCGCGGTCCGGCCGACCGCACGCGTCCGCTTCCGGCCGATGGTCCGTACGGGGCGCCTCCAGGGTCGGACGACCGTACGCAGCAGGTGCAGGCGGATGTAGCCGACACGCACGTGGCCAACCCCGCTGCCGCCTCAACGGAGGTCACGCGGCCTCGGGAGGGCCGGCCGGTCGACGCCTGGTCGCCATGGGCTGCGGGGACGCAGCCCGCCGCGGGGACGCAGCCCGCGATGGGGACGCGGCCAACGCCCGGAACCTACTCTGCGGGTGCCGACGCGTCGCAGACCCATGCCGCCGGGTCCGCTCCCGGCGCCGGCTCCTGGATACAGGGAGCGCCAGACCCGTGGATGCAATCCGCCGGTGATCCGTGGTTCGACGTCACCCCGGGGGCCGAGCCGCCAGCGGGTTCCGCCCCGCCATCCGGTCGCGGCCGGCGCTCGCTCGCCGGCGTGGGACTCTTCGCGGCCGGCGCCGTGGCCGGTGCGCTGCTGGTCGGGGCCTACAGCGGGTGGGCGTCGAAGGGTTCGAGCCTCTCCCTGGCGGGACAGAACGGCCAGGTTCAGGGTATCCAGCCGGGTGCTCAGGTTCCCGGCGGCCAGGCGCAGGGGCAACCGGGCGTCGGCGGCGGACAGGGCATCGGGGGGGAGGCCCCGGGTGGTCGGGGATTCCAGGGCGAGCAGCGCCTCGTCGGCACGCTGACCGCCGTGACGAGCTCGAACGTGACGGTCGAGAGCGGCCCGGGCAGCGGCACCTACACGATCACGTCCACCACGCAGATCCTCCGGGACGGATCCCCGGCGACCGCCGCGGACCTGCGTGTGGGCGACCAAGTGCTCGTCCATGTCTTCCCGGCCGCGAATTCGGACGGCGTCCTCGAGCGCCTCATCGCCCGAAGCCGGTCGAGCTCGAGCGGTTCGGGCTCCGATAGCCCGAACCCGGGCGGCACGTCGTCGAGCGACACGTAGGCAGGCACGTCGTCGAGCGACACGTAGGCAGGCACGTCGTCGAGCGACACGTAGGCAGGCACGTCGTCGGCACGACCAGACCGCCTACGTTCCGCGCGTCTTCTCCACGCCCGGCTG
>DATKNA010000340.1:0-11900 GCA_035541595.1 Kineosporiaceae bacterium | reverse complement strand
CCGGGAGCGCACCGCAGGTCGGCCGTGCTGCTGCTCTTCGGTGAGGGCCCGGACGGGCCCGACGTCCTGCTCACCGAGCGCGCGGCGGGTCTGCGCTCGCACCCGGGGCAGGTGTCCTTCCCCGGCGGCCGGCTCGAGCCCGCGGACGCCGATCCCGCTGCGGCCGCCGTCCGTGAGGCGCGGGAGGAGACCGGGCTCGACGCCGCGGGCGTGGTCGTCGTCGCGGAGCTGCCCGACCTCTATCTGCCGGTCACCGACTACGTGGTCACCCCGGTGCTCGCCTGGTGGCGGGAGCCGTCCGAGGTCACGGCCGTGGACCGCACCGAGGTCGCCCGGGCCGCACGCGTCCCCGTCGCCGAGCTGCTCGACCCCGGCCACCGCTTCGTGGTCGCGCACCCGAGTGGGTTCGTCGGGGCCGGGTTCGCCGCCCGCGGATTGTTCGTGTGGGGGTTCACGGCCGCCGTCCTCGACCGCGTCTTCGCGCTCGCGGGCTGGGAGCGGCCGTGGCCCCACGACCGGATCGAGCCGATCCCGCAGCCGTCCGCCCTGCCGGGCGAGGTGGACGACGACGACGCGGCGGTGGGCGCCGACGGCGACCCCCTGGGCGAGGGGACGTCGTGATCGACGTCATCTTGGCGATCGTGATCATCTCCTACGCCGTGTCGGGGTACCGGCAGGGCCTGGCGGTCGGCGCGCTCTCGCTGACCGGGTTCCTGGTCGGCGCCCTGGTGGCCATGGAGATCGTGCCGCCGATGGCCGACGGCCTGGACGAGGGCATCCAGCGCTCGTTCGTCGTGCTCGTGTCGGTGCTGCTGTTCGCCTGGCTGGGGCAGCTCGGCGGCGCTCTGCTCGGCGCCCGGTTGCGCGAACACCTCAAGGTGCGCCCGGCGCAGGTCGCCGACCAGATCCTCGGGATGGTCGCGGGCGTCGTCGCCGTGGTCCTGGTGCTGTGGTTCGTCGGCGGCGCGCTGCGCGGCAGCCCGTCACCGGCGGTGAACCGGGCGGTGTCGTCGTCCCGGCTGCTCAGCACCGTGGACGAGCACATGCCGGAGAGCCTGAACGTGCTCGCCGAGAACTTCCGCCGGGCGGTGGCGGGCAGCGAGTTCCCCCGGGTGTTCGCGGGGGTCGCCCCGGAGCGGATCCTGCCCGTGCAGACCCCGGACCCGAAGGTGCTGACGCCGGGCATGCTGCGGCGAGCCGGACGCAGCATCGTCAAGATCGTGGGCGACGCCGTCGCCTGCGGCCGCGGCCAGGAGGGCAGCGGCGCGGTCGTGGCGCCGCACCGGGTGGTGACGAACGCCCACGTCGTCGCCGGCGTGCAGGCGCCGACCGTGCAGGTGGGCGGGGTGGGCCCGAGGTACCCCGCGACGGTGGTGCTCTTCGACCCGCGCAAGGACGTCGCCGTCCTCGACGTGCCCGATCTCGCCGCGCCTGCGTTGGCGTTGGCGGACGCGGACCTGCAGCACGGGGACGACGCCGTGGTCGCGGGGTTCCCCAAGAACGGGTCGTTCTCGGCCGGGGCCGCCAGGGTCCGCACCGTGCTCACGGCGCTCGGCGAGGACATCTACGGCAAACCCGGCGTCACCCGCGAGGTGTACTCGCTGTACGCCGACGTCCAGCAGGGCAACTCCGGCGGGCCGCTGCTCGACACGCATGGCCGGATGGCGGGCATCGTCTTCGCCAAGTCGCTCGACGACCCGGCGACCGGCTACGCCCTGACCATCAC
Organism: Kineosporiaceae bacterium; assembly: GCA_035541595.1. Lineage (GTDB taxonomy): Bacteria > Actinomycetota > Actinomycetes > Actinomycetales > Kineosporiaceae > DATKNA01. The sequence goes on along the minus strand of DATKNA010000340.1, from coordinate 10,174 downwards.
GGAAGTCCGCGGCGACATCGGGGCGGGCGCCGCGGCGAGCGCCCCCGTCTCGTCCGGGGGCTGCGCGGCCGGCTGACAGACTGGGCCGGTGAACCGCGCGAGGTGGCTGACCGGGTCGGCGCCGGGCATGCTCCTGCTGGTCGGGGCCACCGCCGCAGTGAAGAGCATCCCCGTCTACGCGCAATGGATCGTGGCGACCTACGTCGTGCTCGCGGTGGTCCTGGCGACCGCCGTGCTGCGCGGGTGGTCGGTGGGCGTGAGCGGGCGCCGGGCGGGCGCGGTGGTCCTGGCAACGGCCGGCGTCCTGACCTACCTCGTGCCGTCGTTCACCTACCTGGCCCCGGCATCCGCGGCCGGCGTGCGCGCGTTCGTCGCCGCGGGCTCGGTGGCGGTGGCGGTGGCCTTCGGCTTCGCACCGCGGTGGCACCGGGCCGTGGCGCTGGGTCTCGCCGCCGCCGTCTTCGCCGTCGGGGCCGCCGCGGTGATCCACCTCGATCCGGCCCCTCGCATCGACGTCTGGTACACGCTGCAGGGCGCCGCGGACGGCATCCTGCACGGCCAGGACATGTACACCCAGGTCTGGCCGCACTCCCCGGGTGAGAAGGACGCGTTCACCTACCTGCCGTGGACCGCCGTGCTCCTGGTCCCGTTCAAGCTCGTGGCGGGGGACGTGCGGTGGGGTCTCGCGGTGGCGCAGCTCCTGGCGGCCGCCGTCGTGGCGCTCGGGCGCACCGGCGAGGCGGACGGGGGCGACGGGGCGGCCGGCCGGGGGCGCCGGGACACCGCGGCGTGCGCGGGCGCCCTGCTGCTCCTGCTTCCCGGCACGCTCACCCAGATCGAGCAGGCGTGGACCGAGCCGCTGATCTTCCTGCTCCTCGCGGTGGCGCTGCTGGCGGTCGCGACCGGCCGGATGTGGCCGGCGGTGGGGTTCGTCGCGCTGGCGCTGGCGAGCAAGCAGCACATCGTCCTGCTCCTGCCCCTGCTGGCGGCGTGGCGGGCGTTCGGCGTCCGCCGCACGCTGGCCGCCGCGGCCGCAGCCGCCGTCCTGGTCCTCCCCTGGGCGCTGTGGGACCCGGGGGCCATGTGGCACGACACGGTGACCCTGCTCGTCGGGTTCCACCCGATCAGGTTCGCGGACACCCTGTACCTGGCAGCCATCCACGAGCTCGGCTGGACCCCGCCGTTCTGGCTGACCGGCGCCCTGGTCCTGGCGGTGGTCGCGGGGATGACGCTGGCCGTGCGCTGGCTCGACCCCTCGGCCGGGCGCTTCGCCGCCTTCGCGGCGGTCACTCTGTTCGGCGCGAACCTGCTCAACAAGCAGGCCTTCTACAACCAGTACTGGCTCGTCGGAGCGCTGGTGCTGCTGGCCTGGCCGGCCGTCGGCCGTCGCCCGGCGGCCGCCCTCGTCACGAGCCGGTCGAGGAGCGCGACCGCGGCGGCGCCGGTCGCAGCGATCCCAGCCAGTCCACCAGGATCGAGCTGACCCGCGTCGGCGCCTCCTCGGGCAGGAAGTGCCCGGTGGCGGGCAGCAGCTCGAACCGCCGCGGGGCGTCGACCCGATCTCCGCACAGCGCCGCCGTCTCAGCCAGCACCCACGGGTCCAGGCCGCCGTGGATCTGCAGCACCGGGACCTGGATCGGGTGGCGGATCGCGGCGGCGAAGCGCCGGCCGTCGCTGCGCCACACCGACCGTACCGCCCACCGGTAGTACTCCATCGAGGTGTGGGCCACGAACGGCACCTTCATCGCCCGGGTGTACCGCTGCTCGCTCTCGGCGTCCGGCCAGCCCGGGCCGGCCCACGCCCGCAGCACCGTGACGACGCCGTCCTTGTCGCCCAGGAACCGCTCCGGCACGAGCGGCGCCTGGAACGCCAGGAGCCGGGCGGCCGCCCGGAGCTGCCGCCGCCCGGCCAGCCCGGCGCGCAGCGTCAGGGGGTGGGCCATCCCCAGCGCCCCGACGGCCCGGGTGACCCGAGGCTGCAGGCCGGGCATCGACCAGGCGATCCACGCCCCCCAGTCGTGCCCGACGACGGTCGCCTCCTGCGCGCCCAGGGCCCGGACGACGCCCGCGACGTCGGCCGCCGAGGTCGGGGTGTCGTAGCCGCGGGGCGGCTTGTCGGACGCTCCGTAGCCGCGCAGATCCATCGCGACCGCGTGGTAGCCGGCGTCGGCCAGTGCGACCAATTGGGCGCGCCAGGCCCACCAGTACTCGGGGAAGCCGTGCAGCAGCAGGACCAGCGGACCGGCCCCGGCCTCGGCGACGTGGAAGCGGGCTCCGTTGGCGGCGACGAAGCGGTGCCGCCAGGGGCCCTCGACGAGGATCTCGGCGGCGTCGACCGTCACGGGCCGTTATGACCGGGCCTGACCGCCGCGATCGCCTCCTTGGTCGTGCGGATGGTGCGCTCCGGTGGTGCCAGGCGGCGCAGCCGCGACCGGCCGATCAGCCCGAGGATCCCCGCGATGAGCAGGAGCCCGACGGTGACGATGAGGAAGGCCAGCCAGGGCTCCAGCCCGGCGGCGACGAGCCCGTAGGCGACCGTGATCACCAACGTGATGGAGGCGAGCACGCCCAGGTAGCCGGCACCGCCGAAGAGGCCGGCGCCGAGCGCCGCGTTGACGGCGTCCTGCCGAAGCTCGGCCTTGGCGAGCGCGATCTCGGCCCGCACGAGGCTGGAGAGGTCGTCCGAGGCCTGCGCCACCAGCTGCCCGAGGGTACGCTCCTCCGCCATGTCCTCGCTCCTCTCACCCGCCATGGGCGGGTGTCCCTGACCCCGACGCGCAGAGCCTACGGCGCGGGCGCCGCTCAGACCTTGCGCATCATGGCGCGGCGCAGCGGCTGCGCCGGCAACTCGCCGGTCCGCGGCGGGGTGGCCGGTCGCGGGGCCGGTGGCCGGGGCGAGCCGTGGACCACCGGGTCGAGGACGTCGCCGAGTCCGGGTAGCCGCCAGTCCAGCGCCTGCGGCGACCGCAGCCACAGCACGTCTCCGGTCCTCATCCGGGACGGCGGCAGCGGGACGTAGGAGCCGGGGCCGTGCAGGAGCGCGCCCTCCGGGAGCAGGTCGGCCAGGCCGTCGGGGGCGGGCGAGCCGGGCGCGGTGCCGCCCATCAGGAGCAGCCGCGGGCGGGCCGACGTCCAGAGCGCGACCGGACCCGGAACCAGGCCACGGGCGAGGACCTCCTCCGGCGGGGTCGAGCCGATCGGCACCTCGACCACGTCGATGCCGTGGCCGGTGACGAGCAGGACCGTGGCGGGGTCGTGGGCCCAGGCGGCAGCGTCGCTGCGCGGGGTGAGGCCGTCCGCGGCGTGGATCGTGCCGGAGGTCAGGCAGCCGACACGGCGACAGCGGTACTGCTCGGCCCGCAGGTCCCACCAGGCACCCGGGGCGATGGGCCAGCCGGCCTCGAGGTACGCATTCACCGCCGCCCGGCGACGCGCCTGCCGCAGAACCCCGGTCCGCATGATCGCCTCCGTCCCTCAGCCCGACGACCCGGCGAGCTCAGGACGCCGTCTCACGGGTCGGAGATCTGTGAGAAGTGAACGACCCTAGCAGCGGCTCAGTCGTCCGCGGCGACCGGTTTCGCCATTCCGGTCTTGATGAGGTCCATCACCGCGGTGTCCGCCAGCGTCGTCTGGTCGCCGACCTCGCGGTTCTCCGCCACGTCGCGCAGCAGACGCCGCATGATCTTCCCGGACCGGGTCTTCGGCAGCTCGGGCACCACCAGGATCGACCGCGGCTTGGCGATGGGCCCGATCTCCCTGGCGACGTGGTTCCGCAACTCCTGGACGATCCCCTGGCCCTGCGCCGTGGCGGCGTCGACGTTCCCGCGCAGGATGACGAACGCGACCACGGCCTGTCCCGTCGTCGCGTCGGTCGCGCCCACGACGGCGGCCTCGGCGACCTTGGGATGCGAGACGAGCGCCGACTCGATCTCCGTGGTCGAGAGCCGGTGGCCGGAGACGTTCATGACGTCGTCCACCCGGCCGAGGAGCCAGATGTCGCCGTCGTCGTCCTTCTTCGCCCCGTCGCCCGCGAAGTACCGGTCCGGGAACCGGGACCAGTAGGTCTCCCGGTACCGCTGCCGGTCGCCCCAGATGCCCCGGAGCATCGCCGGCCACGGTTCGGTGAGCACGAGGTAGCCTCCACCGCCGTCCGGGACCGGGTGCCCCTCGTCGTCGACGACGTCCGCCGAGATCCCCGGCAGTGGCTTCATCGCCGATCCCGGCTTCGCCGCCGCCAGGCCGGGCAGCGGGCTGATCATGATCGCGCCGGTCTCGGTCTGCCACCAGGTGTCGACCACGGGCGTTCGGTCGGCGCCGATGACCCGGCGGTACCAGATCCACGCCTCCGGGTTGATCGGCTCGCCGACGCTGCCGAGCACGCGCAGCGTCGACAGGTCGAACCCGGCCGGGATGTCGTCCCCCCACTTCATCATCGTCCGGATCGCCGTGGGCGCCGTGTAGAGGATCGTCACCCCGTATTTCTGCACGATCTCCCACCACCGGCCGCGGTGCGGTGTGTCCGGCGTCCCCTCGTACATCACCTGCGTCGCGCCGTTCGAGAGCGGCCCGTAGACGATGTAGCTGTGCCCGGTGACCCAGCCCACGTCGGCGGTGCACCAGTAGACGTCGGTCTCCGGATGCAGGTCGAAGACATTGCGGTGGGTGTAGTTGGTCTGGGTGAGGTAACCGCCGCTGGTGTGCAGGATGCCCTTCGGCTTCCCGGTCGTGCCCGAGGTGTAGAGGATGAACAGCGGGTGCTCGCTGTCGAACGGCTCGGGCTCGTGGCGGTCGGAGGCCGGGTCGACGACGTCGTGCCACCAGAGATCCCGGGCGTCGTCCCAGGGGACCTCCTGCCCGGTTCGCCGCACCACCAGCACCCTGCGCACCGACGGCGAGGCCGCCACCGCCTCGTCCACGGCCGGCTTGAGCGCCGACGGTGCGCCCCGCCGGTACCCGCCGTCCGCCGTGATCACGAGCTTGGCCTCCGCGTCCTCGATCCGGCTGCGCAGGGCCTCGGCGGAGAAGCCGCCGAAGACGACCGAGTGCGCGGCGCCGATCCGGGCGCAGGCGAGCATGGCGACCGCGGTCTCGGGGATCATCGGCATGTAGATCGCCACCCGGTCCCCGGACCGGATCCCCAGCTCCAGCAGCGCGTTCGCGGCCCGGCAGACCTCGGCCCGCAGCTCGGCGTACGTAATCGTCCTGGTGTCGCCCGGCTCGCCCTCGAAGTGGAGGGCCACACGGTCGCCCCGGCCTGCCTCGACGTGCCGGTCGAGGCAGTTGTAGGCGACGTTGAGCGTGCCCCCGACGAACCATCTCGCGAACGGCGCGTCGCTCCAGTCCAGCGTCTGCGCCCACGGCGCCGCCCAGCTGAGCGCCCGCGCCTGACGGTCCCAGAACGCGAGCCGGTCGCCGGCCGCCTCGGCGTAGAGCCCGGGCTTCGCCACCGCCTGCGCGGCGAACGCCGGGCTGGGCGGGAAGCGCCGCTCCTCATGGAGCAGGTTCTCGAGCGTGTCGTTGGACATGCGCATCCTCTCTCGAGGCCGAACGAGCCGGGGGCGATCTGTGCTGACGAGGCTAACCAGGCGGCGGGCGGGACGACAGGCCGCCTCCCACCCGCGCCGCGGGGTCCGGCCGGCCGGCGCCCGAGCTCGTCGATCCGGATGTCTAACTACTGAAAGTAGTCGAGTGCGAGCTTCGAGTGGTCAGTCCCTGGACAGGCCGTGACGATGTCACCAATGGTGTCCACGGCCGGGTCCGCGCCCCTACGCTGAGCAAGCGGGGTGGAGCGGAACGGCCGCCGGGGCGGCCGGTTCCGTTCCCCGCAGCGGCACGCCGCGGTCCGCGGGCACCATAGGGCGATGCGCTCCAGCGATGCCGCCTCCTTCCGGTCCGCGGGCCCCGACCTCGGCGTGGTCTTCCCGCTCGTCGACGGCACCAGGTCCACGTCCGCGACCGGGCGGGCCGTCGTCGCGGACGCCGTCCGCGCCGTGGCGCCCGACCTCGCCGGCCGGGTGCACGGGATCCGTGACTGGCGCTCGGGCTATCTCGGCCCGTTCCGGGAGATGACCCGCCTGGCGCTCGTCGTGCCGGGGGCGACCGCCTCGATCGCCGCCGAGGGGCTGGCCTCGGTGCACCGTCGGTTCCGGTTCCGTCACGAGGGGGAGGACCTGCCGCTCGCGACCGTCCTGGGGCCGGGTGCTCCCGTGGTCCCGGACGCCGGTGGCCCGGGCCGCCTGCACACCGTCACGGTCGGCGGCTCACGGCCTCCCGGCCCCGACGTGCTCTCCGTCCCGTACCGCGGCGGCCGCCTCGTCGCCGACGACCTGGAGGCGCAGCTCGACGTCTGGGTCTCCGCGGGGACGGCCGAGCCGTCCTTCGCCACCGCCGTCCGGGCCGTGATGACTCAGCCGGCCTGGCTGGACCTGCGCGACCTCACCGTCGCGGTGCTCGGCGCAGGTGCCCAGATGGGCCCGCTCGTCTCGCTGCTCGGCTGGGGTGCCCACGTCGTCGCCGTCGACCTTCCCCGACCGGCGATCTGGTCCCGGCTGCTCGGCGTCGCCCGCGCCGGCGTAGGTCGGCTCTCGGTGCCGGTGTCCCGCCCGGTGCCGGCCACGGCGACGGACGCGGAGATCGCGGCGGTGGCCGGGGTCGACGTCGTCGCCGCGGCGCCCCGGGTCGCCGCCTGGCTTGCCGCCGTCGAGGGCCCGTTCGTGCTCGGCAACTACGTCTACGCCGACGGCGCCGCACATGTCCGCGCGGCGGTCGCAGTCGACATGATCACCAATGCGCTGCTGGCCGCCCGGCCGGACGTCTCGCTGGCCTTCCTCGCCACGCCGACCGACGCGTTCGCCGTCCCCGCGGACGTGGTGGCCGAGAGCCGGCGCCGGTACGAGGAGCGGGCGCTGGTCCGCCGCGTGGCGAGGGTCGCCAGCGCGGGGCGGCTCTTCCGGCCGAACTACCAGGTGGTCGAGCGACTGCCGGACGGCGCCTTCGGCGGGATCAACGACTCGCTCGTGCCGCAGCAGGGGCCGAACTACGCACTCGCCAAGCGGATCCAGCGCTGGCGTGCCCTGGCGGCGCGGGCGCAGGGACGGCTCGTGTCGCTCAACGTCGCGCCGGCCACGCGCACGCGTTCGGTCATGCGCAACCGGATGCTCGCCGCCGGATACGCCGGTGCGCACCGGTTCGGTGTCGAGGTGTTCGACCCCTCGACGTCGAACACCGTGATGGCGACGCTGCTCGTCCACGACCTGCGGCACCCCGCCGCGGTGGCGGCTCCGGTGACACCGCTGTCGCACCCGCTCGAGCTGTTCTGGCAGGGCGCCAACCACGGCGGGCTGTGGCGCAACGCCTTCGAGGCCCGCTCGGTGCTCGGCCTGGCCGTCGCACTCGGGATGGTCCAGCCCGGTGCGTAGGCACCGGGGTGGATGCCGGGATGGGTCCCGGGATGGACACCGGGGTGGATGGCGGGACCGGGGACCGACTGATGGAATTAGTTGAAGCGTCAATAACGTTGCGCCCCTCATGACCACATCGACACGCGCATCGACCACTGCAGCCACGACCGCGGCCACCACCGCATCGACGACCGCGGCCACCACCGCATCGACACCCGCTCTCCACGAGCTGCTCGCGACCCGGCGCAGCCCGCGCGGCTTCGCCGTGGACCGTCCCGTCGACGACGTCACCCTGCTCACCCTGCTGGAGGCCGCCCGTTGGGCGCCGAGCGCGAACAACAGCCAGCCGTGGCGCTTCGGCGTCGCCCGTCGTGGTGAACCGGCGTTCGAGGCGCTCCTCGAGACCCTGGCGCCTGGGAACCGGGTCTGGGCCCGGCACGCCGGCGTCCTCCTCCTGCTCGCGGCCCGGACCGCCGACGAGGCGGGGCAGCCGCGGCGTTGGGCGGTCTACGACGCCGGCCAGGCGGCGGCCCACCTCACCGTCCAGGCGCAGGCCGAGGGGCTGTCCGTGCATCAGATGGGGGGCTTCGACCCCCGCGCGGCGGCGGCCGTCTTCGGTCTCGACGACGGCCTGGAGCCCGTTGTGGTGCTCGCCGTCGGGTGGCACGACCCCGAGGCCGACCTGCCTGAGCCGTTCGCCTCGCGGGAGCGTGCCCCTCGGGTGCGGATGCCGTTGGGGGATCTGCTCCTGCCGACGGCGGACGAGGTGCTGTCGTTGTCGGCCTGACGGTCGGCCTGACGGTCGGCCTGACGGGGTCGGCCTGACAGTCGGCCTGACAGGGTCGGCCTGACAGGATGGCGGCCGAGGAGGTGGCCATGACAGCATCCCGCGCCGAGATCGGTGCGTTCCAGGGCTTCGGCGAGCGCGCCCTGGACTTCTACGAGGGACTCGCGGCCGACAACAGCCGGACCTACTGGACGGCGAACGAGGGGGTCTACCGCGAGCACGTGGCCGAGCCGCTGCGGGCGCTGGCCGCCGAGCTCGCGGCCGAGTTCGGCGAGCCGAAGATCTTCAGGCCGCACCGGGACCTCAGGTTCAGCGCCGACAAGCGGCCGTATCAGGAGCACGCCAGCATGAGCGTCGGACGCGATGGCGGCGGCCTGTACCTCGCGCTCTCGGTGGACGGCTTGCTCATCGCCGGCGGGTACTACCAGCCGGACCGTGACCAGCTCGACCGCTTCCGGCACCTGCAGGACGACCCGGACGTGACCGCCGACCTGGACGCCCGGCTCGAGGCGCTCGCCCGGCATGGGTACCGGCTGGGTCAGGAGGGCATGCTGAAGACCGCCCCCCGCGGGTGGTCCCGCGAGCATCCGCGCATCGACATGCTGCGGCGCACCAGCCTCGCCGTGTGGGCGCGGCACGATCCCGACGAGTGGTTGCACGGCCGTGCCTGCCTGGACGTCGTCCGCGACGGCTGGCGGGTCGTCGACACCTGGAACGTCTGGCTGAGGGCGAGGGTGGGGTCACCGAGATCCGCCTGACCTCGAGGCCGCAACTAACGATCACGAGCACATCGTGACCTCCCACCCGTGGCCCTTCGAGGTCCTCATCGGGTGGGGCGCGTCGCGGTCTCCGGCGTGGACGCCGGCGTCTGCGGAGCGGGCAACGGCGTCTGCGGAGCGCGCGCCGGCACCCGTGCCCGGCCCGCTGCGGTCAGCAGGTCCTTGGCGTGGCGGCGGCTGACCTGCAGCACGCGGTCGCCGAGACGCACCGAGCAACGCCCGCCGTCGACCCGGACCTCGTCGACGTGCTGCAGGGCGACCAATGTGGACCGGTGGATGCGGACGAACCCGGCGACGGCCCAGCGCTCTTCCAGCGTCGTCAGGGGGATGCGGACGAGATGGCTGCTCGACGCCGTGTGCAGCCGGGCGTAGTCGCCCTGCGCCTCGACGTAGCGCACCTGGGAACGCCGGAGGAACCGCGTCACGCCCGCGAGCTCGACGGCGATGATCTCGTCGTCGTGCTGCGGAGGCGGCTCGCCGGCCATGACGCGAGAGTACGTCCGGGTTGCGCCGTGTGGCGAACATCACGGTGACGCGGTGACGCCGTCCGTGTCACTGGCCCCGGCCGCAGCCCTGTCCGTGGCTGGTTGTCGGTGGACGGTTGTCTACTGGGTGCATGGCCGACGCCACCTCGTCCCGTCCCGTGGTCGACCAGGTGTGGCAGGCGATGACGGGAGCGCCGGCCGCCGATCTCGAGCTCACCGGGTCCGCCACCCTGGCGGGCGCTTTCCGCGTGGCCGACGCCGCCACGGCCGCCGTCGGTGCCGCGCTCCTGGCCGCCGCCCACCGTCTGGGCGCCAGGCGGGTCTCGCTCGACCTGGCCGCGGCGGCGGGGGCCTTCCTGGCGGACCGGAGGCTGCTCGTCGACGGCCGTGCCCTGCCGATCTGGGATCCGGTCGCCGGCGACTACCACGCCCGGCAGGGCTGGGTCCGGTTGCACACGAACTACGCCTGGCACCGGCGGGCGGCTCTGGCCGCGCTCGGTCTGCCCGGCGACGCCGACCGAGCCGCCGTGGCCGCGGCCGTCGCCGCTCGTGACGGCTTGGACGTCGAGGACGCTGTGCACGTCGCCGGCGGAGCCGCAGCGGCGCTGCGATCGCGGGCGGAGTGGGCCGCCCACCCGCAGTGCGCGGCTGGGGCCCGCCGGCCGCTGGTGTCGTTGGAGAGCGCGGAGTCCGTCGCGTCGGGGCGCCCGTCCGGTGCGGACG
>DATKNA010000339.1:0-27279 GCA_035541595.1 Kineosporiaceae bacterium | reverse complement strand
GGCCGCGGTCCGTGCCGGCCGGGTGGAGGGCCCCGTCGTCTTCCTCGTCACGGGTGGTGCCCCGACCCTGTTCGCGTAGTCGTCGATCTTGTCGTGAACCTCGTGACCACGTGACCTCGTCGTGACCTCGTCGTGACCTCGTCGTGACCGTATCCGTGCGCCGCCGTCGATCGCGGGGTGGATTGCACGCGTTGTGCCGGGATGCCCGCGTTGTGCCGATCGGAGCGCCCCGGCGGGCGGCACAACGCGTGCGCCCCGGCACAACGCGTGCACCCGAGCGCGCAGGCCGTACGGGCCTGCCGTCGCCGACCGATGCCCTCAGGCGGTGCCGGCGGGGGACCGCCCCAGCTCGACCCGGACGATCCGGGTGCCGGCGACGAGGTTCCGCAGCTTGCGGAACGCCAGGTCACGCGGCAGCTGGTACAGCCCGCAATCGGTGCTCACCACGATGCGCTCGGCCGGGACGTGCTGCAGCGCCAGCCGGATCCGTCGAGCCACCTCCCCGGCTGTCTCCACGTGGGGGTTCAGCACCTCGATGACGCCGATCCCGAGGTAGGTGCCCGGGTGCCGGGTCCAGGCGGCCAGGAGCTCGACCTCGGCCATCGCGTTCCTGGCGGTCTCCAGATGGATCTCCGTCCATCCGTGGGGTCGCTCGGAGGCGAAGAGCTTCTCCAGCGCTCGGGCGTTGATCAACGGGTAGGCGCTGTCCTGTCCCCGCGCGTTCCCGTAGCACATGTGCCAGACGAGGTGAGCCGCCACGCCGTGGGCGGCACGCTCCATGACGTCGAGCACCCACTCGTCGCGACCCTCGGACGCGAGGTAGGCCTGCTCGGTCACCTGGATGACCGATGCGCCGTGGCGGGCCAGCCACCTCAGTTCGGCGTTGAAGGCCTCGGCGACGTCCGCCCGGAGCGCGGCCGCATCGCCGTAGTACTGGTCCTCGCACCAGCTCGCGACGGTCCCGGGGCCGGAGTTGATATTGATCTTGATGGGCTTGTCCGTCGCGGACCTCATCGCCGTCAGCGCGGGGCCGAGCACGGGACGCACCCAGCTGACCTTCTCCTCGACGACGGGCCGGAAGTAGGCCTCGGTCCCGGGCGCGTCGCCGGGTGGTCCGTACGGCCGGAAGCCGGAGAGCCGGAGCGGGAACAGGGTCATCTGCGCCTTGTCGTACGGCGTCTCGCCCTGGAAGTACTGATTCCCGTCGGCGACGACGTCGAGCCCTGCCAGGTCCTGGTCCTTGACGCACAGCCGCACGGCGTCCTCGTAGAGCGTGCGCTGGTACATGTCGACGAAGTCGACCTCGCGGACGGATTCGCGGACGACGCCGCCGCGCAGCCAGAGGGGACGGGGCCAGCTGCCCACCATCGTCGTCGGGAGCAGCACGTCCACGCCGCTGACCAGCATGTGTCCTCGCCTTCAGTGCGTGAACGGGACGGCGGCGTGCGCGGCGATCTCCGGCCACTCGCGGTGCTCCGTCCCGTCCACCGCGGGCAGGAGGTCCACGGTGTCCGAGCGCAGCCCGAGCCGCAGCGTCTCCAGCGCGATCACCTCGCTCGCCGAGATGTTCCCGAGATTGGCGACCGGGCCGAGCCGGCGCACGAACCACGCCTGCTGGTCCTTGCGCGGCGCCTCGAAGATGACCTGGGACGCCGGCAGGTGCGCGAGGATCGCCTCGACGAGGTCGGCCCGGACCTCTCCGGTGGGCAGGTAGAGGCCGACCGTCCCGCTCTCCCTCGCCTCGGCGATGAGCAGGGTGGCGCCTGCCTCGAGGTCCCCGCGCATCTCGTCGACCCACGCGTCGGCGACGACGTCGACCTGGGGGTTCTTCGACCCGCACTCGGAGAGCACGGTGAAGTCCATGGACAGCCGGCGGATGAGCGCACGCTTGTGGTCGACGTCCATACGGAGAGCGCCGTTGGAGACCTCGACGTGGGTCACGCCCAGCCGGTGCATCCAGCGCACGTAGTCGTCGACCCGGCTCTGCTGGTCGCAGATCTCCAGCAGGGTGCCGCCAGGGGACACGTGGATGCCGGCGCTGCGGCACAAGGCCACCTTCGCCTTGACCCCGTCGGAGACGTACGCCGTCCCCCAGCCCAGCTTCACGATGTCGATGCAGTCCCCGGCGGTCTGGATCAGTGACTCCAGCGCGTGGAACGACATTCCCTTGTCGAGCACGTGCGTCAGCCCGTCCGCCCGCGGCTTCCGCGACCGCGGCGGCAAGGCCAGGAAGCCTGGACCGATCTGCGACACAGGGACTCCTCGACGGGTGGACCGACGCCCGGCCTCCGGAGTATCGCCCGGTGACCAGGTCCTCGGATGTGGCCTGGCAGGACGAAACGACGGTCCCGATCTGTCCTGCCCGCACGCGGTCGGGCGATCGCCGGCGCGGCTACCGTCGATGCAGCACGATCACTGTGACCCGTCGCACAGTCCCTGCCGGGGCGGCGCGCGGCCACGGATCCTGTGCACCGTCCGGGACCACCCGCCGGACCAGTCGTGACCGGCAACGCAGCCGAGACCGAGGAGACACAGCGATGAGAGTCGGAGACCAGGAGATCCTCATCCCGACGTCCATGGTCGGGAACTACCCGAATCCGCGCTGGTGGGACGCCGGCCCCGTCCGGGACTGGGCGGGCGACCAGGAACCACCGGACGCCTTCATCCGGGAGGCCTTCGAGGACGCGATGCAGGCCCTGGTCCACGACCAGGAGTCGGCCGGCCTCGACATCGTCACCGACGGCCGCCTCCAGGGCGACAACTACGCCGACCAGGCCGTCTACTACTACATGCGGCGGCTCGGGTACGACCTCAAAGGAGGCCACCTCGGCTTCCCGATCTACAGCCGACTGCACGCCGGGACGCTGACCCAAGAGCTCAAGCGGCGCGGCGCCCTCATGGTGGAGCAGGCCCGCGCGCTGAAGAAGGCCACGAACAAGCCGACCAAGGTCCAGTACACCGGCGTCCAGGTGCTGGCCCAGTGCACGAACGACCTGTACTACGACAACTCCCGGGACCGTGCGCTGGCGCTCGCGGCCGCCATGAACGAGGACATCCTCGAGGTCGATTCGATGGGGATCGACTTCATCCAGCTCGACGAGTTCACCTGGCCGTACTTCTACGAGGACTGGGCCATCGAGGCGTTCAACCGAGCGGTCCAGGGCGTCCGGCACGCTCAGGTCATCGTGCACATCTGCTGGGGCAACTGGGGCGGGACCCCCGCCTACCAGCCGGACGGGACCGCCGCGGCGGGGGAGATCTTCGACCTGACCGAGCGCCAGGGCGAGGCCCCGTCCGCCACGGCATCCGTCGTCCCGAAGTCGTACGAGGCGAAGATCGACGTGCTCAACCTCGAGAGCGCCGGCCGGCGCGTCGACGACCTCTCCGGGCTGGACGTCATCAAGAACAACCCGCTGCCCGACAACGTGTCGTTCTGGGCCGGGGTGATCGACGTCAAGTCGACGATCACGGAGACCGCCTCCGAGGTGGCCGACCGGATCGAGCGGCTGCTCGAGTACGTCCCGGCGGACCGGCTGGGCGTGACGACGGACTGCGGCCTCATCCTGCTGCAGCGCTACATCGCGGTCGACAAGCTCCACGCGCTCGTCGCCGGCACCGAGCTGGTGCGTCGCAAGCTGAGCGCCTGAGCATGCCGGCGCGGGGCTGACCGCCATGCCGGTCGCGCAGATCAGGTGCCCCGACTGCGGGCACGAGTTCCGCTCGCTCGTGATGGCCGGTAGCCGCGTGCCCCCCGTCTGGGTGTGCTCGGAGTGCGGCGGTCGGGGCGCTCAGCCCTACGCGACGCAGCAGGCCGATCCCCTGTCCAGCGGCCCACGGGAGGCTCCCACGTGCGGCTGCGGCTGAACCACCCCTCCCGCGGTGATCAAGGAATATGTGGGCAACCCATTCCTTGATCACCGCGGAGCGGGGCGGGAGGCTTGTCCGCGGCCGCCAAGCCTTGGTCCAACCCTCGGTCGCCCAGGACGTAGAGGCCGCCCGGGAGCGCACCTAGCGTGAAGCGCGTGACGAGGCGGGTGGTGGTCATCGGCGGAGGTGCCGCGGGGATGTCCGCCGCGTCGGCGGCGCGCCGCACGGACCCGACCCTGGACGTCGTCGTCCTCGAGGCGACCGGCAACGTCGCGTACGGTCTGTGCGGGCTGCCGTACTACCTCGGTGGTGTGGTCGGCGCGGCCGAGGAGCTGTTCGCGTATCCGCCGGATCACTTCACCCGGGCCCGCGGCATCGACGTCCGGTACCACGCCAGGGCCGGCGAGCTCGACCCGATCGGTCGCTGGGTGACCTACCGGCAGGAGGGCCGCACCCGGCGGCTCTCGTACTCCTCGCTCGTGGTCACCTCCGGCGCGGCCCCGGCCCTGCTCGCCCTGCCCGGCCTCGACGACACCCGCGTCTTCACCATCCGCACGCTCGAGGACGCCGTCGCGCTGCGCAGCCTGCTCGACGCCGGGCGGATCGGTCGCGCCGTCGTCGTGGGCGCCGGGTACATCGGACTGGAGATGGCCGAGGCGCTGTGGGAGCGCGGCTGCGCCGTCACCGTCGTCGAGCTGCTGGACCGCGTGCTGCCCAACCTCGACCGGGAGCTGGCCGCGACGGTCGAGGCCCACGTCCGCGAGCACGTCGACCTGCGGCTGGGCACGGCCGCCGCGGCGGCCTGCGACCCGCCGCCGGATCTCGTCGTGCTCTCGGTGGGCGTGCGCCCGGCGGCCACGGCGGTGGCCGCCGCGGGAGCGCGGACCGGCCCGGCCGGCGCTCTCCTCGTCGACGAGCGGATGCGCACCAGCCTCGACGACGTCTGGGCGGCCGGGGACTGCGCGGCCCCGCTGCACCGCGTCACGGGATCGCCGGCCTACGTCCCGCTCGGCACGACGGCCAACAAGACCGGACGCGTCGCCGGCACGGTGGCCGCCGGCGGGGACGCCACGTTCGAGGGCATCGTCGGGACGGCCGTCGTGAAGGTCTTCGACCTCGAGGTGGCCAGAACGGGCCTGACCCTCGACGAGGCGCGCGCCGCCGGTCTGGAGGCCGAGGCGACCGACGTCGTCCACCGCTCCCGGGCCAAGTACTACCCCGGCGGGGGCCCACTGCACGTGCGCCTCGTCCACGGCGTGGGCGGGCGGCTGCTCGGCGCCCAGCTGATCGGTTCCGAGGGCGCCGCCCACCGGGTCGACGTCGTGGCCGCCGCTCTGCACGCGGGCATGACGATCGGCGACCTCGGCCGGCTCGACCTCGCCTACGCGCCGCCCTACGCACCCGTCTACGACCCGCTGCTCATCGCCGCGCAGGCGGCCGAGCGGAAGCTGGTGCCGGCGTGAGCACGAACGGGCGGGTGGCCGTGGTCACCGGCGGGGCCTGCGGGATCGGCAAGGCGACCTGCGCGCGGCTGCTCGCCGACGGACTCACCCTCGCCGTCTGCGACATCGACGAGGCGGGGGCGGCGGCCGGCGCGGGGCCCGGCGGGCTCGCGCGCGGCCTCGACGTCACCGACGAGACGGCCGTCACCGCCTTCGTGGACGACGTCGTGCAGGCGTACGGGCGCATCGACGTCCTCGTCAACAACGCCGGCATCACCGGAAGCCGAGAGGCGACGGTCCTGCACGTGACTCCGGTGGAGGAGTGGGACCGGGTGATCGCCGTGAATGTCCGCGGCCCGTTCCTGTTCTCCCGGGCGGTGTTGCCGGTCATGATCGACCAGGGCGAGGGGCATGTCATCACGATCGCTTCGGTCGCGGGCCAGGTGGCCTTCCCCGGTCGCAGCGCCTACACCGCCTCGAAGGGAGCCGCGCTGCAGCTGGCCCGGTCCATCGCGGTCGACTACGCCCAGCACGGCATCCGCAGCAACGCCGTGTGCCCGGGCATGGCCTTCACGAACATGACCCGGTGGCGGCTGGAGGTCCCCGAGCTGCGTGCGGCCATGGAGGCGAAGATCCCGATGGGCCGGGTCGCCGACGCCGACGACGTGGCCGACCTCGTGGCCCTCCTCGCGTCCGACCGACTCAGGTACGTGACCGGCGCCGCGCTGGTCATCGACGGAGGGTACTCAGCGCTGTGATCAGCAACGGGACTCAGGGCCGGCTCGCCGGCAAGGTCGCTCTCGTCACCGGCGCGGGCTCGGGCATCGGCCGGGCCAGCGCCGCCCGGTTCGCCCGCGAGGGCGCCGCGGTCGGCGTCCTCGACCTCGACGGCGACGCCGCCGCCGGCACAGTCGAGATCGTCGAGGCGGACGGCGGGCGCGCGCTCGCCCTGTCCGCCGATGTGTCCCGTGCCGACCAGGTCGGCGCCGCCGTGGACGCCGTCGTCGCCGCCTTCGGTGGGCTCCACGTGCTGTACAACAACGCCGGGGTGGACTCCCGCGGCTCGGTCGCCGACGCCGACGAGGCCGACTGGGACCGCTGCTTCGCCGTCAACGTCAAGGGCACGTTCGTCACCTCGCATGAGGCGCTGCGGCACATGGGCCGCGGGGCGTCCATCGTCAACCAGGGCTCGGTCGCGGGGCTGGTCGGGATCCTCAACTTCGCCGCCTACTGCGCCGCGAAGGGCGCCGTGATCGCTCTGACCCGGTCGATGGCCGTGGACCTCGCGCCGCGGGGGATCCGCGTCAACGTCATCTGCCCGGGCACGGTGTACACGCCGCTGATGGAACCGATGCTGCGCGCCCGCGGCGACGGCGATCTCCGGGCCGGGCTGGCGAAGACCCTGGTGAAGTACCCGATCGGCCGGCTCGGCGACGTCGCCGACATCGCCAACGTCGCGCTGTTCCTGGCCAGCGACGAGGCGGCGTTCATGACCGGCTCCGTGGTCACGCCCGACGGCGGCATGACGGCGCAGTGAGGGCGCCATGACGACCTTCCAGCTCGGGACGGACAAGCGCACCACGCTCGCGGACGCCGTCGCCCGCGTCCCCGACGGCGCCACCGTCGCCCTCGGCGGAGGGCTGTCCGCCCGGCTGCCCATGGCGCTGGTCCGCGAACTGGTCCGGCAGGGCCGGCGCGGGCTGCGCGTCGTCGGCTCCGCGCACGGGATGGACGTCGACCTGCTCGTCGCCGTCGGCGCCGTGGCGGTCAGCGAGGAGAGCTACGTCGGCTTCGAGCAGGACCTCGGCCTCGCGCCGGCGTTCCGCCGGGCCGCCGAGAACGGGACGCTCGAGGTCCGGGAGAGCTCCTGCGTGACGATCCTGGCCCAACTGCGGGCCGCGGAGATGGGCGTGCCGTTCCTGCCCGTTCGGGGACTCAAGGGCACGGACCTGCTCGGCCTGCACCCCGAGTACGCCCGGGTCACGTGTCCGTTCACCGGGGAGGAACTGGTCGCGGTCCCTGCGTTGAGCCCGGACGTCGCGCTGATCCACGCCCCGCTCGGGGACGCCGGCGGGAACCTGCACCTCGACCAGCCCTACGTCCTGGACGAGCGCTTCGCCCACGCCGCCCGGCTCGTCCTCGCGACCGTCGAGCGGATCGCACCGACCGCCGACGTGGCCGGCGCGGGCGTGACCGTCCCCGCGCACCGGGTCGCGGCCGTCGTGGAGGCGCCGTTCGGCGCCCATCCGTCGTCCTGCTACCCGCTCTATGCCTATGACCGCGGACATCTCGCCGAGTACGTCAAGGCGGCGGCCACGGGCGGGGACGCCCTGCGGGCGTATCTCGACCGCTACGTCCGACCGGGCGAGGAGGCCTACCGAGACCTGCTCGACGGCGGGCGGCTCACGTCGTGGACGGCGTCGGAGCAGCAGTGGATGGAGCTGTTCCGGTGACCTCGACCGGCTCGACCTCGACCGGCTCGACCGCGACGGGCTCGACCACGACGAGCTCGAGCGGTCCCCGGGCGGTGACGGCGCAGTGGGGGATCGACGAGTGGTTCGTCGTGGTGCTGGCCCGCACGATCCGTGACGCAGAGGTGGTCTTCCACGGCTTCGCCAGCCCCTGCGCGCAGGTCGCGATGCACGTCGCCCGGCGCACGCACGCCCCCGGGTCGCTGCTCGTCGAGGGGGCGACGTACGCGGTCGACCCGATGCCCGGCTTCGTCCCGCCGACCAGCAACGACCTCGCCCTGCACCGGGATGCGGTCTACCGGATGCGGTTCGAGGAGTTCTTCGACGCGGCCTGCCGCGGCGACGTGGACCGGATGTTCCTCTCCGGTGGGCAGATCGACGCCTACGGCAACACCAACGTCACCGCGATCGGAGGGATGCCGACCCCGAAGATCAAGCTCGGCGGCGGGGGCGGCGGGGCGAACATCTCGGCGACCATCGGCGCGCTCACCCTGTGGACGACGAGGCACCGCAGCGGCCGGACCCTGGTCGAGTCGGTGGACTTCCTCACCGACCTCGGGCACGTCACGCCCGCCGGCTCCCGTGCGCAGCTGGGCTACACCGGCGGAGGACCCCAGTGGCTGGTCACGGAGCTCGGGGTCTTCGACTTCACCCCCGGGGGCCGGGCCCGGTTGACGGCCACCTTCCCCGACGTCACGGTGCCGGACGTCGAGCGCGCCACCCGGTTCGATCTGATCGTCGCCGACGACCTGGCGTTCGTCCCGGAGCCGACCCTGGAGGAGCTCGGCGCGGTCCGGGCCGTGGATCCGCTCGGCGTCCGGCGTCTGGAGTTCGGGCCGGAGGAGCGGGGCCGCAAGTTCCGCGGCCAGGCCACGACCGCCCGATGACGTGGCTGCTGGACGCCCTGTTCACCCCACGCCGCATCGCCGTCGTCGGCGCCTCGGACCGACCGGGCACCCTCGGCGCCCTGCTCATGGCGAACCTCGCCTCCTTCCCGGGTGAGGTGGTGCCGCTCAGGGCCGGGCAGTCGTTGCTGGACGTCGACCGACCGGTCGACCTCGCCGTCGTCGCGGTCCCTGCCCGGGCGGCGCCGGGGGTGGCCGCGGACGCCGCCGCCGCCGGCGTGCCCGTCATGGTCGTGCTCTCGGGCGGCTTCGCCGAGACCGGCCCGGACGGCGCCGCGCTGCAGGCCGAGCTGCTGGCGGCCGCGGGCGGGCCCGGGCCTGGCCGAGGGGACGGGCGCCCCCGGGTCCGGATCGTCGGGCCCAACTGCTTCGGCGTCCAGAACTGCGACCTACCCCTCAACGCCTCGATCGCCGCCGGGATCCCGGACGGCGGAGGCGGGATCTCCCTGGTCAGCCAGTCCGGTGCCTACGGCATGGCGATCCACGATCTGGCCCGGGACGAAGGCATGCGGTTCGCCAAGGTCTGCGTGTCCGGCAACACCTGCGACGTCACGGCGACCGAACTGCTGGACGCGCTCGCCCGGGACGACGCCACCCGCACCCTGTGCTTCCTGCTGGAGTCCCTGCCGGACGGGCGCTCCTTCGTCGAGCGGGCCCGGCGCGTCACCGCGGACAAGCCCGTGGTCGTCCTCAAGTCCGGTCGCTCGGGCGCCGGCGCTCGGGCCGCCGCGTCGCACACGGCCGCCCTCGCCGGCCGGGAGGCGGTGTGGGGCGGGGCGTTCCGGCAGGCCGGGATCGTCGAGGTGACCAGCGGGCAGGAGCTCCTGGACGCCGCCCGGGCGATCGATGGCCAGCCCCTGCCCCACGGTGACCGCGTCGGCATCGTGACGAACAGCGGCGGGACCGGCGTCGAGCTCGCCGATCTCCTCGGCCGGGAGGGCCTCACCGTCCCGGAGCTCTCCGTCGCCCTGCAGCGACAGATCCGCCAGTTGCTGCCGGCGCACGGCAGCCCGAGGAACCCGGTCGACCTCACACCCGCCTGGTCGATCTTCTCGACCGCATACCCCGCGCTGGTCGAGCTCCTCGCTCGCTCCGGCGAGGTCGACGCGGTCGTGCCCGTCCTGCTCCAGCGCGCGGCGGCGGACCGGGCGGCGGTCGACGGCGTCCGGGCGGCGGTCGACCGGCTGCGCGCGGACGCCGTCGACGTTCCCGTCGTCGTCTGCTGGGTCGCACCCCGGTCGGTGCGCGCGCACGCGTACCTGCTCCAGGCCGCCGGCGTGCCGGTGCTCGAGTGGCCCGTCCGGACGGCGCGGGCGATCGGCCGGGCCCGGGAGGCGGCGCGCGCGCGGGAGCGCCTGTCACGTCGGGCCGCCGGACCGGTCGTCCGGGCGGTCCCGGTTCGTCCGGGCACAGACGCCGATCACCCGGACGCCGACCACCCCGGCCCCGACGACCCGGTGGCGCTCGCCGCGTGGTTGCGCGCCGCGGGGGTCCCCGTGGTCGACGCCGCGCTGTGCCGGACGCCGGCGGCCGCCGCGGCGGCCGCGCGGGTCCTGCCGGCCGTGGTCAAGGTGGCGCAGGCCGCGCACCGAAGCGACGCGGCCGGCGTACGCCTCGGGCTCGCGGACGCCGACGCCGTCGCGGCGGCCGCCGCGGACCTGCTGACCCGCGCCGATGCCGTGCTCGTCTCGCCGCAGCTGACGGGGGTCGAGGTGGCCGTCGGGGCGGTGCGGGACGAGGCCTTCGGCCCGGTCGTCATGGTCGGACTGGGCGGTGTCTGGGTCGAGGTCCTCGACGACGTCGCTTTCGCGACCGCGCCGCTCGACCGGGTCGAGGCACGGGACCTGCTCGCCACCCTGCGGGCGTACCCCTTGCTGACCGGCGCCCGCGGCACCCCTGCCGTCGACCTCGACGCTCTCGCGGACGTGGTGGTCGCGGTCGGGGCCGCCCTGATGGCGCTGCCGGACGTGCGCGCGCTCGACCTCAACCCCGTCCTGGCCGGGCCGGGCGGCGCGATCGCCGTCGACTGGAAGGTGACTGTCTGATGACGCCCGCCATGGAGTCGATACAGCTCGCGGACGAGGGACGGCCCGCTCTTCGTCCCGCCGGGACGAGGATCAGGTCAGCAGCGACGGCTTACCCTTCCCCCAACGATGCCGCGGGAGGCCGGACATGGACGTTGCCGAGGTCGTCACGAGGGCCCGGGCGGCGCAAGCCGCCATCGAGAACTGGGACGCCGACCGGGTCCAGGACCTGACCACCGCCGTCGCCTACGCGGTGGCCCGCAAGGACCGCTCCGAGGAGCTCGCCCGGCTGGCCGTCGACGAGGCGGGGTTCGGCAACTACGCCGACAAGGTGACCAAGATCCAGCGCCGGGTCCTCGGCGTGCTGTCCGACTTGCGGACGACGAAGACCGTCGGGGTCGTCGAGGAGGACCCCACGCGAGGGCTGGTGAAGATCGCCAAGCCGGTCGGCGTCGTCGCGGGCCTCGTCCCGACGACCGGGCCGGACGCGACGCCGCCGGTGAAGGCCCTGTTCGCGCTCGCCGGCCGGAACGCGATCGTCTTCGCCGCCCACCCCCGCAGCCGACGGACCACGCACGCGGTCGTCGGGTACATGCGCGAGGCGTGCGAGCAGGTCGGCGCCCCCGCCGATCTCGTCCAGGTGCTCCCGGAAGCGAAGATCGCCCACACCCAGGAGCTCATGAAACAGGTCGACCTCATCGTCGCCACCGGTGGCGCCGCCATGGTCGAGGCCGCCTACAGCTCCGGCACGCCCGCCTTCGGGGTCGGCGTCGGCAACGCCGTCCACGTGGTCGACGAGACCGCGGACCTGCCCGACGCGGCCGCCGCGATCGCCACGGCGAAGACCTTCGACTACGCGACCAGCTGCCTGGCCGACAATGCGGTCGTCGCCCACGAGACGATCTACGACGGGTTGGTCGACCGGCTTCGTGACCTGGGCGCCCACGTGTGCTCGCCCGAGGAGAAGGCCCGGCTCCAGGCGATCATGTGGCCGGACGGAGCCGGGATCCCGAGCGCGGCCGTCATCGCCAAGTCGGCGACCCGGATCGCCGAGCTCGCCGGCATCGGCGTGCCGGATACGACGCGGTTCCTCGTCGTCGACGAGGACGGGGTCGGGCACGACCACCCGTTCAGCGGCGAGAAGCTCTGCGTGGTGCTCGCGCTCTACCGGTACGGCGGCTCGATCGATGCCGCCGTCGACCAGGTCAACGCCATCATCGGGTACCAGGGCCTGGGGCACACCTGCGGGATCCACACCAGCGACCCCAGCCATGTCGACGCGCTCGCGTTCGGCACCAGGACGGCCCGGGTGCTGGTCAACCAGAACCTCAACGAGGGCGCCGGGAGCGTGCGCAACGGCATGCCGTTCACGCTGAGCCTGTCCTGCGGGACCTGGGGTGGCGGGATCACCACCGAGAACGTCAACGCCCGGCACTTCGTCAACCTGACGTGGGTGTCCCGGCCCGTCCTGCACAAGACCGTGGACCCCGAGACCTTGTTCGCGCGACACGTCGAGCGGTACGGCCGATGACGACCTCGCCGGAGCGGTCGATGACGACGACACCCGTCCAGATGGGTCAGCCCGGCGTCGTCATGGTCCCGGGCGATCACATCTGCGCGTTCTACCGCGGCCCCGGGCAGCGGGACGACGTCCTCCTGCCGTTCCTCCGGGAGGGGATCCGCTCGGGCGACAAGTGTCTGTGCGTGCTGGACGACCCCGATCCCGAGCGGGTGATCCTCCCGCTGTCGCTCACGGTCGACGTCGAGACCTCCCGGAGCAGCGGTCAGTTCGAGCTGCTGGCCTCGGACGCGGCGTACCTGCCCGACGCGACGTTCCGGCCGGACCGGATGCTGGCGTTCTGGGACCGCAACGTCGGGGCGGCCGTGCAGCACGGCGGTTACGGCTTCGTCCGGTCGGTCGGGGAGATGACCTGGGCGCTGCGGGACCTGCCGGGGGTCGATCAGCTCGTGGGCTACGAGGCCGAGCTCAACCGGTTCCTGCCCCGCTACCCCCAGGTCATCCTCTGCCTGTACGACCTCGAGCGGTTCACCGACGGGCGCATGTTGATGGAGCTGCTCCGGACGCACCCGAAGGTGCTCATGTCCGGCCAGCTGCTCGAGAACCCCTGGTACCTGGCGCCCGACGCCGGCGCGATCACATGAGAACCCACGAGCTGGAGATCACCCCCCAACTCGGCCGCGGGCTGCTCTCCACGATGCGCAGCCTGCTCGTCCTCGGTCAGCTCATGACCGAGAGCACCGGCGAGCGGCAGATCCTCGACCTCGCGGTCAGTGCGGTCCCGTCCGTCGCGCCCTGCCGGGTCGTCGGCGTCGAGGGGGTGGGCCTTGCGCCGCCCTGCCCGGTCGCGGGCGTCGCCGGTCAACTCGTGAACCTCGGGCCGATGGGCGGCCCAGTCGTGGTCCGCGGCGAGGACTGGGCGTGGGCCTACCCGCTCGGGAGCCCGCTGGCGCAGCTCGGCTACCTCGTCGTCGCTGCGGCGCAGGAGCCGAACGGCGAGGAGCAGTTCCTCCTGCGCGCCTTGGCCCAACAGACCGGCGCGGCGCTGGCCAACCGTCAACTGCATTCCCAGGAGCTCGCGACCGCCCGAGAGCTGTCGGAGGTCAACGAGCGCCTCCGCGGGACCGTCGCGGCGCTGCAGCGCAGCATGGAGATCCACGCTCGGCTCACCGCGGTCGCCGTCTCCGGGGTGGGTCGGGAGGGCATCGCCCGCGCCGTCCACGAGCTGACCGGACTGCCCGTCGCCATCGAGGACCGCTACGGCAACCTGTGCGCCTGGGCCGGTCCGAACAAGCCCGACCCCTACCCCAAGGATCCCGCGCCCCGGCGCGAGCAGCTCCTGCGTCGGGCGCTCGCCGCCGCGCGCCCGATCCGGGATGGCGGCAACCTCATCGCACTCGCGCACCCTCAGGGCGACGTCTTGGGCGTCATCTGCCTCGTGGACCCGGCGCGGACCGCCGGCGAGCACGAGGTGATGGCGCTCGAGCACGGCGCCACGATCCTCGCCATGGAGCTCGCGCGAGTGCGCAGCCTGGCCGAGAGCGAGCTGCGGATCCGGCGCGACCTGGTCGACGAGTTGCTGACCGGGACCGACGAGGAGAGCGCCCTGGCCAGGGCCGGCGCTCTCGGCTACGACCTGCAGCGACCCCACCGCGTCGTGGTGGTGGAGGGGCGGGGCCGGGCCGGGGGGAACGACGCGCTGTTCCAAGCGGTGCGGCACGCCGCCCGGGAGGAGCCGGCCGGCACCCTGCTCGTCGCCCGTGGCGCGCAGGTGGTGCTGCTCGCGGACACCGAGGCGGATTGGGAGGGCCTGCGTCAGGCGGTGATCCGTGATCTCGGTGGTGGGTCCGTCCGGATGGGTGTCGGCGAGAGGTGTGCCGCGATCGCCGATTTCCCGCGGTCCTACCGGCAGGCGCGCCTCGCGCTGCACCTGCTCGAGACGGCGGAGTGGGAGGACCGCGCCGTCCGCTTCGACGACCTCGGGGTGTACCGGCTGCTCATCGGCAACGAGAGCCTCGACGAGGTGATGAGGTTCGTCCAGGCGTGGATCGGTCCCCTCCTGGCGTACGACGCCCAACGCGGCGCCGACCTGGTCCGCACCGTGACCCATTACCTGGACCGGGGCGGCAACTACGAGGCGACAGCGGCGGCGCTCATCGTCCACCGGAACACGCTCAAGTATCGGCTGCAGCGCATCCGGCAGATCACCGGACACGACCTGTCCGACCCGGAGGTCTGCTTCAACCTCCAGCTCGCCACGCGCGCGTGGCAGACGGTCATGGCCTTGCGGACCACCCCCGCCTCGCCCGCGAACGCCCCCGCGAACTCCGGCGCGAATTCCGGCACGAATTCCGGCGCGAACTCTGAGGTGCCGGCCTCCGGCGCCTGATGCCCACCCCGCCCGGCGCCGCCACCGGTCGGACCCGCCGCCTCTGCAGCGCGTCGTCGGAGGGCCCCGGCCGGGAGGTACTCGTCGGGGTGGATGTAGTACGGGTTGTCGACGACCATGGGCCCGATCATGACCTTCGGGTGCGTCGTGAGGACCTCCATGACCAGCAGGCCGTCGCAGCGCGATCCGGCCTGCAGACCGGCGGTCAGGAACGGCCGGTGCGCCGCCCGGCCGCTTGGTGGACGCCTCGGGTCAGAGCTCGGCCCGGACCATCTCCACGGCCTTGCCCATGTTCCGCAACTTCGCGTACGCCGTGGTCCGGCTGAAGTAGCCGAGGCCGCAGTCGGGCGCGACGAGGAGTCGGTCCGGGGGCACGATCTCGAGCCGCTGCCGGATGCGGTCGGCGATCACCTCCGGCGGGTCGACCATCACGTTCTTCGCGTCGACGACGCCCAGCCCGAGCACCTTGTTCTTCGGGAAATCCCGGTACGGGTCGAGGTCGGAGAACTCGGCGCTGCACGACTCGAGGTGGATGACGTCCACGGGGGAGGACTCGAACAGCGGGATCATCTCGCGGGTCTTCGCTTCGAAGACGTCCCGCTGGCCGTCGACGCTGCCGTAGCAGATGTGCCAGAACTTCAGCAGGTCGACGCCGTCGAAGAGGATCTCCTGGACCTCGATCTGCCACATGTCCTGGGTGTAGGGGGCGAGCACGTCGATCAGCTGCACGGCCTCCAGGCCCATTCCCTGCAGATACTTCAGCTCCTGGTTCAGCGCCCGGGCGAGGTCGCGGGCGACGTCGATCGGATCGCTGTAGAACCGGTTGTCGACGATGACGCTCTGCTGCGCCGGGCCGAGGAATGCCACCTTGAACGGCTTGTCGGTCGCGTTCTTCATGGCGTTGACGACGCTCTCGAAGATCGGCCGCTTCCACTCGATCCTACCGGTCACCTCGGCCTTGTAGAACGGCGCATACTTGACGCCGTCCCCGGGCGGCCCGTACGGGGCGAACCCGCCGAGGTTCTCGGGGATGAAGTGGAAGATGGGCTCCAGCTGGAAGCCGGGTGCCTCCCATTCGTAGTACTGCGCGCCGTCACAGAGCACGTCGAGACCGGCCAGCTCCTGCTCCCGGGCGCAGATCTTGCTGGCGTCCTCGTACGCCACCCGCAGGTAGTGGCTGCGGTACACCGGCTCCGCGAGGCTGCCCAGGACACGACCCTGCAGCCAGTGCGGGCGGGGGAACGCCGAGACCGCCGATGTGGGCAGAAGGACGTCCTGGCCCCGAATCTTCATCGCGGATGGCTCCTCTCGGTCCGCTGAGCAGGGGCATCACGGCTGCGCGTGTCGTCGCGCAGGATCGCCGGGTGTCCAGTCAAGGTACGCACCGGATGTGGTCTGCGATTCGTCCTGCCGGGCCAATTCGGCGGCGGCCTCGCTGTCCTCGACCGACGTCGGTCGCTGGCGTCGACGCGCGGGCCTGTGTGCGTCTCATCAGCACAATCGCCGGGCCCATGTCTGACCGGTCAGGACGAAGGCTCGCCCCGGCGGAACCCCTACCGTGGATCTTCCATCGTCGCGTCGGCCCTGGCGCGCCCGGTCCGCCGCGGTACGGACTGGACGCGGGGCTGGAGGGAGGTTGGGCGTGACCGTGGCAGCCTCGCCGGAGTGGCCTCGGGCGGCGACCGGTACCGCCCGTGGCGACGGTGTCGACCTCGCGTACGTCGAGGTCGGTCACCGCGATGACCCCTTGGTGTTGTGCCTGCACGGCTTCCCCGACACACCGTTGACCTTCCGCCGGCTCGCGACCGAGCTCGCAGCCGCAGGGCGCCGAGTCGTCGTCCCCTGGCAGCGCGGCTACCCGCCGTCCCAGGTGGTCGACGGCCCCTACCAGGTAGCGGTCCTGGCCCGGGACGCCGTCGCCCTGGTCAGGGCGCTGTCGCCCGGGCGACCGGCCCGCATCCTCGGGCACGACTGGGGGGCGTCGGCCACCTATGGTGCCGCCGTCCTCGCCCCCGACGTCGTCGAGCGGATCGTCGCCCTGTCCGTCCCGCCGTCCCCGGTGTTCCGCTCATTCCTCCGCTCGAGCTGGGACCAGCAGCGGGCGTCCTGGTACCAGTTCCTGTTCCAGCTGGAGCCCTTCGCCGAGACCGTCGTCAGCGCCGGCGGCTTCGCCTTCGTCGAGCGATTGTGGCGGTCGTGGTCCCCCGGGTGGGAGCCGGAGCCCGAGCTGGTCCGGGCGGCGGTCAGCAGCATCGAGGCGGGTTTTCCCGCGTCCCTGACGTACTACCGGGACACCTGGCAGCGGGCCCGGCAGCGCCCGGACCTCGCGGCGGACCAGCAGCGGATCATGGATGGCCCGGTCACGGTCCCAGCCTTGGTCCTGCACGGCGCGCAGGACGGGTGCATCCTGGCCGCCGCGTTCGCCGATGCCGGGACCTATTTCAGCGGCGACGTCCGGATCGAGGTCGTGCCGGGCGCCGGCCACTTCCTGCACCTGGAGCGTCACGACGTCGTCAGCGAGCTCGTCGTGAGCTTCCTGGCCGCCTAGCCCGCCATGACGTTCGAGGTCGTCCCGATCGAGACACCCACCCTGGGTGACCGGTCCTACTTGGCCCATGACGGCCGCCTCGCCGTCGTCGTCGACCCCCAGCGGGACATCGACCGGATCATCGCGCTCGCCGGGTCCCACGGGGTGGAGATCGCCCACGTCGTCGAGACCCACATCCACAACGACTACGTGACGGGCGGGCGCGCCCTGGCGGCTGCGACCGGTGCGGCGTACCACGTCAACGGGGAGGACCCGGTCCGCTTCGCCCGCGAGCCGGTCGTCGCGGGTTCCGCGATCGAGGTGTCGCCGTCGCTCGGCCTGCGGGTGGTCGCCACGCCCGGGCACACGTTCACTCACCTGTCGTACGTGCTGTCCTCCCAGGGTCGCGTCGTCGGGGTGTTCACCGGCGGGTCGCTGCTGTTCGGCTCCACGGGCCGCCCCGATCTGCTGGGACCGGCCCGGACCCCTGTCCTGGTGCGGGCACAGCACGCCTCGGTCCGCCGGCTCGCCGCGGAGCTGCCGGACGACGCCGCGATCTTCCCCACGCACGGCTTCGGAAGCTTCTGCTCGGCGACACAGACCGACGGGACGGCGTCCACCATCGGGCACGAGCGGAAGGTCAATCCCGCGCTGACCCAGGATGAACGCAGCTACGTGGAGGAGCTCCTGGCCGGCCTGGACGCCTTCCCCGCCTACTACGCGTGGATGGCCCCCGCGAACCTCGCCGCCCCCGACGGGTCGCCGGACCTGTCGCCGCCGCGCCTCGCCGACGCCGACGAGCTGCGGCGGCGGATCGAGGCCGGCGAGTGGGTGGTCGACGTCCGCGAACGACGTGCCTTCGCGGCGGGTCACCTCCCAGGGACCGTGAACCTCGGGATGGACGGGCAGTTCGCCACGTATCTCGGGTGGCTGGTGCCGCCCGGGACGCCGCTCACCCTGCTCGGGCGGACGCCGGGCGACGTGGCCGAGGCCCAGCGAGAGCTGGTCCGGATCGGGATCGACCGGCCCAGCCGGGCCGCCGTCGGCACGCCCGCCGACTGGACCGGCGGCGCTCCTCCGGCGACCACCCGGCTCGCCACGTTCGAAGACCTGCAGGCCGCGCGTTCCGAACGCGATCCGGTGGTGCTGGACGTCCGGCGCCGGCTGGAGTGGGCGCAGGCACACCTCGCCGGGGCCGTGCACCTGCCGCTGCACGAGCTCCAGGACCGGCTCGCCGACGTCCCCGTGGGCGAGGTGTGGGTGCACTGCCGGAGCGGCTACCGGGCGGCGGTCGCGGCGTCGCTGCTGGCGGCGTCCGGTCGCGGCGTGGTCTGCGTCGACGACGAGTTCGCGAACGCCGAGAAGGCGGGTGTCGAGATCGTGCACGCAGGTTCGTGAGGGCGGCCGAGGCCGCGGGGTGGGCCACGCGGGCGCGTCGGCCGGGCACAATGGGTGCCGCACGTCAGGAGGGCTGTCCGAGCGGCCTATGGAGACGGTCTTGAAAACCGTTGGGGCGGTAATCACTCCGTCCCCGGGGGTTCGAATCCCTCGCCCTCCGCACTGTGATGTCGGCAGGCAGAAACAAGGGACCTTCGGCACATGGCTGTCCACCACGGGCGCGCGAGAATGTGCGGTGGACTCCGAAGGGAGGTCCGGTGACGATGCGGATGGACCCGGGACGGCAGGTGCGAAAGGGCTGGGAGCGGCTTCGCCTCTATGGTCGGCAGCCGCGGGCCGACCACCGAGCGATCGGCGTCGGACACGGTGACCAGCCCCAGTACAGTCGCAAGACCCGACGGATGCTGACACGGCTGTTCCGCTGACCCGGCGGGTGGAGTGACACAGCTCGACACCGGCCGCGGCGGTGAGACCGTGAATGGGACCGTACTGGAGACTGCACGAGACGACGCAGACATCCGCTGATCGACCGGCGTCTCGGGTGAGCAGAGATCGGCGGACCGTGGGGCTTCGCCGTGAGGTGTCGGTGCATCGTGGCCGGTCGTATGCAGGTGTCGACCATGTCGCCCGTCGTGGCGGTGCGGCGGTCTTACCTCGACCTGCTGCGGGTCGTCTCCATCGCCGCGGTTGTGATCGGTCACTGGCTCCTGGTCGACATCTCGTATCGGGACGGGCGCCTGTCCGGTCGCGACGCTCTGGGGGCGATCAGCTGGGCGGGCTGGCTGACCCTGCTGTTCCAGGTCATGCCCGTCTTCTTCCTGGTGGGCGGCTATGTCAACGCCGCATCCTGGCTCGCCCACCGAGCGGGTGGTGGCGGATGGGGAACCTGGGTGGGGGCCCGGGCGAGGAGGCTGCTGCGCCCTTCGAGCGTCTATCTGGCCGCAGTCGTTGTTGCCGTCGTCCTGGCCTCGGCGGTGGGCCGGCGACCCGAGGAGCTCGCCCAGGCCGCGTGGTTGGTCTGCCTACACCTGTGGTTCCTGCCCACGTACCTCCTGTTGATCGCGCTGACTCCGGTGATGCTCGCCGCCCATGGCCGATGGGGCCTGCGCGTGCCGGGCGTCATGGCTGTCACGGCTGCACTGATCGACGTCGGCGTTCTGCGGGCGGGCCTGCCACTGATCGGCCTTGCGAACTACCTGCTCGTGTGGGGTTCGATCCACCAATGGGGTTTCGCCTGGCGCGACCAGGCACCGGTGTCCCGCGGCAGGGGGGTCCTGTTGGCCGCGGGAGGCGCGACCCTGTTCGGCGTCCTGGTCCTGGGGGGGTGGTTCCCACCGGACCTGATCAGCGCGCGCAACACCAGCCCGCCCTCGATCGCGCTCCTGGCTTTCGCGGCCGCGCAGACCGGGCTGGTCGTCCTGCTGGACCCGGCCGCCACCCGAATGCTGGACAGGGGACGTCGCCCGCGGCTGGTGCAACGCCTCAACGCCTCGGCCATGACCGTCTACTTGTGGCACATGGCACCCGTCGTGCTCATCGCCCTCGCCGTGTACCCGCGGGTGACCGTGCCGCAGCCTGTCATCGGATCAGCGCAGTGGTGGGCGCTGCGCCCGGTGTGGCTCGGCGTCCTCAGCGCGGTGCTGGTGCCGCTGACACTCGCGGTCGACCGCCTGCAGGCCCCCTTGATCCCGGCGCGGCTGCCACCCGCGCCCCCCACCGGCGGTCAGTCAGTGCTCGTGGCGCTCGGCCTGGGCGTCGTGGCCTGGGCCCTTGCTCGCCTGGCGATCGCCGGTGCCGCCCCGGACGGTCGTCTGGCGGTTCCGGTAGTCCTCACCTATGCCGCCGGAGTCCTGCTCGTCGAGGCCGCCAGGTGGCCGCGGCAGCTCTGATCGGACGCCGCCGGTGACGTCGTCCGGAGTCGTGGCTAATCTCTCGCCGGTGGGACGTGCGCCGTCCGCGCGTTCGCTGCCTCTGCTCCTGGCACATGCGGCTGCAGTCGCTGCGACGGCGGTGACCACCTCGGTGGTGGGTCGCGTCCTCGGCGGCGGCGCGCTCCCCGCCGCGATCGTCCTGACGCCGTTCGCCCTCGTGACCGGTGTCCTGGTCCTGGGGTTGAGCTTGATCATGTGTTTCGGACGTCCCTGGAAACGGTCGCTGACGGCCGTCGTCGCCCGACGAGCGGCGGTTCGCAGGTGAGGCCCCGCTGGGCCGCGGTGGCCGCCCTGACGCCTCTGCTCGTCGTGCTGACAGCGCCGCTGGCGGTGGCGCACGCGACGCTGGTGAGATCCTCTCCGACGCAAGGAGCGGTGGTGTCTCGACCGCTCGCGGCGGTCACGCTCACCTTCGACGAGAACGTCCGGCCCCCGGCGTTCGTCATCGTCACCGGTCCGGGCGGAACGCGGATCGACGACGGCCCCGCGCAGATCCTCGACGCGACCGTGACGGAGCGTGTCACGCCGACCTCCGTTCCCGGGGAGTACAGCATCATCTACCGGGTGGTCTCGGCGGATGGGCATCCCGTGGAGGCGGTGCTGACCTACACGCTCCAGGGGCCGGGCTCCGCGGCTGCTCCCGCCGCCTCCACCGGCGCTGCCGCCGGCAGCCCCGGGAGCGGCGTCGACGGGCATTGGGGGCATGTTCTCATCGGGTTGGCGGTCGTCGCCGCAGGGGCCGGAGCCCTGCTCTTCGAGCGGATGCATCGCGACCGCGCCGGAGCCGATGGGCGCGCCGGGTCCGAGCGGTGACCCCCTGCGAGGGTCGCCCGACACAGAGGACACGACCTACGGTGGGACGGTGGACGGAGGGCGGAGCCGGGCCCGGTGGATGGTCCGCGGAGAGCACGACCTCCCCGCGGGCGAGGACTGGCTGACCCCGCGCGAGCTGGACCGGGCCAGGGCCATGCGGTTCACCAAGCGGCGCACCGAGTACCTCCTGCGCCGATGGGCGGGCAAGCAGGCGGTCGCCGCCGCCGCCGGGCTGCCGGGCGAGGCGGCGTCCATGGCCCGGATCGAGGTCGCGAACCTGCCCACCGGGGCCCCGGTCGTCCGCGTCGACGGATCGTCCGTCGACGTGGACCTGTCGCTCACCGACCGCGCGGGATGGGCGGTCTGTCTGGTGGCGTGGAGGGGGGCCGACGTCCGGGTGCGGGTCGGGTGCGATCTGGAGATCGTGGAGCCACGGTCAGCCGGCTTCGTCACCGACTTCCTCACCCCGCGGGAGCAGCGCTACGTCGCCTCACGTCCGGACGACGGTCGTGACGCCGCGGCCAACCTGCTCTGGTCGGCCAAGGAGAGCGCTCTGAAGGTGCTCCAGACCGGGCTGCGCAGGGACACCCGCAGCGTCGAGGTGGAGCTGGGCGAACCAGTGGCCGTGACGCATGGCGGCACGGGCGAGGGCACGGACGAGGGCACCGACGACGGGTGGGCCGCGCTGGAGGTCCGCACCGCAGAGGGCGGCCGGATCCCCGGCTGGTGGCGCCGCGAGGGGGTGTTCCTCGTGACCGTGGCCTCCGAGCGTCCGCTGCCGCCTCCGAGGAGGTTGCCGGGATCCGCTGACCTGCGCGGAGCCCGGCCGGTGCACTCCTGGCTGGCCCAGCCGCTCACCCCGTGAGCGGCGAGGTCACCCCGTCGCGGTCGCCGTCCGAGGCGCCGCCGAGAGGTTGCGCCTGCGCAGGGACCGCGACCGCCATCCCCCGCTCGAGGGCATCGATGACATAGGGCCGCAGCGCGGCGGCGGCGATGATCCGGTCCACCGATCCGACCCGCTGGGCTCGCTGGATGGTGTGGATGGCGTCGAACTCGTCGGCGACCTCGCCGAGCTTCTCGGAACGGACCTCCTCCGTCACCCGCGCCAGGCGCGCCCGCAGGGCGGCGGCCTCGGCGCCGTCCGCCTGCGCGATGGCCTTGCGCAGATCCACGATCCGGGCGTCGCTCTCGGTCCGTGTCCTCACCTCGCGGGCGAACACCGTCGCGGCGGCGGGCGCGCCGCCGATGACCGAGGCGTAGGACCCCTCCACCGCTGCGATCTCCATCGAGCCGTTGAGCCGCTTGGAGAACACGACGAACGCGCCGCCGTGATACCGGGAGATGACGACGAACACGATCGGGCCGGCGAAGTTCGTCACCGCGCGTCCGATCTCCGCGCCGTACTCGAGCTGCCAGTGCCGCATCGATTCGGGCGACCCGTCGAACCCGGACAGGTTGGCCAGGACCACGAGCGGGCGGTTGCCGCTGGCCGCGTTGACGGCTCGCGCCGCCTTGCGCGCCGACTGCGGGAACAGGGTTCCGGAGCTCCACGACGACGGCCCGTCCGCCGGCACGTATCCGCGCCTGGCCAGGGCCCGGGACTCCAGGCCGAGCATGCAGACCGGGATGCCGCCGATCCGCGCGTCCCACACCACGGTCGTCTCGGCGCCGCGCCACCTGGCCCACCGTTCGAGAGGCTGGCAGTCGACGTCCGCGACGGCCCGGAGCACCGAGCGGATGTCGAACGGCTTCTTGCGGTCCGGGTTGTGCTCGGCCGAGAAGATGTCGCCGACCGTCCCCATGTCCGTCCCGGGCACCGGCGCGTGCGGCGCCGAGCGGACGTCACGCCCGCGCGGATCACTCGTCACCGCCCGGCGCGGGAAGCGCTCCCCGGGCACCACGTAGGTGTACGCGTAGTGCCTGAGCAGCAGGTGACAGGCGTCCTCGAGGCTGGCCGCCCAGTACTGGGCCTGCCCGTTCGGCCCCATGATCCGGTCGAAGCCGCCGATGCCGAAGTTGTCGTCGGCCGAGACGCCGCCGGAGAAGTCCAGCGCCTGCTTGCCGGTGAGCACCATCGCGCTGGTCGGCAGCATGACGAGGATGCCCCTGGTGTGCATCAGCATGGTGGCCTCGGCGTTCCAGTACGGCTGCCCGCCGACGTTGATGCCGGTGACGACGATGTTCACCTCCCCGCCCCGCTGGGTGTACTCGATCAGGCCGCGGAGCACGTCGGCGATCCAGTCCATGTTCTCGGTACCGCTGTCCATCGCGATGAGCGCACCGGATGACACCGCGAACCACTCCACCGGAACCCTCATCCGCTCGGCGAGATCGAGCGCGGCCAGGATCCGGCGGCACTCCGGCTCGGCGAGGTTCCCCAACCCGCGGGTGGGGTCACTGAGCACCGCGACCCGGGTCATCCCCTCCGGCACGTTCACGGTGCGGTTGGTGAGCAGACCGACGACCACGTTCGCGGTGTTGAGACCTGGCTCCCGGTCGACGGGTCCGAGCGTCCCGTCATGGTCGAGGTCGTACTCGGTGAAGGTGCCGGGCGGGAACTCTGCCGCCGTGCCCGCACCCGGCGTGAGCAGGCGGACGATCTCGTACGGGTAGGGGACCCCGAACCGCTCGGCCACGAGCACCTTCTGCCGGTAGCGGGTGAGCGGGCGCACGGGCTGGTCGCCCGGCGGCCGCTCCTCGACCGTGATCCCGTGGCCGCCGACCCCTTGGACCTCGAGGACGGCGTCGCGCAGCGACCCGTCCGGCTGCGGGATCCGAACGCGCAACAGGACCTTCTCCAGGCCCGCCCCAGCGGCGAGCGGTGCGAACGAGGCCGCCAGCCGCGCCCAGAACTCGGGCGGGACGTCCCACGGCGGCCGCACGTACAGCACGATCCGGTTCGCCTTCGGCCGGTCCTTCGCGGGGAAGGTCACCAGGGCCGCCCGCATCGCGGCCAGCGCCTGCAGCCCGGTCCGCTCCAGCCACGGGTAGGCGGTGGTACCGGCGGGGCCGAGGATCCCGGTGAGATCCCTGATCTCGGCGAGTGCGAACAGCCGATGGTCCTTCGGGTTCTCGTGCGCGACCCCGTGGAAGAGGTAGACGTCCTCCGCCGAGGCGAGGCGTTCGAGCGTGAAGTTCGACAACCGCCACAGGTCCAGGCGTTTGGCGAGCATCGGGTGGAGGTTGCGGTAGAGCCGGTCCTCGGCCAGGCCCCCGCCCGCCTTGGCCCGGTACGTGAGGTGCGCGGTGCGGAAGTGCTCCGCCCGCTCCCCACCCGTGCTCGTGACGGTGACGTCGAGCCGCCACGGGTCGGTGCCGAAGTCACACCGGCCCAGCAGCTCCTCCACCGCCGGCGCCAGCTGCTCGACCGGCTCGTGGGGAGCCGCCCGCCAGGTGGTGAGATCCACCACGACCTGCCGGTCCGTGGGCTCGTCTGCCAGGTGGGCTGCCACGGCGCGGGACACCTCGGGCAGCCGCTCCAGGGGGGCGTAGGCGACGACGAGGTGGATGTGCTTGTTCACCCAGTCGTAGTCGCTGACACACAGCATGTGGCCGGCGCGCTCGTCGACATGGAGATCGCGCAGGTCGCGGATCCGGTAGTAGCGGCGGGCGTAGACCTCGAGCAGCGTCCCCCGCATGCCGGGATCCGCCGTGCTCAGCCACCGGCGCAGCAATGCCCCGCGCTGCGGCTGTGGTGAGCGCACCAGGCGGTCGATGGCGGCGGATCGCCCTGGGCCGGCGGGATCGGTCTCGACGGCGTCCAGGAGCGCCTCGGTCTCGTGGTACTCCGCGGCCACCAGCGCCTCGAGCATCGGCTCGTCGAAGTAGTGGAAGCGCACGTCCCGCGCCAGATCGGCGACCCCCTCGTGGCGCCCCTGCGCCAGGGTCGCCAGCCGGTCCAGGCGGGCCCGCATCTCGGCGTCCGCCAGCCGAGCCAGCACCGAGCGCGCGCGCAGGCGGCGGTCGAGGATCGAGAGGACGACCGGGACGAGCTCCCCGACCCGGCTGAACGACCTGAACATCCACACGACGGCGGACTCGAGCTCGGGGGTACGTTCCAGCCCGTTGACGCCGTAGCGAGCCAGCGCCTCCTCCAGCCGCGTCTGGTACGTCTCGGGCAGGCCGGCCTGCTCGGGGTCCATCCACTGCAGGTAGGAGAGCAGGTACTCCTGGGTGCTGCCCTCGACGAGGGAGTCGTCGGGCTCGGGCTCGGTCCGCTGCCGGTAGAGCGCTCCGACCTCGGCGAACAGGTCGAGCAGCCGGTCCTCGCACCGGAGCAGGCCCTCATCGCCCGGCGGGCTCACCTCGCCGAGCCGTCGCTGCTCGACGAGCAGTCGCTTGAGCGTGCCCGGATCCAGGTCGTACCCCAGGAGGTAGTTCTGGAGGGAGCCGAAGACGCGCTCGCACGGCGGAGTACCGGAGCTCGGCCTGCGCTCCAGGCCGGTCAGGTCCACGGCGGTCGATGCGTCGCCGAGCACCGGGGCGGGCTCGGTGGATCGGATCCGCAAGATCGGCGCGCCGACGCTGACCTGGGCGTTGGGGACGACGTCGACGCCAGCCACCTCGCCGGGGTACGGCGCGGCCACGGTGGACTCCATCTTCATGCTCTCGAGCACGGCCACCGGGTCGCCCTTGGCGACGGTGTCCCCCGGATGCACCAGGACGGACACGACGAACGCCGGCCATCCCGCCCGGACGACGCCGCCGTCGTCGCGGATCACCTGGTGCGCCCTCCCGTCCACGAGGATCCGGAAGAGCGGGCCCTGCGTGACGGCGATCACCCGGTGGTGCCTGCCGCCGCATCGCACGCGGCGTTCGTACGCGTTGACGACGTCGACGGAGAGGTCGGCCGGCACGCGCCCGTGCCAGACCCGGTAGGAGCTCGGCGCGGTCCGGTAGACCGCCAGGTCGTACCTGACGCCGGCGTAGCGGAGCTGGACCGTGACGCCGACCTTGTCGGGCATCTCCGGCCGTCCCCGCCGGGCTGCCGCGTGGAACTCGGCCTCGGCGAGGGAGTGATCCGCGGCGTACGCCTCCACCGCGGCCGCCAGCAGGGCCACGGGGTCGGGCGCCGGCACGTGCTCGCCCGCCGACGTGAGCCGGTCCAGCCAGCGGTTGTCGACGTCCCCGGCCTGCAGCTCCGGGCGGTCGAGCAACGTGAGCAGGAAGGAGCGGTTCGTCGCGCCACCGTCGACGACGACGGCGGTCTGGGCGAGCGCACGACGCAGCCGCGCCAGTGCCTCGTCCCGGGTCCGGCCCCAGGCCACGATCTTGGCGATCATCGAGTCGAACTCCGGTGAGATCGCGTCGCCCTCACGGACACCGGAATCCACCCGCACGCCAGCACCGGTCGGTAGCCGCAACAGCGCGATCCGCCCCGGCGCGGGAACGAAGCCCTGCTCGGGATCCTCCGCGCAGAGCCGGGCCTCGACCGCGTGCCCGATCACCGGCGGCGGCTCGCCCTCGAGCCTGCCTCCGCCCGCGACGAGCAGCTGCAGCTTCACCAGATCCAGCCCCGTGGTCGCCTCGGTGACCGGGTGTTCGACCTGCAGCCGGGTGTTGACCTCCATGAACATGAAGCGGCCGGTGTCGGGGTCGACGAGGAACTCCACCGTGCCGGCGTTGCGGTAGCCCACGGCGGTCGAGAGCCGCACGGCTGCGGCCCGGATGGCCGCCTCGCTCGCGGCGTCGAGGGCGGTCGATGCCGACTCCTCGATCACCTTCTGGTTGCGCCGCTGAACGCTGCAGTCCCGGACGCCGACGGCCCAGGTCGTCCCGCCGTCGTCGGCGATGATCTGCACCTCGACGTGGCGGGCGCTCTCGACCAGCTGCTCGAGGAACACGGTGGGGTCGCCGAACGCGAGCTCGGCCTCCCCCCGCGCGGACGCCAGCGCTCCGGGCAGCTCCGCCGGCGCCCGGACGATCCGGATCCCACGCCCGCCTCCGCCCGCGGACGCCTTCAGCACGACCGGGTATCCCAGCTGCTCGGCCTG
>DATKNA010000338.1:0-6366 GCA_035541595.1 Kineosporiaceae bacterium | reverse complement strand
TGGGCCTCCTCGCGCGCCTCTTCAGTCAGCGGCACGTGCACGGCCATCTGGTCGCCGTCGAAGTCGGCGTTGAAGGCGCGGCAGACCATGGGATGGATCTGGATGGCCTTGCCCTCGATGAGCTTGGGATGGAAGGCCTGGATGCCGAGCCGGTGCAGCGTCGGCGCCCGGTTGAGCAGGACGGGGTGCTCGGTGATGACCTCCTCGAGCACGTCCCAGACCACCGGGCGGGCGCGCTCGACCATGCGCTTCGCGGACTTGATGTTCTGTGCGTGGTTGAGGTCGACGAGCCGCTTCATGACGAAGGGCTTGAACAGCTCCAGCGCCATCTGCTTGGGCAAGCCGCACTGGTGCAGCTTCAGCTGCGGGCCGACGACGATGACCGAGCGGCCGGAGTAGTCGACCCGCTTGCCCAGCAGGTTCTGGCGGAACCGGCCCTGCTTGCCCTTGAGCATGTCGGAGAGCGACTTCAGCGGGCGATTGCCCGGGCCCGTGACGGGCCGGCCGCGGCGGCCGTTGTCGAACAACGCGTCGACGGCCTCCTGCAGCATGCGCTTCTCGTTGTTGACGATGATCTCCGGCGCGCCGAGATCGAGGAGCCGCTTGAGGCGGTTGTTCCGGTTGATGACCCGGCGGTACAGGTCGTTGAGGTCGCTCGTCGCGAACCTGCCGCCGTCCAGCTGCACCATCGGGCGCAGGTCGGGCGGGATGACCGGGACGCAGTCGAGGACCATGCCCATGGGCGAGTTGCGCGTGGTGAGGAACGCCGAGACGACCTTGAGCCGCTTGAGGGCGCGGGTCTTGCGCTGGCCCTTGCCCGAACGGATCGTCTCGCGCAGCGCCGCAGCCTCGCCCTCGAGGTCGAAGGACTCCAGTCGACGCTGGATGGCGGCCGCGCCCATGCCGCCCTCGAAGTACGTGCCGAAGCGGTCGCGCATCTCCCGGTAGAGGATCTCGTCGCCCTCGAGGTCCTGGACCTTGAGATTCTTGAACCGGTCCCAGACCTGCTGGAGCCGGTCGACGTCGGCGTCCGCCCTCTTGCGCAGCTGCGCCATCTCGCGCTCGGCCGACTCTTTGACCTTGCGCCGGACATCGCCCTTGGCCCCCTCGGCCTCGAGCTCGGCGAGGTCGGCCTCGAGCTTCTTGGCGCGCGCCTCGACGTCGGCGTCCCGGCGGTTCTCGATCTCCTTCTTCTCGACCTCGATCTGCGCCTCGAGCGAGGGAAGGTCGCGGTGACGCGCCTCCTCGTCAACGTGCGTGATCATGTACGCCGCGAAGTAGATGACCTTCTCCAGGTCCTTCGGAGCGAGGTCGAGCAGGTACCCGAGCCGACTCGGGACACCCTTGAAGTACCAGATGTGGGTGACGGGGGCCGCGAGCTCGATGTGGCCCATCCGCTCGCGACGCACCTTGGCGCGGGTCACCTCGACGCCACAGCGCTCGCAGATGATGCCCTTGAAGCGGACGCGCTTGTACTTGCCGCAGTAGCACTCCCAATCGCGGGTCGGACCGAAGATCTTCTCGCAGAAGAGCCCGTCCTTCTCCGGCTTGAGGGTGCGGTAGTTGATGGTCTCCGGCTTCTTCACCTCGCCGTGGGACCACTGACGGATGTCGTCGGCGGTGGCGAGACCGATGCGCAGCTCGTCGAAGAAGTTGACGTCCAGCAAGACTGGTGCCTGCTTTCTCGTGGTGGTGCTTGCTGATCTTTGAGTGCTCGTGGGGACGATGGCGGAGGGGGTCGGGTCCCCTCCGCTCCGGAGGCGCCGCCCTGGCTGGGCGGCCCGGGGTCAGGCCGGCATCGGGGCGGGCGCCTGCGGGATCACACTTCCTCGACGCTGCTCGGCTCGCGGCGGGACAGGTCGATGCCCAGCTCCTCCGCGGCCCGGAAGACGTCCTCGTCGGTCTCGCGCATCTCGATGGACATGCCGTCGCTGGAGAGCACCTCGACGTTGAGGCACAAGGACTGCATCTCCTTGATGAGCACCTTGAACGACTCGGGGATTCCCGGCTCCGGGATGTTCTCGCCCTTGACGATCGCCTCGTAGACCTTGACCCGGCCCAGGACGTCGTCCGACTTGATGGTCAGCAGCTCCTGGAGGGCGTAGGAGGCGCCGTAGGCCTCCAGGGCCCACACCTCCATCTCGCCGAACCGCTGGCCGCCGAACTGGGCCTTACCGCCCAGCGGCTGCTGCGTGATCATCGAGTACGGGCCGGTCGACCGGGCGTGGATCTTGTCGTCCACGAGGTGGTGCAGCTTCAGGATGTACATGTAACCCACCGCCACCGGGTCGGGGAACGGCTCACCGGTGCGCCCGTCGAACAGCTGGGCCTTGCCCGAGCCGTCGACCAGCCGGATGCCGTCTCGGGTGGGGTGCGTCGAGTCGAGCAGGCCGACGATCTCCTCCTCGGCGACGCCGTCGAAGACCGGCGACGCGACCCGCGTGTTCGGCCCGGCAAGCCGCGCGTCCTGCGACATCTGCGACGCCCAGGTCGGGTCGCCATCGACCTGCCACCCGCGCGAGGCGACCCAGCCGAGGTGGGTCTCCAGGACCTGGCCCACGTTCATCCGGCTCGGCACTCCGAGCGGGTTGAGGACGACGTCGACCGGCGTCCCGTCCGCGAGGAACGGCATGTCCTCGACGGGCAGGATCTTGGAGATGACACCCTTGTTGCCGTGCCGGCCGGCGAGCTTGTCCCCGTCGGTGATCTTGCGCTTCTGCGCGACGTACACGCGGACCAGCTGGTTGACGCCCGGGGGCAGCTCGTCGCCCTCCTCGCGGTCGAACAGCTTGACGCCGATCACCGTGCCGGACTCGCCGTGCGGGACCTTGAGCGAGGTGTCGCGCACCTCGCGGGCCTTCTCCCCGAAGATCGCCCGCAGCAGGCGCTCCTCCGGGGTGAGCTCGGTCTCGCCCTTGGGCGTGACCTTGCCCACGAGGATGTCGCCGGGGACGACCTCGGCGCCGATCCGGATGATGCCCCGCTCGTCGAGGTCGGCCAGGACCTCTTCGGCGACGTTGGGTATGTCCCGGGTGATCTCCTCGGGACCGAGCTTGGTGTCCCGGGCGTCGACCTCGTGCTCCTCGATGTGGATCGAGGAAAGGACGTCGTCCTGCACCAGGCG
Source organism: Kineosporiaceae bacterium (assembly GCA_035541595.1). GTDB lineage: Bacteria > Actinomycetota > Actinomycetes > Actinomycetales > Kineosporiaceae > DATKNA01. Next base: position 3,242 of record DATKNA010000338.1, on the reverse strand, counting down.
CTGGCTGAGGATGATCGCGTCCTCGTAGTTGTGACCCTCCCAGGACATGAACGCCACGAGCAGGTTCTTGCCCAGCGCCATCTCGCCGGAATCGGTCGATGGACCGTCGGCGATGGGCGTCCCGACCTCGAGCCGGTCGCCCTCGTCGACGAGGACCCGCTGGTTGTACGACGTCCCCTGGTTCGAGCGGCGGAACTTGGCGATCCGGTACGTGGTGTACGTGCCGTCGTCGTTCATCGTGGTGACGGCGTCGGCCGACACCTCGGTGACCACGCCCGGCTTCTCGGCGACGACGACGTCGCCGGCGTCCACCGCCGCGCGGTACTCCATGCCCGTGCCGACGAGCGGAGCCTCGGCTATCACCAGCGGCACGGCCTGCCGCTGCATGTTGGAGCCCATCAGGGCACGGTTCGCGTCGTCGTGCTCCAGGAACGGGATCATCGCGGTCGCGACCGAGACCATCTGCCGGGCGGCGACGTCCATGTAGTCGACCTCGGCCCCGGGCACGAACTCGACCTCGCCGCCCTTGGAGCGCACGAGCACCCGGTCCTCGGCGAAGGTGCCGGCCGCGGTGAGCGGCGCGTTCGCCTGCGCGATGACCTGCTCGTCCTCCTCGTCGGCGGTGAGGTACTCGATCTCGTCCGTGACCCGGCCGGTCACGACCTTCCGGTACGGGGTCTCGACGAAGCCGAAGGGGTTGATCCGGGCATACGTGGAGAGTGAGCCGATGAGGCCGATGTTCGGGCCTTCCGGCGTCTCGATCGGGCACATCCGGCCGTAGTGCGACGGGTGCACGTCCCGGACCTCGAAGCCCGCCCGCTCCCGGGAGAGACCGCCGGGGCCGAGGGCCGACAACCGCCGCTTGTGGGTCAGGCCAGCCAGCGGGTTCGTCTGGTCCATGAACTGGGAGAGCTGGCTCGTCCCGAAGAACTCCTTGATGGAGGCCACGACGGGCCGGATGTTGATCAGTGTCTGCGGCGTGATCGCCTCGACGTCCTGGGTGGTCATCCGCTCGCGGACGACCCGCTCCATCCGGGACAGGCCGGTGCGGACCTGGTTCTGGATGAGCTCGCCGACCGTCCGCAGGCGCCGGTTGCCGAAGTGGTCGATGTCGTCCACCTCGACCCGGACGTCGACCTGCTCGCCACCGCGGCTGCCCGGCATCGTCGACTCGCCGCCGTGCAAGGCGACCAGGAAGCGGATCGTCGCGACGATGTCCTCGATCGTCAGCACGCCGGCCGCCAGCGGCTGCTCCAGGCCGAGCTTCTTGTTGATCTTGTAGCGGCCGACCTTGGCCAGGTCGTAGCGCTTGGGGTTGAAGTAGAGGTTGTCCAGCAGCGTCTGGGCGGCCTCCCGGGTCGGCGGCTCGCCCGGGCGCAGCTTGCGGTAGATGTCGAGCAGGGCGTCGTCCTGCCCAGCAGTGTGGTCCTTCTCCAGGGTGGCGCGCATCGACTCGACGTCGCCGAACTCCTCCAGGATCCGGGCCTCGCTCCAGCCCAGGGCCTTGAGCAGGACCGTCACCGACTGCTTGCGCTTGCGGTCGATCCGGACGCCGACCATGTCACGCTTGTCGATCTCGAACTCGAGCCACGCGCCGCGCGAAGGGATGATCTTCGCGGAGAAGACGTCCTTGTCGGACGTCTTGTCGGCGGTGCGCTCGAAGTACACGCCGGGCGAGCGGACCAGCTGCGACACCACGACACGCTCGGTGCCGTTGATCACGAATGTACCGCGCTCGGTCATGAGCGGGAAGTCGCCCATGAAGACCGTTTGGCTCTTGATCTCGCCAGTGGTCGTGTTCATGAACTCGGCCGTCACGAAGAGCGGGGCCGAGTAGGTCATGTCCCGCTCCTTGCACTCGTCGATCGAGTACTTGGGCGGCTCGAACCGGTGGTCACGGAACGAGAGCGACATGGACCCGGAGAAATCCTCGATCGGTGAGATCTCCTCGAAGATCTCCTCCAGACCGGAGGTCGTGGGAACGTCCTGCCGGCCGGTCTCCAGTGCGGACTCGACACGGGCCTGCCACTTGGTGTTACCGAGGAGCCAGTCGAAGCTGTCCGTCTGCAGGGCCAGGAGGTTCGGGACCTCCAGTGGCTCGCGGATCTTGCCGAAGGAGATACGGCCGGACGCCGTACGGTGGGAATCAGACGAGGACGCGGTGCGCGAGGCGGCCAAGAGGGGTCCTTCCACGGGCCTGCGGGCGTTACGTGCGCACGCCGAGATACCCACGACCTGAGCGCGGGTACGACAGAGCAGAGCGCAACGCCCTACGTTACACCATGAAGGCACACATGTCTAGCCGGCACTCGGTGCCGGCTCACGGCCGCCCGATCGCGGCCCTGATGGGAGCCTCGCGCAGCGTCCCACCTCCTCGAACATCTCTGAGAATGACCCTGGAGAACCGTGCCGTCAAGAGCGCACGAGGGTGGGTCGCCGAACGGTCTTCTCGCCGCCGGCCGCGGCGGCACCAGCCCCGGCCCGTGCGCGGACGGTGACGAGCCGCCCATCGTCACGGTGCCGAACCGCGGCTTGTCACCGCCTGCGGCGTCCCGAAGCCACCGGAGGCCGGCGAGGGGCCGGCGGCGCGACGGTTCCGGAGGATGCCACGGCCGAGCACGGCGGCACCCGCCATCGCCGGCCGGCGTCCGGACCGGACGCGAAGCGGCCGCCCCCCGGGGGGAGCGGCCGTTCCGGCGGTGCAGCTCGCGGTCGCCACCGTGACGGCGAGAGGTCACTTGACGGTGACGGTGGCGCCGGCACCCTCGAGGGCTGCTCGGGCCTTCTCCGCGGCGTCCTTGTTGACCTTCTCGAGCACGGGCTTGGGCGCTCCGTCCACGAGGTCCTTGGCCTCCTTGAGGCCGAGGGACGTGAGCGCGCGCACCTCCTTGATGACCTGGATCTTCTTGTCGCCGACGGTGTCGAGGATGACGTCGAACTCGTCCTTCTCCTCCTCGGCCGCGGCCTCGGGGGCGCCGCCGGCGCCGCCTGCGGCGACGGCGGGGCCGGCGAGCGCGACGGGGGCGGCGGCGGTGACGTCGAACGTCTCCTCGAACTTCTTCACGAACTCCGAGAGCTCGATGAGGGTGAGCTCCTTGAACGCGTCGAGCAGTTCGTCGGTGCTGAGCTTCGCCATGGGTGGTGTCCTTTCGTGTCGTCCGCGCGGGGCGCTGATGCTCGGCACCCGCCCGCGTGCGGCTGGGCGGGTGGGTCAGCCCTCGGTGGGCTCGGGGGTCGGGTCG
>DATKNA010000337.1:0-7800 GCA_035541595.1 Kineosporiaceae bacterium | reverse complement strand
CCGTCGCCGGTTCTTCCGGCACAGGGCGGCCATGATCAGCCTCGCGATTCTCATCGTGGTGACCATCCTGGCCTTCACATCGATCGGCTTCGGGCCCTTCCCCGGTTGGTGGCCCGAGAGCTACGAGCACACGGGCCCGGTGGTGAACGGCGGCGCGATGACCCTCGACGTCCTGCCGCCCTTCGTCGACGGCGACGGGTTCGCCTGGGGCCAGCACCCCTTCGGCCAGGACGACGCCGGCATCGACTACTTCGCACTGACGATGCGGGGGACGCAGGAAAGCCTCATCATCGCCTTCGTCGTGGGCATCGTCTCGACGATCATCGGCACGCTCGTGGGCGCCTTCGCCGGATACTTCCGCGGCCGAACCGAAAGCATTCTCATGCGGATCACGGACCTGTTCCTCGTCGTCCCGCTGCTCGTGACGTCGGCAGTCGTGGCGAACAAGTTCGGCAGCCAAGGCATCATGTTCCTCGCCGTCGCGCTCGGCCTGCTCATCTGGGTCCAGCTGGCCCGTCTCGTCCGCGGCGAGTTCCTCTCCCTGCGGGAGAAGGAGTACGTCGAGGCGGCCCGGGCAGCCGGCGCCTCGGGGAACCGCATCATCTTCCGCCACTTGCTCCCGAACGTCACCGGCACCGTCATCGTCAATGCCACCCTGACGATCTCCGCTGCGATCTTGCTGGAGACCGCGCTGAGCTTCGTCGGGCTCGGCGTCCGCGCACCGGACACCTCTCTCGGCCTGCTGGTGAACGAGTACCAGAACGCATCGCAGACCCGCCCGTGGCTGTTCTGGTGGCCCGGCCTGTTCATCATCGCCATCGCCTTGACCGTCAACTTCATCGGCGACGGCCTGCGTGACGCCTTCGACCCCAAGCAGACCAGGGTGCGTGCGTGATGCGGCTCCCATGGGACCGGTGGACGGAGCGCCCGGAGGACCAGGACCTCGACGCGTGGGACGGGCCCCTGCTCGACGTGCAAGACCTGACCGTCCGTTTCAACACCGAGGACGGGGTCGTCAACGCCGTCCGTGGGGTCTCGTACAGCCTCGACCGGCGCGAGGTGCTCGCCATCGTGGGCGAGTCCGGCTCCGGCAAGTCAGTGTCGAGCCTGGCGCTGATGGGGCTGCTGCCGAGCAGCGCAGAAATCACCGGTCACATCTTCTTCGAGGGCAAGGACCTCACCACGTCGTCCGGTCGCGAGACCCGGTCGATACGCGGCCGCCGCATCGCGATGATCTTCCAAGATCCCATGACGGCGCTCAACCCGGTGTACTCGGTCGGCGACCAGTTGGCCGAGGCCATGCGCTCTCACGAGGCGGTCTCCCACAAGATCGCGCTTGATCGCGCCGCCGAGATGCTGGCCCTGGTCGGCATCCCCAGGCCGAAAGACCGGCTCAAGTCCTACCCGCACGAGTTCTCCGGTGGCATGCGACAGCGCGTGATGATCGCGATGGCGGTCATCAACAACCCCGACCTGATAATCGCCGACGAGCCGACGACCGCCCTGGACGTCACCGTCCAGGCCCAGATCCTCGAGAAGCTCATGGAGGTCAAGGACGCCGTCGACGCGGCCATTGTGCTGATCACGCATGACCTCGGCGTGGTGGCCGGGACGGCGCAGCGCGTCCTGGTGATGTACGCCGGGCGCCCGGTCGAGCTCGGGACCACGGACCAGGTGTTCGCCAGGCCGCGGATGCCGTACACCGCAGGCTTGCTCGGCTCGATCCCCAACCTGGACGCTGCCAGCGGCCGACTGCGGCCGATTCCCGGCGCCCCACCATCGCTGATCAACCTGCCGACCGGTTGCCCCTTCTCGGCGCGCTGCCCGCTGGTCCGCCAGGACTGCCGGGAATCCGAGCCGACGCTGCACCGGACGGACGCACCCAACCACGCCGCAGCCTGCCACCACTGGGACGAGCTGGCCGACCTGCCCGACCCGACGGCGATCTTCCGAGCCTGGGGGGTGCCGGCCCGATGAGCGATACGGTGACCGACCTCGCCCCGCGCGACGACGGCAGGACCTCTCAGCACCTGCTCGAGGTGCGCGAGCTCGTCATGAACTTCCCCATCCTGAGTTCGGGCCTGCTCCGCCGTGTCGTCGGGTACGTGCAGGCGGTGAGCGGCGTGAGCCTGACCCTCGACCCCGGGGAGACGCTGGGCGTGGTGGGAGAGTCGGGGTGCGGCAAGTCCACGACCGGCCGAGCCATCCTCCAGCTGCACAAGCCCACGTCGGGGTCGGTGCTCTTCGAAGGCCGCGAGCTGACCCAGCTCAGCGCCAAGGAGATGCGCCCCGTCCGGCGGGACCTGCAGATCGTCTTCCAGGACCCGTACGCCAGCCTGAACCCGAAGATGGCGGTCAACGACATCATCGCCGAGCCGCTGAAGATCCATGGGCAGTGGCATACTCTCGGCGGCAAGGGGCGCGTGGCCGAGCTGTTGAAGTTGGTCGGCCTCAACCCCGAGCACGGCAACCGGTACCCGCACGAGTTCTCCGGCGGCCAGCGCCAGCGGGTCGGCATCGCCCGGGCCCTTGCCCTCGAGCCCAAGCTGCTCGTGCTCGACGAGCCCGTGTCCGCACTCGACGTGAGCGTCCAGGCCGGCGTCGTCAACCTCCTCGAAGACCTGCAGGACCGGCTGGGACTCGCCTACCTCTTCATCGCGCACGACTTGTCGGTCGTCCGGCACATCTCCGACCGCGTGGCGGTCATGTACCTGGGATGGGTCGTGGAGACCGGGCCGCGAGACATGGTCTACGAACAGCCAATGCACCCCTACACGCAGGCGTTGCTTTCGGCCGCCCCGGCGGCGGACCCCGAGCTCGAGCGCCGCCGCGAACGGATCATCTTGCAGGGGGACGTGCCGAGCCCGGTGAACCCCCCGTCGGGATGCCGGTTCCGCACCCGCTGCTGGAAAGCGCAGGACATCTGTGCCGTCGAGGAGCCCCGGCTGGTCGACCACGGCAACGGCAACCTCGTCCGCTGCCACTTCGCCGAGGTCCGTCAGGTCGTCTGACGGGCCGGGTCTGCGCCCTCGGGCCGGGTACAGACGCACAGCTCGTTGCCCTCCGGATCCGCCAGCACCCACCATGACGGCGCGTGCGCGTCCGAGACGAGGACCCCGCCGGCCGCCAGGCAGGCTTGTACGCGCCCGGGTGCGACGTCGTCCGGGACGTAGACGTCGAGATGGATCCGGCCCCGACCGGCGCGGGGCGGTTCCATCCGCTGGAACCACAGCACCGGTCCGTGGCCGCCCGGGTCGTGCAGCTCCACCCCACCGTCGTCGTCGGCCAGCCGCTCGGCGTACCCGAGCCCGGCCGCCCAGAAGGGCCGGACGGCGTCCGCGTCAGCGCAGTCGATCGCGATCTCGACCCGCTCGGGCGCCGGCAGCACCTCGGCGCCCGCCGACCGGGCCGCCCGCAGGATCCGGGCCGCAAGGTCCACGTCCAGCTGGGTGATCGCCCGCTCCCAGTGCGTCGTCAGGGTGAAGGTGACGACGCGCAGCCGCAGGCGGATCTCCGGGTGGTGGTCCATCGCGGCGGCGTCCTGTCCGACGACGTCGACCAGTCGGACCGCGTCCTCGAACGAGGCGGCGCGGACCGCGACGACCAGGGTCGTCGCCGCACCCCGGGCGACCCCGGGGAGCCTGGCCAGCTGGCGGTCGATCTCCGTCGCGTCCAGGGGTCGCGGCCTCGTTCTGGTCATGGCCCCAGTCTGGCGGGTCAGTACCGCCCGAGCGTCAGCGCGACGTGCCCTCGGTCCGCGAGGGTCCCCGGCTCGAGCAGGGCCACCCAGCCGCCGCGCTGCAGGACGGCTTCGATGACCTCGTCCACCGCGTCGTCGACGACGTCCGGGTGGTCGACGTCATCCGCGGGCGAGATCAGGTCTCCGTCGGCGCTGAGCCGGGACGGGTAGAAGTAGTCCTGGTCGACGACGAGCATCTCCGGCCGCTCGGCGCGTGTCGCGAGCCAGACCGCGGCCATGCCGGTCACGACCCGGCCCTGATCGCTGCGCCGGTCGAGCAGGGCCAGCGCGTCGTCCTGACGGGCCCGCAGGTAGGCCTCGAGCACCGGGCGGACGCCGGCGGCCAGGGTGGGCAGTGGCGTGCGGGCGTGGCCGCCCCGCAGGACCCCGGCGAGCAACCGTGAGCAGCGGGTCAGCCGGCCGAAGGCGGCGACCGTCCGCCCGGTCCCCGCCACGACGAAGGGCGCCGGATGCGCGTCGAGGTAGCTGCTGAGCGCCGCATCCACCGTGCGAAGGAAGGTGTCGGCGTCGACGGCCGGTCGGTCACCCGCGGGGCCGCGGGCCCCGCGGCGCAGTCGCCCGCGCGACGCCCGTCGTCGCCCGCGCGGGTCCGCGGCGACGGGAAACGCGGGATCGGGGACCGGCAGCAGCACGTCGTCGGCACCTTCGAACAGCCGCCCCTCCCGGTCGGTCACGACCAGGACGAGGTATCGCGGCGTCCGGTGCAACGCGCGGACGAGGTCACGCGTGGCGAACGTCGGGTCCACCACGACGCGGTCAACGACCGGCACCGGCAGGGACCACGCCGAGGAGGACCCGTCCGCCGCGTAGAGGGCCACGGCCGAACGGCTGCGCCGGCCCTTGGAGTCGGCCGCGAGGTGTCGCAGCGCGCCGGCCAGCTGTTGCCGCGCCTCCGCCCCGCACTCGACGTCCATCCGGGCCGCCGCCTCGTCCACGAGGCGGTCCATCCGGGCGGCGTCGACCCGGGTCATCCGCTCGGCCGGCGTCGTGCTGAGCAGCACCGATACAGCCGGACGCGCGCGGACCGACTGCAGGAGAACGACCTCGGCGGCGTTGGGCCCGGGCAACGCGGCGCCAGGGTGCGCAGCGGCGACGGGCATGGGTGGACGTGATGGCATGGACGGACCTCCTGTCAGGCGTGCTCGGACGCGGACCTGTACCGGCCTGACGGATCCTTCGCGCGCGGCGCGCCCCTGCTCGCCGGCGCGGCGATCCATCAGGCAGGTCCCTGCGGGCGGCACCGGAGCACGGGGCACCTCCGGCAGCGCCGAAGGTCTCTCCCACCCGGGATCATGGGCGGCTCGGCGACTGCCGAGACGACCCCGATGCCGGGCCGTCGCGCCGGGTCTGGAACGACCGTCCTGACGGCGGCGACGTGTCGGGATACTCCCCTTGTGCGGCAAGAATCAGCGCTCCACGGGTCCGGCGTCAAGGTCCGGCCGAGCCGCGTGCGGCGTCGCGGACCGGACTCGCAGGCGGGTGTGGAACGCTGTCCGACCGTGAGCGCACCGCGGCCGTCGAGGCTCGGGCCCCCGACGCTCGTGGTCGGCGCCGCCGTCCTCGACGACCTCGAGCGGCCGACGACCCTGCTCGCCGCCCGGCGGACCGAGCCGGCCACCCTCGCCGGCGGGTGGGAGCTACCCGGCGGAAAGGTCGAGGCCGGGGAGTCGCCGCTGCACGCCCTGCACCGCGAACTGCTCGAGGAGCTCGGGGTCGAGGTCGAGATCGGCGACGAGCTGCCCGGGCCCGACGGCGACGGTTGGCCGATGCCGCCCCTGTACCGCATGCGGGTGTGGCGGGTCCGGATCATCCGCGGGGTTCCGGCGCCGATCGAGGACCACGACCAGGTACGGCTGCTCGGGCCCGGGGAGTGGCTCGACGTCGCGTGGTTGCCGGCGGACGTCCCGATCGTGCGCGCCCTGCTGGCGGTATCGCCGCTCGCCGGGGGGGCGCGCAAGGAACCGCCGTCGGAGGACCGTGCGCCGGGGGACCGTGCGCCGGGGGACCGCGCGCCGGGGGACCGCGCGCCGGGGGACCGTGCGCCCGGCGAACGGCCGCTCGATGCGGGCGCGTAGAATCGGTCGTCGAATCCCCTCCCGACCGGATCGAGCCTGCACGCATGCCCACGCGGACCCGCGACGACCTGCGAAACATCGCGATCGTCGCCCACGTCGACCACGGCAAGACCACGCTGGTGGACGCGATGCTCTGGCAGACCGGTTCCTTCGGCGCCCACCAGCACGTCGACGAGCGGGCGATGGATTCGAACGACCTGGAGCGCGAGAAGGGCATCACGATCCTCGCCAAGAACACGGCGGTGCGCTGGCGCGGTGCGGGTGCGCCGCAGGGCGGGGTGACGTTCAACATCGTCGACACGCCCGGGCACGCCGACTTCGGCGGGGAGGTCGAGCGCGGCCTCTCGATGGTGGACGGCATCGCGCTGCTCGTCGACGCCTCGGAGGGGCCGTTGCCGCAGACCCGGTTCGTCCTGCGCAAGGCCTTGCAGGCGCACCTGCCGATGATCCTCGTCGTGAACAAGGTCGACCGGCCGGACGCCCGGATCGCGGAGGTCGTGGACGAGACGTGCGAGCTGGTCCTGGATCTGGTCGACGGCACCGGGGTCGACCCGGACGACGTCCTCGACTTCCCGATCGTCTACGCGTCGGCGAAGGCCGGGCGGGCGAGCCTGGACCGCCCGGCGGACGGGATCATGCCCGACAGTCCCGATCTCGAGCCGCTCTTCCGGACCATCCTGGCTGCGGTGCCGGCGCCGACGTACGACTCCGGGGTGCCGCTGCAGGCGCACGTCACGAACCTCGACGCCTCGCCGTTCCTCGGCCGGATCGCGCTGTGCCGGGTCCACAACGGGACCATCAAGAAGGGTCAGCAGGTGGCCTGGTGCCGTCGTGACGGGTCGGTGCAGCGTGTGAAGGTCACCGAGCTGCTCATGACGGAGGCCCTCGAGCGCGTGCCGGCGGAATCGGCCGGCCCCGGCGACATCATCGCCGTGGCGGGCATCCCGGAGATCACGATCGGCGAGACCCTGGCCGATCCCGAGGATCCGCGCCCGCTGCCGCTCATCACGGTCGACGAGCCTGCGATCTCGATGACGATCGGCGCCAACAACTCCCCGATGGCCGGCCGGGCCAAGGGCGTCAAGGTCACCGCGCGGCTGGTCAAGGACCGCCTCGAGCGCGAGCTCGTCGGCAACGTCTCGATCCGGGTGCTGCCCACCGAACGCCCGGACACCTGGGAGGTGCAGGGCCGGGGCGAGCTGGCGCTGGCGATCCTGGTCGAGACCATGCGTCGGGAGGGCTTCGAGCTCACCGTGGGGAAGCCGCAGGTCGTGATCAGGACGGTCGACGGCGTCACGCATGAGCCGTTCGAGCGGCTGACCATCGACGTCCCGGAGCAGTACCTCGGGGCGGTCACTCAGGTGCTGGCCGTCCGCAGGGGGCGCATGGAGCAGATGATCAACCACGGCACCGGCTGGGTGCGGATGGAGTTCGTCGTGCCGTCCCGCGGGCTCATCGGGTTCCGGACCGAGTTCCTCACCGAGACGCGGGGGACCGGCATCGCCCACCACGTCTTCGAGCGGTACGAACGGTGGGCAGGAGAGCTGCGCACCCGCCCGACCGGGTCGCTCGTCGCCGACCGTGCCGGGGCCGCCACCGCCTACGCCATCGCGAACCTGCAGGAGCGCGGGAGCCTCTTCGTGGAGCCCGGTACCGAGGTGTACGAGGGCATGATCGTGGGCGAGAACTCCCGTGCCGACGACATGGACGTCAACATCACCAAGGAGAAGAAGCTCACGAACATGCGCTCCTCCACCGCGGAGGAGTTCGAGCGTCTCGTGCCGGCCCGCAAGCTGTCACTCGAACAGTGCCTGGAGTACTGCCGGGACGACGAGTGCGTCGAGGTCACCCCGCCCGCCGTGCGGCTGCGCAAGGTCGAGCTGTCGGCCGTCGACCGCGAGAAGGCGCGCGCCCGCGCCCGCCGCTGACCCGCTCTCAGCCGCCCCCTCTTGTGTGCGCTCATGG
>DATKNA010000336.1:0-7822 GCA_035541595.1 Kineosporiaceae bacterium | reverse complement strand
GGTCGTGGCGCCGTGTCGACGGCGCCCCGACCCGGACGGTCGTCCTGCGCACGGTGCACCGTCACGGCTCCGCCCTACGCCGGGTCGCGGCCCGCGTCGCGGCGCGGATCGGGGCGGTCGGTGCCACCGCTCAGCGACTGGCGGTGTCCGCCCCGGGTGAGCCCGCCGGCAGCGTCGACGTCCACGTCCTGGCGTCGGCGGCGGCCGAGGCCGCGTTCGTCGCCCATCGGCTGCGCGAGGCCAACCTCTCGCGCGGGACCGGCTGGGGCCGGATGGCGGTCGTCGTCCGGTCCGCGCGCAGGACGGAGGCGCTGCGGCGTGCACTGGCGGCCGCCGGGATCCCGGTCGCCGTTCCGGCTCACGAGGTGCCGGTCCGTGACGAGCCCGCCGTCGTCCCGCTGCGGCGGGCGCTCGCCTGCGTGCTCGACCCCGCCGCGCTCACGCCGGAGGTGGCCGTCGAGCTGCTGGGCGGCCCGTTGGGCGGCGTCGACGCAGTGGCCCTGCGCCGGCTGCGGCAGGCCCTGCACCGGCGTGAGCTGGACGCGGGCGGCCCCCGGTCGAGCGACGAGCTCCTGGTGGCAGCGCTGCTCGATCCTGCCCCGCTCTTCGCCCTGGACCCCCGCGTGGTGCGCGGGGCCCGGCGGGTCGCCGCCGTGCTCGCCGCCGGCCGGGCCGCGGCGGCCGAGCCGGGGGCGAGCGCCGAGACCGTGCTCTGGGAGCTGTGGCAGACCGCCGGCCTGGCCGAGACCTGGCGGCGGCGGGCACTTGGCGGCGGCCCCGCCGGCGCCCGCGCCGACCGCGACCTCGACGCCGTCGTGGCGCTCTTCGAGGCGGCCGCCCGGTTCGTCGACCGGCTGCCGCACACGGGCCCGGGAGCCTTCCTCGCCTACCTCGACGGTCAGGACGTGCCGGGCGACACGTTGGCCGAACGGGCGCCGACGACGGACAGCGTCATGCTCGTCACCCCCCACGGCGCCGCCGGACGGGAATGGGACCTGGTCGTCGTCGTCGGCGTCCAGGAAGGCGTTTGGCCCGACCTGCGGTTGCGCGGCTCCCTGCTCGGCGCCCAGGAACTCGCCGACCTGGTCGACGGGCGCGCGGCCGACGGCGCGACGGGCGGGGCCGCCCAGCGGCGTGCCGTCCTCGACGACGAGCTGCGGCTGTTCCACGTGGCGGTGACCCGGGCCCGTCGGCACCTCCTCGTCACCGCTGTCAGCTCGCCGGACGAGCTGCCCTCGCCGCTGCTCGACCTCGTCGACCCCCTCCCGGACGACGTCGAGGTGCGGGCGGTCAGCGAGGTACCCCGGGTGCCGACGCTCGCCTCCCTCGTCGCGCAGCTGCGCGCCGTCGCCGTGGACGCCGAGCAGCCGCCCCGCCGACGGCTCGCGGCGGCGCAGCGACTGGCGGGTTTGGCGGCGGCCGGCGTCCCGGGGGCCCACCCCGAGGAGTGGTACGGGCTCGCGCCGCTCTCTGACGCCCGGCCGCTACGCCTGCCCGGTGAACAGGTCCGCGTCTCGCCGTCGAAGGTGGAGCAGTTCGATCGGTGCCCGCTGCGCTGGCTGCTGGAAACGGCCGCCGGGGGCGGCCGCGGCCCCACGGCGTCGACGGCGCTCGGCACCCTGGTGCACGAGATCGCCAGCGAGGTTCCGGACGGCGACCATGCGCGGCTGGCCGAGCTCCTCCAGGAGCGCATCGACGACGTCGGGCTGCCCGCCGGCTGGGTCGGCGAGCGCGAACGGCAGCGGGCGGCGCGGATGGTGGCCAAGCTCGCCGCCTACGCCGCCCAGGCACGCGGCCAGGGCCGCTCCCTCGTCGCGGTCGAACAGGACGTCGAGGTCCGCCTCGGCGAGCTCGTCGTCCGTGGCCAGGTGGACCGGCTCGAGCGTGACGCCGACGGGAGGCTGGTCGTCGTCGACCTGAAGACGGGGCGCAGCAAGCCCACCCACGCCGAGGCGGAGCGGAACGCCCAGCTCGGCGTCTACCAGGTCGCGGTCGAGGAGGGCGGCTTCGAGGGCGTCGCCCCCGGCGCCCGCACCAGCGGCGGTGCCGAACTGGTCCAGCTCGGTGGGGAGACGCAGAAGGCCAGCGTGCAGCGGCAGCCGGCGCTGCAGGCCGATCGCGACCCGGACTGGGCGCGGACCCTGCTGGAGACCGTGGCGGCGGGGATGGCCGCCGACCGGTTCGAGGCTCGCCCCGGCCCGCACTGCCGGATGTGCGCGGTCCGGCGCTCCTGTCCGGTACAGGTCGACGGCCGGCAGGTGCAACCGTGAGCGGCCCGGGCGGCGGAGACCAGCTCGGGTTCGACGATCTGCTCGACGCCGAGCGCCGGCACCCCGCCCTGGTCCCCGTCGCGCCTGCCCGGCGGGGCCCGGGCCGCCGACCCGCCGAGCCTGGGTCGCCGGCGGGAGCGGTCCAGCAGGCCCTGCTCCTCCCGCCGGGCCCGGGCCGGGCAACGGCCGGGCCGCTCGACGCGGTCCAGATCGCCCGGCTGCTGGGGCGTCCGATGCCGACGCCGGAGCAGGTAGAGGTGATCCAGGCGCCGATGGAGCCGCTGCTCGTGGTCGCGGGTGCCGGGTCGGGCAAGACCGAGACCATGGCGGCCCGGGTGGTCTGGCTCGTCGCCAACGGCCTGGCGGCTCCGGAGGAGGTGCTCGGCCTGACCTTCACCAGGAAGGCCGCCGGCGAGCTCGCGGAGCGGGTCCGCAGCCGGTTGCGGGCGCTGCGCCGGCGCAGGCGGGGGCCGGGGGAGGCCCTCACCGACGAGGTCGTGGTGACCGTGGCGACCTACCACTCGTATGCCGCGGCCGTGCTCGTCGACCGCGGCCTGCGGCTCGGCGTCGAGCCCGGCGCGCAGCTGCTGGGCGAGGCCGCCGCGTGGCAGCTCGCCGCAGAGGTCGTGCAGGCCTGGGACGCCGACCTCAGCGTCGCCGATCGCACCCCGGCGACGGTGACCGAAGCCGTGCTAGGCCTCGCCGGCGAGTGCGCCGAGCACCTGGTGGAGCCCGGCGCCGTCGCCGGTTTCCTCGACGACCTCATCGGGCGGATCGAGCAGCTCCCCGCCGCCGTCGGGGACCCCGACCCCGGTGAGATCAGGGGTTCGATGCGCGACCGGGTCGCCACTCTGCGCCGGTTGCGCGCCCTGGTCCCCCTCGTGGAACGCTACGCCGCACGCAAGCGCGAACTCGGGGTCCTCGACTTCGGTGACCAGATCGCCCTGGCCGCCCGGCTCGCGGAGGCCTCGCCGGAGGTGGTGGCGGGGGAGCGGGCGAGGTTCCGAGTGGTCCTGCTCGACGAATACCAGGACACGAGCCACGCCCAGCTCGTCCTCCTCCGCGCGCTGTTCGGTGACGGCCATCCCGTGACGGCGGTCGGCGACCCGCACCAGTCGATCTACGGATGGCGTGGTGCCTCCGCCGGCAACCTGCAGGCCTTCCCGCGCGACTTCCCGCTGATCCTCGCCAGGGGCACGACGGCGCCGGCGCACACCCGCTATCTCTCGACGAGCTGGCGCAACGACGCGGCGGTCCTCGGAGCCGCCAACCGCCTCGCCGCCCCCCTGCGTCAGCCCCCGCCCTGGGTCGACGCGGCCGGGTCCGTCGGCGTGCCGGCTCTTCGTGGCCGGCCGGGGGCGGGCCCGGGCGAGGTCCTCGTCGGCTGGCACGCGACCATCGACGACGAGGCACGCTGGGTGGCCGAGGTCGTCGAGCAGCACTGGCGCGAAGGGCGGGCCGCCGGCGGCATGCCCGCGGTCGAGGCGCCGACCGCCGCCGTGCTGTGCCGCACGCGCGCTCAGTTCCCCCTGGTCGAGGCCGCGTTGCGCGCCCGTGAATTGCCGGTCGAGGTCGTCGGTCTCGGCGGCCTCCTGCAGGTGCCCGAGGTGGCCGAGCTGCGGGCCGCGCTGGAGGTGGTGCACGATCCGACCCGCGGCGACTCCCTCGTACGGCTCCTCGCGGGGCCGGCGGTCCGGCTGGGGCCGCGGGACCTCGAAGCCCTGAACACGTGGTCCCAGGAGCTGGTGCGGCGCTGGGGGCGGCCGCTCGCACCCACGCTCCGCGAGAGTGCGCATGACGCCTCGCTGGTCGAGGCGCTGGACGAGCTCCCGCCCCCCGGCTGGCGCGGCCCGGCCGGCCAGGAGATGTCCGGGGCGGCGCGCCGGCGGCTCGACCGGCTCGGCGGGACGTTGCGCGACCTGCGCGGCAGAACGGGTCTCGCCCTGCCCGACCTCGTGATCGAGGCGGAGCGGGCCCTGCTGCTGGACGTCGAGGTGACGGCGCGACCCGGCGTCGGGCCGGCGACCGCGGGGGCACATCTGGACGCCTTCGTCGAGGTCGCTGCCGCCTTCTCCGACGCCGGCCGGGGCGGCACCCTGGCCGGATTCCTCGCCTGGCTGGCGGCGGCGGACGAGCGCGAGCGCGGTCTCGACGCCCCGCTCGCGCAGGTCCGCCCGGACGCCGTCCAGGTCCTCACCGTGCACGCCGCCAAGGGCCTGGAATGGGACGTCGTCGCCGTCCCCGGCCTCGTCGAGGGGACCTTCCCGGTCGGCAACGGGCGGTCGGGGGTAACAGGGCCGTCCGGCTCGAACGGCTGGCTGGGCGGCGCGTTCGGGGCCCTGCCCTACCCGCTGCGTGGCGACACCGACCGGTTGCCGCACTGGCCCGCCGAAGCCGCGCGGGCGCAAGCCGACCTCGCCGGGTCCTTCGAGGCGTTCCGCCTGCTGGCCCGCGAACACGAGGTGGGCGAGGAGCGCCGGCTCGCCTACGTGGCGGCGACTCGCGCCCGGTCCGTCCTCGCACTGTCCGGGGCGGTGTGGGGTGACGGCAGCACCCCCCGGGAGCCCTCCCGCTTCCTGCACGAGGTCGCCGAGCTCGCGGGGCCCGATCCGGCGGCGGCCCTCGCCCCGGCGGGCGGGCCGGCGCCGGGCGGGCTTCGCATCGTCACCTGGGCGCAGCCCCCCGGCGAGGATGCCGAGAATCCCCGCGAGCCGTCCCGGCCCGCGCCCTGGCCGGTCGACCCGTTGGGTCCGGCCCGGACCCAGGTCGAGGAGGCGGCCTCCATGGTCCGTGCCTACCTGGCAGGCGGCGCCCCGCGGCCGCCGGACGACGGGCGGAGGGACCCCGACGTCCGGCTCGACGACGAGCTCGCCGCGTTCGCCGGCGTCGCGCCCGATCCCGACCCCGACATCGCCGGTTGGGACCGGGAGACGGCGCTGTTGTTGGCCGAGCGCGCGGCCGCCCGGCACGGCGCCGTGCGCGTGGAGCTGCCCGCGCACCTGTCCGCGTCGAAGGTGGTCTCGCTGGCCGCGGATCCCGATGCGTTCGCCGAGCGGCTGCGCCGGCCGCTGCCGCAGCCGCCGCAGCCGCAGGCGCGCCGGGGCAGCGCCTTCCACGCCTGGCTGGAGCGGCGCTTCGGTGCGGCCGCACTCGTCGATCTCGAGGAGCTCCCGGGCGCGGCCGACGACGCCGACACCGATGCCGACCTCGAGGCCCTGCGGCTGCGCTTCCTCGCCAGCCCCTGGGCCGCGCTGACCCCCGAAGCGGTCGAGGTGGCGGTCGAGACGCCCGTCGACGGCCTCGTGGTCAGGGGCCGGATCGACGCCGTGTTCCGGTACGAGACCGGGACCGGTCCCCGCTGGGACGTCGTCGACTGGAAGACCGGGCCGCCGGCGCGCGGTGAGGCGGAGGCGCGGGCGCGGGCCATCCAGCTCGCGGTCTACCGCCTGGCCTGGGCCCGGCTGCACGGCGTCCCGGTCGAGCGGGTCGGGGCCGCCTTCTTCCATGCCGCCACCGGGGAGACCGTCCGCCCGGTGGAGCTGCTCGACGAGGTCGCCCTGGCGGCTCTGATCGCCGCGAGGGTGCAGTGACATGACGGATGTATCTGATGTCTGCCGCCCTCATCTTGCTTCCGGGAACCGTTCCCGACCACGAATGGGAGACCGTGATGGTGAACTTGGAGGAGGAGCGGCTCGTCGTCGCTCCCGGCGGGCCGCGACCGGCGTCGTCCGTGCTGCACGTGTCGCCGGGAGAGGTGATCGACGCCGGCACCGGGCGCGCGCGTGTCGTCGACGCGCCGTCGGCCACGGACCTCGTCATCACGCCGGGCGGCCCGCGGGCGCGGGCGAGCGTCCACCTCGTCGAGGAGGGTCACCTCCTCACGCACGCTGATCGACAGCTCCAGCTCGTCGGTCCGCAGGGCGAGGTGGTGGCCCGGGTGGCGGTGCAGGCGCTGCGCGCCGCGCGGGTCAGCCCGGCCATGGGCAGCGGATGGATCACGTATTCGGGCTGGACGAACGCGTCCGGGACCCCGATCTCGTCGTTCACCACGACGTGGACCGTGCCGCGTGCGCCGCGGACCGACTCCGGTCAGACCCTCTTCCTGTTCAACGGGATCGAGCCCGGCGACTTCAGCCACATCCTCCAGCCCGTGCTGCAGTGGGGGCCCTCGGGCGCGGGCGGTGGATCGTACTGGTCCGTGGCGTCGTGGTACGTCGGCGGCGGCAACGCCTTCCACACCAACCTCGTGCGGGTCGCCGAGGGCGACGTCCTGATCGGCGTCATGAGCCTGATCGGGCAGCGCGGCGCGGCCTTCGACTACGCCAGCGAGTTCTCGGGCATCGCGGGCACGACGCTCAATGTCACGAACAACCCCGAGCTGAGGTGGGCGAGCGAGACGCTCGAGGCCTACAACGTCAGCGCCTGCTCGGACTATCCGGCCACCGACGCGACGCCCATGACCCGGATCAACATCCGCACCGGTGCCAGCACACCGCACCTGCGCTGGTCGGTCCACAACGCCGTGACGGACTGCGGACAGAAGACCGTCGTCGCCGTGGACGGCGCGGTCGACGGCGAGGTCGAGCTCGACTATCGCGGCGAGGCGCGGTGGGCGGCGAACGATCTCGTCACCGCGGCGCGGGCCCCGCAGGCCGTGGGCGACCCGGCGGGCTACACCTGGGACGTCGACGGCACCGAGCACGTCGTCTACCGCGGCGCCGACCTGCACGTGCACGAGCTGTGGTTCAACGGCGCGTGGCACCACAACGACCTGACCGCCGCTGCAGCCGCGCCGCCGTCCGGGGGCGACCCGATCGGCTACACCTGGGACGTCGACCGCACGCAGCACGTCGTCTCCCGGGGGCTCGACGATCATGTCCACGAGCTGTGGTTCAACGGCGCCTGGCACCACAACGACCTGACCGCCGCCGCCGGGGCGCCGGTCACAGCGAGCAAGCCCGCGGGCTACACCTGGGAGGTCGACCGCACGCAGCACGTCGTCTACCGAGGCTACGACAACCACATCCACGAGCTGTGGTTCAACGGCGCCTGGCACCACAACGACCTCACGAACGCCGCCCGCGCGCCGCTGGCCGCGGGCGACCCGGCCGGGTACACCTGGAGCGTCGACTCGACGCAGCACAACGTGTACCGAGGGCTCGACGGTCACATCTACGAGCTGTGGTTCAACGGCGCATGGCACGTGAACGACCTGACCCGCGCCGCCGGTGGCCCGCCGCTCGCCGGCAGCGACCCGATCGGGTACACCTGGGACGTCGACGCGACGCAGCACGTCGTCTACCGGGGTGGCGGCGGCAGGATCCACGAGCTGTGGTTCAACGGCGTCTGGAACGACAACGACCTGACCGCCGCGGCCGGCAACCCGGGAGCGGCGGTGGGCCGGCCCACCGGCTACACGTACGCGGTGGACAAGACCGAGCACGTCGTGTATCGCCGAGCCGACGGCCACATCGTGGAGCTCTACTTCTGATCGATGTCGGCAGCGGCCAGGTGCACGAACCCCGCCGGGGGACGCGGCCGCGATCGCCGCG
>DATKNA010000335.1:0-3653 GCA_035541595.1 Kineosporiaceae bacterium | reverse complement strand
GATGTCGCGGTCGTTGTCCCGTGGGAGGTAGCGCAGGGTCACGGCATTGTCAGGTTGTCGCTGGTCAGGAGCTTGATGATCTTGCCGGGGGTGCGGTCGTGGTGGCGTAGGGCTCTGGTGATGTTGGTGGTGCCGGTCAGGTGGAGCAGGCTGATCGCGGTGTTCCGCAGAGTGGCCATGATTCGGGGGGCGTGGCCGGTGCGCACACGTGAGGCGTCCTCGGCGTAGGCGACGTCGCGGACCTAGTGCAGCTTGTTCTCCACGCCCACCCGCACGCGGACGGATAGATCGGAGACAGCCACACGACGTCGACGCCGAGGGCTTCCAGGTAGTTCAGGCGGCCGATGATCCCCCGAAGATCCCCGACGCCGTCGCCGTCGCCGTCGCAGAATGAGCGCGGGTAGATCTGGTACACGACCGCCGACTTCCACCAGTCATTCCCCCGGGAGGCCGCGGACGCTTCGGGGTGCAGCGAGCGATCGACGGCAGGCATGGGACCCTCCTGGTGGGTGATCGGCGAATGGCGGTGCGAAAGTCTCCCAGCAGCAGGACTCCGGGTGCCAGTGAGCGCAGATCGAGGGTGGCCGGAGGCCCGCCGCAACGGGCGGCGCCCCGTCCGGATCTGCCGCCGTGCGCCGGCGGTCGAGATGACGATGTGGTGGCGACGATGCTCGTTCCGTCCCGTGCGCCCCCGCTGCACGGGGCGCTGACGCCGTCAGGGCAGGCGGACCGGTCGTCCAGCCTCGACGGTCGGTCAGCCGAGTTCGTGCAGCCGCGGGAGTTGGGTCGCGAGCTGCTCCCCGATGGCCACCGGATCAGCGCCGTGCACGATCAGCAGGAAGTCGGTGACTCCGATCTTGACGTAGCCGTCGGTCGTGGCTAGAACCTGGTCCAGCTCGTCGATGCCGACCCGGAACTGCACCGATCGGCGGATCTGGCTCGGGTCACGCCCGACGTCCGCGCAGTGCCGGTCCAGGATCCTCGACGACGCGGCCACCTCCCCCGGACTACCACCCGCCGCATTCCACACGTCCGCGTACTGCGCGGTGATCCGCAACGTCCGCTTCGGCCCCGACCCGCCGATCCAGATGGGAGGGTGGGGCTGCTGCACCGGCTTCGGCTCGGCGACGGCGTCCTGCAGCCGATAGTGCTTGCCCTCGAAGGTGGTGCGCGGCTGCGTCCACAGCGACCGGATGATCTGGACGCCTTCCTCGAGCCGGTCGGCGCGGTCGTTCCTCGTGCCGAACTCCAGCCCCAGCATGGTGTGCTCGTTCTCCGCCCAGCCGGCGCCGATGCCGAACTCCAGTCGTCCGCCGGACACGTGGTCGACCGTGACGGCCATCTTCGCCAGCACTGCGGGATGGCGGTAGGTGTTGCCGACGACCGCGCACCCGATCCGCGCGCGCGTCGTCAGCTGCGCCATCGCCGCCAGCATCGTCCAGCTCTCGAAGATCGGGCCGTCGTCCCGTGCCCCCAGCGTGGCGAAGTGGTCCATCACCCAGCAGCTGTCGAAGCCGGCGTCGTCGGCAAGACGCCACAGGCCGCGCAGCTGGTCGATGGTGGCGTTCTGACTGAGCTTGAGCCCGAACCGCAAGGAGGTCATGAACCAGTCATATCCCATGCCGTCACGTCGTCGACAGCGCGCAGCGCGCCGTCCATGAACAGGTCCTGGAGTCCAGGCGACGGCGCCCGCACCTACAGCGTGCGCCGTAGGTCGGGCCCAGCGTTCACGAGCGGACGACAGCCCGGGCGGCTCTACTTCGCCCGAGTCTGCTTCGGCGGCATCGAGGCCACGTAGGTCAACGCCCTGCGAACCCACACCGCTGGGCTTTCATCCTGCGGCACCGTCAGGTAGCCCGTCATGGGACGTTCGACGGGACCGAACGGCCCGCCGCCGGCTGCGGCCAGCTCAGCCAGGTCGGTAGAGGAGAGCTTGACTCCGATATCCGAGCCGAAGAGCCCGGCGAACATGTTCCCGTTCACGAACGCACCGAGGTTGCCGAACATCGGCTTCACTTCGACCCTGGGGTCGGCGGGGAGAACGGACCGGAACAGTTCCTTGCCCGCCTCGCTTGCTTTCGGAACCCGCACAGGTTTGCCTTTCTCGAGCCGGTGGCGACCAGATGAGGAAGGGCCGTCAGTCGCAACGTCCCCTGAGCGATCAATCGAGAAGCTGAACCGGCGTGGCGACCACGTGGACCTCAGGGATCCATGCCCAGGCGGCACGGACAGCCACGGGGACGACGAGCTCATCCCAGGCGTCCGCCAAGAGTAGGCCGTCGACATAGCGAAGGAAGTCCTGCGGTGCTCCCTCTCGCAGCACCACCTCGTACAGCCGCGCCCGCTGCCGACGGTCCGCAAGGTCAACAGGTCTGCCCGGTACGGACCATTGCAGATGCAGCGGGGGTGCACCGTCGACAACGCCTTTGTCGGCTCCAGCCGCCAGAGCCGGGAGGCGACCCACCCCGTCCGACCCCGGCCCTGGCCGTACTCCCGCCACGTCACCGACGCTACGACGTCCAGCTCGAAGCCGGCGGCCTCCACCAGCCGTTCCAGAGTGTCCGCCGACGGAGACTTCCGCCCATGCTCGTACGCCGACACCGTCGGGCGGGATGTAGCCGCCCGACGCGCCAGCGCCTCCTGGCTCAGGCCAGAGGCCCCCCGAACCTTGCGAAGCACCGAGCCGCATCCATCTTCAGCCCTCACCCACATCGAGTATCCAATCAGATACTCTCACCTGTCGGCCCGGCGGTCCGGCAGTGCACTTGACACCCCGGCTGCGCTGCGCGAGGCAGTCGGCGGCGTCACCCCCCCGGACACCGGCTTCGGTCCGAGCTCGGGGAATGCGCGGTGAGCAACTCCTCGGCGCGCCGCCGCGTCGCCAGCGCGAACGCCTCGTCGAGGACAGGCGCGGCATCGATGACGTGCCTCAGGAACCGGGTCGCCTGCTCGGCCGCAACGTCCCGTTCGGTGCGGCGTCGAGCAGGGCCGGAATCAAACCGGGGTCGAGCCAGGTCGGCGCGGTCGCTGCGCCGGCGAACGCGAGGACGGCGGTGTCCTCGGCGAGCAGCACAAGAGCTGTTCACCACTATCCACACCGAGGGGGGCCTGCTCCCACCCAGCCTGCTGGACGGAATCGCCACCACTTCCGACCTGCCCGGCGCGGGCGACTCTGGCCCGGTCACGGCAGCTGGTCCGCCTCAGGCCTGGCTGCACGCCGAGTCGTGCTCCGCCCGCACTGCTGGAATCGTCGGGCGACCAGGGGATGAGCAGCGGCGAATTCAGAGTGACGGCTCGCCGAACTTCGATCGCAGGAACTCGCCCTGGAGGAGCAGGCGTGTCTCCGGGTGGTTCCGCGCCGGTCGACGGACTGCTTCGGCCAAACCCTTCTCGATCCAAGCGAGCTGGTCGGCCACCTCGGCAGCCGCGGGCCGGCCCCGCACGACGGCTCGCGGATCGGTCAGCGCGAGGAGCGGTTCGAGGGTGTCCGGCAGATATCGCGTGACGGTGGCGTGCACGAGGTGGGAGGCGTCCGCTTCGAGGTCGCCGTCGACACGGCGGACGAGCAGGTCATCGAGGTGCGTGTCGATGCGACGTAATGTCTCCACGCCGCGCCCGTCGAGTCGGCCCGATCGCAGGGCGCGCCCGAGCAG
>DATKNA010000334.1:0-11691 GCA_035541595.1 Kineosporiaceae bacterium | reverse complement strand
GACGCCGGCGTGGCCAGCGCCACGACCAGCTGCTCCGCGTCCACGGTGCCCAGCCCGGTCGCCAGGTCGTAGCCGCCCCGTGCCGGGAACCCCGGGACGGCCTCGACGGCGCTCGTACCCGTCGTGACGTCCACGATCCCGTGGCCCTGCCCGGCGGCGGCGAGCGCGTACAGCGCGGGGTTGAGCAGGCCGAGCCGGCGGCCCGCGTACTGGTCGGCGATCGCCACGACGCCGGCGAAGAGCGGCGTCGCCGCGCTGGTGCCGCCGGTGACGGCCCAACCCCGGATCCCCCCGGGACAGGTGGACCAGACGACCAACCCGCCGTCCGTGGCTGCGCTCAAGCTGATGTCGGGGACACCGCGGGCGTCACCGACCGCCTCCTCGACGCCGTCCTGCCAGCTGGGCCGGGCGAAGACGGTGGACAGGCCGCCCCCCGACGCCCCCGTCTCGTCGACGCCACCCCACGCCGTGTCGGGAATCGTCCTCCGGCCGCTGGCGTCGAGGGTGAGCCGGGTCCCGCCGACCGCGGTGACGAGTGGATCGCTCGCCGGCCACTCGACCCCGTGCCTGGCGGTCCTGCGCATCCGGAGATCCCGCGCCAGCGGCCCGTCGTCCCCCGACGCCGCGAGCACGGTGACGTGCTTCGCCGCGGCCATCGCGTAGGCACGGCGTTGGCTGCGCAGCTGCGCCGGACTCACGAAGGTCTGCTCGGTCGCGCCCAAGCTCTGCGAGAAGACGTCGGCGAGATCGTGGTCGAGGACGTAGGTCTCCGCCTTGACGATCTCCGGGAAGCCGGTGATCCCCTCCGTCTCGGCCACCGGCGTCTCGATGAGCAGGATGTCCGCGCCGGGTGCCATCGCGTGCGCCCACTCGACGTCCAGCGTCGTCTCGCCGGCCCACCCCACCTGCGAGCTGTCCGACCGGTCGAACCCGGGCACCCGGCCCGCGGGCTGGATGATCGTGAGCTTGGGGTCCGGATAGCCGAAGGTGGCGTCGAACGTGTGGAGGTCCCGGCGGATCGTGGGCGAGCCGAACGAGTCCACGATCGCGATGGTGCGGCCTGCGCCGGTCCAGCCCTGCCGCCACAGCGGCCCGAGGCCGTACGCCCGCGCCAGCTGCCTGGGCTCATAGCACGCCACCTGTGCCCGGGCCATGCAGTCCCGCGTCGTGGGCGGGGCCGGCCGGCCGGCGGCGCGCGTGGTCGGTCCGGGTGCGAAGGCGGGCCCCGGCGTGCCGTTCGTGGCCGGCGACGTCGCATGCCGGGGCGAGGTGGACGGAGCGGGCCCTGACGGCCCGTTCGTGCACCCTGACAAGGCCGCGACGGCGATCGCCACCGCGCCCGCCCGCCACACTCCCGGGGTGCGCGATGGTCCCCCTCGGCCGCCACCCGTGGGCGCCGCGTCCGTCACGCCAGGGACCCGGCCGCCTCGTGCCCGACCACCTGGCGCGCGCTCCGGCGCAGGGCCCGGTAGATGCCTTCCGGGGTCACCACACCCAGGCAGCGGCCCTGCGCCGTGACAGGCACGAAGCCCAGGTCGACGCCGGCCAGCGCGGCGAACGCGTCGCGCAGCGACGAGCCGAGCGCCACCGCCGGCGGGGCCTGGTCGACCCGGCCTTCCCGGACGACGCCGGCCACCGCGCCCGCCGCGTCGAGGACGAGCGCCCCCTCCGGGGCGCCCAGCGCCCCGGGGGTCTCCGGGACGGTCGGTGGGTGGTCGAGGTCCGCCTCGGTCAGGGGGGTGACGCTCAGCCGGCGAATTCCCCGGTCGGCCCCGACGAATGTCGCGGCCTGCTCGTTCGCGGGCGCGGCCAGCAGCGTCGCCGGATCGGCGTACTGCTGCAACCGGCCGGCCGGCCCGAGCAGCGCGATCCGGTCGCCGAGCCGGACCGCCTCGTCGATGTCATGGGTCACGAAGACCACCGTCTTGTGCAGCTCCGCCTGGATCCGGTGGAACTGATCCTGGAGCCGATCGCGGGCCAGTGGGTCGACGGCGCCGAACGGCTCGTCCATGAGGAGCACGGGGGGATCGGCCGCGAGCGCCCGCGCGACGCCGACCCTTTGCTGCTGGCCCCCGGACAGCTCGTGCGGGTAGCGGCGGGCGTACGTGGCGGGTTCGAGACCGACGAGGTCGAGCATCTCCGTGACGCGTCGCCTGGTGCGGGCCCGGTCCCAGCCGAGCAGCCCCGGCACCGTGGCGACGTTCTGCTCCACCGTCCGGTGCGGGAAGAGCCCGATGCGCTGGATCACGTAGCCCATGCCGCGGCGCAGCCGCTGCGGGTCCTCGCGGGTGACGTCGCGCCCGTCGATCCAGATCCGCCCGGACGTCGGCTCGATGAGTCGATTGATCAGGCGCAGCGTCGTCGACTTGCCCCCACCGGACGGGCCGACCAGCATGACCAGCTCGCCGCGGCCGATCTCGAGCGTCACCTCGTCGACGGCGACCGTGCCGTCCGGGTAGCGCTTGGTGAGGCCGTCGAGCCGGATCATCGCGTCGCGGGTAGGTTCGCGAGCGTGATCGGAGGCCTCGGGAGCGCGCTGATCGGCAGCCACCCGCCCACAGTCGCCGACGACTGCCTTCTCCGCAACGCCTGGGTGTGCCCCGAGTACGTCCGCACCAGGGCAGACGAGCTCACCGCGGCGACCGTCGAGCACCTGCGGATCACCGTCATCTCCGTCGTCCTGGGCGCCGCGCTGGCGCTGCCGCTGGCCCTGCTGGCCCGGCGTGTCCGGCGTCTCCAGGTGACCATCCTGGGCCTCTCGACGGCGATCTACACGATCCCGTCCCTGGCGTTGTTCTCCCTGCTCCTACCGTTCACCGGGCTGTCCGACAAGACCGTGATCATCGGTCTGGTCCTGTACTCGCTGACCATCCTCGTCCGGGCCGCGCTGACCGGTCTCGACGGCGTGCCCGAGGAGGTGCGGGACGCCGGCCGGGGGATGGGCTACTCCGCGAACGGCCTGCTCTGGCGGGTCGAGCTGCCGCTCGCGCTCCCGGTGCTCATCGGCGGCCTGCGCGTGGCGACGGTGTCCACCGTCGCGCTCGTCACCGTCGGCACCATCGTCGGCAGCGGCGGCCTCGGCGACCTCATCGCCACCGGCCTGCAGAGCAACTTCAAGGCGCAGGTGCTCACCGCGTCAGTGCTCTGCGTGGTCATCGCGCTCGTGCTCGACCTGCTGCTCGTCCTCACGCAGCGGGTGTTCATGCCGTGGCGGCGAGGGAAGGCGGCGGCCTGATGGGCTGGATCGCCGACGTCCTCGCCTGGTTCCAGGACCCCCGGAACTGGCAGGGGCCCGACGGCATCCCGCACCGCTTCCTGGAACACGTCGGCCTGTCGGCCGCGGCGCTCGGCATCGCCTGCGCCCTGGCCATCCCCCTCGCCGTGTGGCTCGGGCACATCCATCGCGGCGGCGCGCTCGCTGTCGGCGTCTCGAACATCGGCCGCGCGTTCCCGACGTTCGCGGTGCTGGTCCTGCTCGTCCTCGCGCCCGACCCGTTCGGCCTGTCGACGCTGTCGATCCTCACCGCGCTGGTCCTCTTCGCGATCCCTCCGATCCTCACCAACACCTACGTCGGGGTCAGCGAGGTCGATCCGGCCGCCGTGGACGCGGCCCGCGGGATGGGCATGAGCGGACCACAGATCCTCGCCAAGGTCGAGCTTCCCCTGGCCACATCGCTGATCATGGACGGCGTGCGGCTGGCCGCCGTCCAGGTCGTGGCGACCGCGACGATCGCGGCGCTCGTCGCCGGCGGCGGCCTCGGAGCGATCATCACCGACGGGTTCGGCCGGCAGAACCAGGCCGAGGTCGTCGGCGGCGCGATCTGCGTGCTCGTCCTGGCGCTCAGCGTCGAGGGCGGGATGGCGCTTCTCCAGCGGCGCGTCGACCCGCAGCGGGCGGTGCGAGCAGGGTCACGGGCCGCAGCCGCGTAAGGTTTTCGTTGGCGAACTGTGATCTGCCCCGGGATGCGCGTGGCGTCAGGTCAGGGTTGGGTCGGGGGAGCGGGTAGCAGGGCGACCGCGGCGGGATGGGCCCGCCGCGCGCCCCTGCGGCAGCACGAGCCCGCCGGACACGCGTGCAGAGCACGGGACACAGAAGGCGACCTGACAATGACCGCGACACCACTCCCCACCTCCACCCCGGCGCCCGGTGTGCGGCGACACCGGCTGGCAGCACTCGCCGTCCTGGCCGCGACCGGTGCCGCCAGCCTCCTCCTCGCGGCGTGCGGTGGATCGTCCAACGCGTTCTCCAGCTCGTCGACGTCGTCCAGCGCCTCCGGCGCGGGTGCCTCGGCCGGGGCCTCCAGCGGTGGCAGCAAGAACCTCGTCGTCGGCGGAGCGAACTTCACCGAGATGCTCATCATGCAGCAGCTCTACGGCCAGCTGCTCTCCAAGGCCGGGTACACCATCTCGTACAAGGCCGTCGGCAACCGCGAGGTCTACGAGCCCGCCCTGGAAAAGGGGCAGATCGACATCGTCCCGGAGTACGCCGCGACGATGGCCGACTTCATGAACGCCAAGGCGAACGGTCCGAACGCGCCGAGCATCGCCAGCTCCGATCCGCAGCAGACGGTGCAGAAGATGACGCCGTACCTGCAGAAGGTCGGGCTGGTCGCCTTCGCCGTGTCGCCCGCGGCGGACAGCAATGCCTTCGCGGTCACCAAGAAGTTCGCCGACGCCAACCACCTCAAGACCCTCTCGGACCTGGCCAAGCTCGGGAAGCCGATCCGGCTCGCGGCGACCACCGAGTGCCCTGACCGGCCGTTCTGCATGCCCGGTCTGAAGAAGACCTACGGGATCACCGTCTCCGAGCTGCTGCCGCTCGGCTTCGGCAGCCCGCAGGCGAAGCAGGCAGTGATCAGCGGCAAGGCCGACATGGTGCTCACCGGCACCACGGACGCCACGCTGCCCTCGCTCGGCCTCGTCCTGCTCGCGGACGACAAGCATCTGCAGAACGCGGACAACCTCGTGCCCGTCGCGCACGCGGCGACGGCCGACACGCCGGACATCTCGGCGGCGCTGAACAAGCTGTCCCAGACGCTGACGACGGCGGACCTCACCACGCTGGACCAGAAGGTCGACGCGGAACGGCAGAAGCCGGAGGACGTGGCGAAGCAGTACCTGACCTCGAAGGGCCTGATCTGACATCGGCACCAGCCTGATCGGTCAGGCTGATCGATCAGGCTGATCGATCAGCCTGACCCGTCGGCACCGGTCATCTCGACGGGTGACCGGTGCTGATGCCTTCTCCTGATACTGGTGTGGCTGGTGTGACACGCCGTCCGGAGATGCGCCGGCCGGGACCGTCCCCCCCTACAGTGACGGCCGTGGCGAATCGGTGCGCATCGCAGCAGCAGGAACGCTCCCGTCCCCGGGCCGTCGTGGAGGCGGTCGTCGCCTGCACGCCGATGACGTCCCTGGTCGCCGGACTCGCGCTCGGCGGCGCGGGCTGCCTCGCACAGGTGCCGGGACTGGCCGCCGGTGGTGCGATCGTCTGCGCCGCCGGGCTCTACGTCGAGCGGCTGCAGGCACGTTCACTACGCCGGCGACGCCGGGCCGAGCGGATGCGCAGCCGGCACGAGGTGACCGAGCTGCGGCGCACGATCGCGCAGCTGCGCCAGGACGTCGACGCGTTCCACCGCGCCCTGCTCGACACCGAGGCCGTGCTCGCCGCACGCAACCTGCCCCTGCTGCTGCCCGTCCCAGAGGTGACCGAGGCCGAGCCGGTCGCGGTCGCCGCTCCCGAGCCGGGCGAGGGCGAGCTCGTCGTCGTCGCACTGGCGGAGGCCGAGGCGTCCGACTGGGTGCAGGGGCCGGCTCGGGTCGGCACCGGCACAGCGGCCCTGCCCACGCAGCAGCCGGGCCTGTTCCTGACGGCGGCCGGCGCACCCCTGCCCGCCCAACCACCCGCGGCCCGCGGCCGGCTGACGCCGAAGGCCGACGCACTCGTCTACGCCGCGCTGGTGGAGCTCGACGCGGCGGTGACGACGCGCTCGTTGGCATACGCTGGCGACACCGACATCGCGACGGACTCCCCCTCCACCGCCCGGTCCACGCCGGGCGCCTCGCCGACCCGCAGGACCGCGTGATCCCTCCCTCGGCTCGGGCCGCACCGCCCCGGGGCACGTGCCCCCGGAGGCTTTGCGGTGGCACCACATCTGGGCCAGGGCGTTGCGGATCGCACACGAGGCCCGCCCGGCGAGTGAGCGGCGAGTGAGCGGCGAGTGAGCGGCGAGTGAGCGGCGAGTGCCCGGCGACTGCCCGGCGAGTGAGCGGCGAGTGAGCGGCGACTGCCCGGCGAGTGAGCGGCGAGTGAGCGGCGACTGCCCGGCGAGTGAACGGGGCAGTGCTTGCCCCGGCCCACATCCGGGACCACCGCAAAGCGTCGCAGGCGAGACGTCCCGCCGCGGACGGGATCCGCTACTTCCTCGGCTACCCCCTCGGCTACTTCCTCGGCTACTTGTCGACGTCGCCGACCACGAAGAACGTCGAGCCCAGCACGGCCACCATGTCGGCGACCAGGCAGCCGGGCAGGATCCGGGACAGCACCTGGACGTTGTTGAACGACGCCGACCTCAGCTTGAGCCGCCACGGCACCTTGTCCCCGCGCGAGACGAGGTAGTAGCCGTTGATCCCCAACGGGTTCTCGGTCCACGTGTACAGGTGCCCCTCCGGTACCCGCAGCACCTTCGGCAGCCGCACGTTCACCGGGCCGGGTGGCAGCGAGCCCAGGCGGTCCAGGCAGTGCTCGGCGAGGTCGAGCGAGACGTGCACCTGTTCGAGCAGCACCTCGAGCCGGGCGAGGCAGTCCCCGGCGGTCCGCGTCACCACTCGGCCGGGGCCGCCGGGCGCGAACAGCTCGCCGTACGCCAGGTAGGGCTCGTCCCGGCGCAGGTCGAGGTCGAGTCCGCTGGCGCGGGCGATGGGTCCGCTGACGCCGTACGCCGCCGCGAGTTCCCGGGACAGGACGCCCACCCCGCGGGTCCGGGCGAGGAGGATCTCGTTGCCGACGATCAACGACTCCAGGTCGGGCAGCCGGCTGCGGACGACGTCCAGG
This sequence comes from Kineosporiaceae bacterium, assembly GCA_035541595.1. GTDB lineage: Bacteria > Actinomycetota > Actinomycetes > Actinomycetales > Kineosporiaceae > DATKNA01. The sequence continues at coordinate 4,637 of DATKNA010000334.1, read as the reverse complement.
GCGTGCCGGACCCGTCCGGTCCAGCCGGCCGGGAGGTCCTCCTTCAACCCGCCGACCCGGTTGAACATGTAGTGGATCCGGCCGCCGGAGACCTCCTCCATGACGGCCTGCAGCTCCTCGCGCTCCCGGAAGGCGTAGAACACCGGCGTGATGGCGCCGAGCTCCAGCGGGTACGACCCGAGGAACATGAGGTGGTTGAGGATCCGGTTGAGCTCGGCCAGCAGCGTGCGCGCCCACACCGCCCGCCCGGGCACCTCCAGGCCCAACATGCGCTCCGCGCCGAGCACGACGCCGAGCTCGTTCGCGAACGCGGAGAGCCAGTCGTGCCGGTTCGCGAGCACGACGATCTGCCGGTAGTCGCGTACCTCGAAGAGCTTCTCGGCCCCCCGGTGCATGTAACCGACGATCGGCTCGGCACGCGTGATCCGCTCGCCGTCGAGCGTGATCCGCAGCCGGAGCACGCCGTGTGTCGAGGGATGCTGCGGGCCGATGTTCAGCACCATGTCCGCCGTGGCGAGCCCACCGGCGCCCAGGCCGACGGTGAGCGAGCTGTCGGCGGGTGTCACGGCGCCAGTCTGACACGGCCTTCTCCGGCCCTGCTCGACCGTCGAACCCCCGTGACATGCTGGGGGAATGGCAGCGACCCGGAGGCCGGCCGAGGCGGTGGGGGGCGAGCCGTTCCAGCCTCCGGACGTCGCCTGGTCGGGGGTGTCGGCCCGACTGGCCTCGGCCCGGCGCGTGACGACCTGTCTGCCTCTCGCCCTACTGGCCATCGCGGCTTCGGCGCTCGCCGTGCTGCTCGGGGTCGGCTGGCTGTGGCTCGTTGCCGTGGCCGTGCTCGCGGGGGCCTCCTGGGCCTGGTGGACGATCGGGCGGCAGGTACGGTCATGGCGCTACGCCGAGCGTGAGGACGACCTGCTGGTCCGGCACGGCCTGCTCTGGCGGACGGTCGTCGTGGTGCCCTACGGGCGTATGCAGTACGTCGATGTCTACGCCGGCCCGGTGGATCGCGCGTTCCGGCTGGCCAAGGTCCAGCTGCACACCGCATCGGCGCACAGTGACGCCTACATCCCGGGCTTGAACCCCCAGGAAGCGGCCCGGTTGCGCGACCGCCTGGCCTCCCGGGGCGAGGCGCGGCTGGCGGGGCTGTGAACACCATCGACCCTCCGCCGCCAGCACGGGCGGTGGCAGGGCCGCCGCCGCCCGTCGCGGACGGCGCCTGGCACCGCGTCCACCCCTTGACCCCGGCGATCCGGTCCTGGCAGGCGCTCGTCGTCGTTCTCGTCGTCGCCGTCCAGGACGCCGGGCAGAACGTGTTGCGGCAGGCGGCCGGCTCCGGCCTCGATGACGGCGGGCCGGACGCGGCCTGGCTCCGCACGGCCGCACCCGTCGGCGCTCTCGTGCTCGCGCTCGTCGTCGGGGTGCTCGCGCTCTCCTGGCGGATGACCCGGTACCGCGTCACCGGCGAGGCGCTCGAGCTGCGCCACGGCGTCGTCGTCCGCCGCCAGCGCCGCGCCCGCCTCGACCGGCTGCAGGCCGTCGACCTCGTCCAGCCGCTGGTGGCCCGCATCTTCGGCCTGGCCCGGCTCAAGCTCGAGGTGGCCGGCGGCAGCGGGTCGAGCATCGAGCTCTCCTACCTCACCGACACGCAGGCCCGGCAGCTGCGCAACCATCTCCTCGCCGCCGCCGCGGGGCTGACGTACCAGACGCCCCAGGCCCCCGAGGCTCCGGAGCGCCCGATCGCCGAGGTGCCGGTGCCCCGGCTGATCGCCTCGCTGTTTCTCGACGGCGGGGTGCTCGTCGGTATCGTCGCCGTCACGGTCGTCATCGCCGCCGGTCTGGCGGTCGCGGGGGTCGCGGCGTCGGCCGGTCTGCTGCCCGCCGCCCTGGGCGTCGTCACGGTGCTGTGGCGGCGCTTCGCCAGCGCGTTCGGCTTCACGGTCACGGTCTCCCCCGACGGCCTGAGGCTCCGACACGGCCTGCTGGAGCACCGCGCCCAGACGGTCCCTCCCGGTCGGGTCCAGGCCGTGCAGCTCAGCCAGCCGCTGTTGTGGCGCGGGCGGGACTGGTGGCGCGTCGTCGTCAACGTCGCCGGCTACACCGGGCGCGGCGACAACCAGCGCACCGAGAATGAGCTGCTGCCGGTCGGCACCCGCGCGGAGGCCGTCGCGCTGCTCGCCCTCGTCGTCCCCGACCTGGGCATCGAGCCCGGAGAGGACGCCCTGGCCGTGGTGGCCGCGGGTCTTGACGGTGACGGTCGGTGCCCGGGCGGCTATCTGACGTCCCCGCGGCAGGCCGTCTGGGTCGACCCGATCGCCTGGCGACGCAACGGCGTCCGGGTGACCCAGGAGGTCATGCTGGTCCGTCGTGGCCGGCTGCGGCGCCGGCTCGGCGTCGTCCCGCACGTCCGGACACAGAGCTGTGGCATCTCCCAGGGCCCGCTGCAAAGGCTGCTCGGCCTGGCCTCCTTCCACCTGCACTCCACCCGCGGTCCGATCGACCCTGTCGTCCCGCACCTGCGCGAACGGGACGCCGCCGACCTGCTGTCCGACCAAGCCGTGCGGGCCCGGCGGGCCCGGCGCACGGCTCCGCCCGAACGGTGGCTGGAACGCCCGGACAGCACCTCGGACCGCACCGGTCAGCCCAGCGCGGGGGTCACCCCGCCGACAGCCTGAAGCAGCCAGGTGAACCCGCCGAGCCCGTCCGGGTCGAGGACCTCGTCCGCGCCGGGCTCATCGCCCCGCACCCCCAGCGCACGCAGGGCCTCGTGTTGCGGCGCCAGGACACCGGGCGCGCCTCCCGCCGTCCGTCCTGCCGCCTCCACCGCGTCGATGGCCACGTGTGCGGTCACATCGCAGGACCCGTCGGGCACCGGCGGCACCAGACGGCCCCGTCGATACCCGCTGAGGGTGCCGAGCGATGGCCGATCGACAGCCGTGTGCGTGTAGTCGACGGCGAGCAGCAGTCCGCCGCCGATCCGGTGCAGGAGACCGACGTGGCCGGACCACCACGCATCGCGGGGATGCCCAACCTCGATCCGTGCGCCCTCCGCGCGGTCCGCCGCCGGCCACCAGGTGGCGCACCAGCGGAGGTCCTCGTCCCGGGGCGCGCCGTCCAGGCGCTCACGGCCGCTCGACGGTTCGACGAGCACCACCCGTGCCTGGCCGTCCCCGGCCACCTCGAGGACCGGGCAGGGCACCGTGTCGAGCAGCTCCCACGCGACGACCAGCGACTCCTCGAACGCGGAGTAGGGGATGCCCTGATCGGATCTGGTCCACGCCACGCTGTGCGGCAACAGGGCAGGCCGCTCCACGAGGTCGACGCCGTGCAACCGCAGCGGGCGCATGGTCTCGGCATCGTCGTGGCGCGCGAGCGCCGTGAGCAGCTCACCCCGCCCGGCCCCGAGGTCGACGACCCCGGAGCACCGGGCCCGGCGCGCCAGCCGTGCGATCGCGGCGGCGAGAGCGGACGGAGCCGCGTGCGACGCCGTCCGGAAGTGCCCTGCGGGGCCCTCGGGGCGCCGGTAGAAGCCTCGCTCCCCGTAGAGGGCGTCCCGCCAGGCACGCTCCCACGGCAGCCAGCGACCCGGATCCGTCGGTGTCACCGCTGCCGGTCACTCCGGGCGGCGCAGGACGACGGCCACGTCGATCACGGAGAACAGAAACCGGTTCTCCTCCGCGTAGCGGCGCAGCGTCTGGATCCACCGCGCGGCCAGCGGCGCCAACTCCGGGTCGCCGGCCGCCGCGGCCAGGACGCCGCGGGCGACCTTCCAGGCGACCGAGTCCTCGTCGAACCGCCGGTGGCAGTCGGCCCAGGTGTCCACCGCGACCACCTCGAAGGGCGCCGCCGTGGCCAGGCCGAGCAGCTTGCGACCCATGAACCCGTCGGCGTGCTCCACCCACTTCGGCACGGTCGCCACGAACGTGTCGACCAGCCGACGGGTCAGTGCGTCGTCGTCGCTGCTGACCAGGGTGGTGTCCCAGTCGCTGTGCATGAGCACCAGCAGCCCGCCCGGCCGCAGCACCCGGTAGCACTCGGCCACGTGCGCCCGAGGGTCCGCCAGGTGTTCGGCCACGTTCACGGAGGTGACCCGGTCGAGCCGGCGGCCGGCGAACGGCAACGGCTCGTCGAGGTCGGCGAGCACCGGGCGCACGCGCGGGTCGTGCAGCAGGTCGTCGTCGATGATCGGACCGGTGTCCACCGCGTGGATCCGGACCGGGCCCTTCGCCGTCGCGAGGATCGCACGCGCCGTCCGTCCGTACCCGGTCGCCAGGTCGGCGATCTCCAGCGTCCGCCCGTCCTCCGGCGCGACCGGGTCGGTCAGCTCGGCGATGCGCTCATGACGGCCCACGGCGGCCAGGCTAGCCTCGCTGGTCGTGGACGGCGCGGGCCAGGGCGGCTCCCGGCGGGGACGGGCCGGGGCCGACGCCGGTGAGCCCGGCGCAACGGACCGGCCGGGCCGACTCGGCGTCGGCGTCGTCGGCGCCGGGCGTGTGGGAGCGGTGCTCGGCAACGCCCTGCGGGCCGCCGGGCACGCCGTCGTCGGCGTCTCCGCGGTCTCCACCGCGAGCCGCGAGCGGGCAGAGCTCATGCTCCCCGGTGTCCCCGTGCTCGAGATCACCGAGATCGTCGAGCGC
>DATKNA010000333.1:0-42194 GCA_035541595.1 Kineosporiaceae bacterium | reverse complement strand
CGACAGCGACAGCAGGCCGGTGAAGAAGATCGGCAGCGAAACGCCGGCGAGGGCGATGGCCATCGCGGCGCGGTCGACGATGCTCCCCCGGCGCAGCGCGGAGATCACCCCGGCGGAGACGCCGCCGACCAGCCACAGCACCGCCGCGCCCAGCGCGAGCGAGATCGTCACCGGGAGCCGGTCGAGGATGTCGGGCAGGACCGGAGTCTGGTGGATGAAGGAGTACCCGAGACACGGCGCCGGGCAGGAGACCACGTCCGTGCCCGTGTCGTACGTCGACCCGGCGACGAGGCCCTTCACGAAGCGGCCGTACTGCACGTAGATCGGGTCGGTGAGCCCTAGCCGGACGGCGGCCTGATGGATCTGCTCCTGTCCGGCGGCCCGCCCGACGTACCGGGACGCCAGGGTGTCCGAGCTGGCGCCGGCGAGCCGGGGCACCAGGAAGAAGATCGCGAACACGATCGCGGTGACGATGAGCAGCAGCAGCACCGCCGCGATGAGCCGCCGGATGATGTACGTGACCACTTTGTCGGCTGTGGAGGGTGGTGCCGCGAGATCCCGCGGCACCACCCTCCGGCGCCTTCACCCCTCCTGTCGTGCGTCCGCCGGACCTACTGCTTGACGCCGAGTGCGATGTACTCGTACATGCCGTACGCCGGGTTGATGAAGACGTTGGTCAGCGTCGGCGGCCGGTAGTACAGGCCCTTGGCCCACACCGTCGGCACGACGAACGCGTCCTGCATGACCTTCTTGTCGATGTCGGTCCACGTCTGCGCGCTCGCGCTGGGGTCTGCCGCGGAGGTCGCCTTGTCGATCATGGCGTCGACCTGCGGGTCCTTGACCGACAGGTTGTAGTTGCCGCCCTGCGGCCGGATGGTCCGGCTGTCGACGATCTGGCTGAGGAACCCGAAGCCGTCCGGCCAGTCGGCGCCCCAGCCGTTCGTCATGATGCCCAGGTTGTTGGCCTTGGCGTAGTCCGGCTTGCCCGCGTACAGCTTGAAGTAATCGCCCGACGGGAACCCCTTGAGCGTCAGCTTGATGCCGACCCGGGCGAGGGCCTGCTGCTCGGCCTCTGCGGTGGCGACCTCCTTGGGCCGGTCGGACCGGAACGCCATCGTCGTCGAGAAGCCGTTCGGCTGCCCGCACGTGGCCAGGGCCTCCTTCGCCTTCTGCAGGTCGCCCGTGTTGTCCGAGCCCGGCGGATACGTGTTGAACTGCTGAGCGCCCGCCACCGTGGGCGGCAGCATGTTCGTCGCGATCGCTCCGCCGGTGTTCCCGCCGTACGCCCGCTGGATCGACACCTTGTCCGTCGCGTACTCGACCGCCTGCCGGCAGGCGAGGTTGTTCAGCGGCGCGACGTCGCCGTTGACCGACAGGTACCACACCCGGATGCCGAACGGGTTGTCGGCGTTCGCCTTCAGCTTCGGGTCGGCGAGGATCTTGCCCTGGGTCTGCGCGGCGACACCACTACCGGCCACGTCGACGTCGAGCTGTCCGGCCAGGAGCCGGTTGTCGATGTCGTCCTGGTTCTGCTTGAGCTGGACGTCGATCTCGTCCGGCAGGGCCTTGCGCAGCGGGTCCGTCGAGGGGTCCCAGTTCGGGTTGCGGACGAGGACGTACTCCTTGCCGGGCTGGACGGTCTTGAACATGTAGGGCCCCGACGAGACGACGTGCGACTTGTAGTTCGTGCCGGTGTCCTTGGCCGGCGGGACGGGCATCGTCGACGGGAGCTGGGCGAAGTAGTCGAAGCCCGAGAACGGCTTGTTGAGGTGGAAGATGATCGTCTGGTCGTCCGGCGTCTCGATGGCCTTCAGGCCCGCGCCCTTGTCCTTGAGCTTGTAGGGGCTGGTGTAGCCCTTCAGGTCGAGGTAGTCGTTGAAGTACGTCGGCCCGTTGACGAGCACGTCCTTGTCGAGCGAGCGCGCCACGGCGTACTTGACGTCCTTCGAGGTGATCGGCGTGCCGTCCTCGTACTTCAGGCCCGGGCGGAGCTTGTAGGTCCAGGTCTTGCCGCCGTCGCTGGACTGGCCGAGACTCTGGGCGAGGTCGGGAACGATCTTGACGCCGTCCTTGCCGGGGGCGGGGTTGAAGGTCGTCAGCGAGCGGCCGTAGAGGCGGGCGAAGTCCCAGGCGAAGCCGTAGTAGGTGTCACCGGGGTCGAGGCTGTCCCAGTCGTCGCTGATCGCCATCCGCAGGGTGCCGCCCTTGGTGGTGGACGGGTTGAACACCTTGTCGACTCCCGCGTTGAACCCGCTCGACGCCGCCCCCGAGGACGTGTTCGACGAGCTCGAGGTGCTGCTCGAGCCGCCGCCTCCGCAGGCTGCCAGCCCGAGGCTCGCCGCCGCGGCCACCGCCACGGCCGCAGCTGTTCGCGTTCTTCTCATTCGAGTACCCATTCTCCAATCGAGGACGGTGGAACTTCTCCGGCCGGGTCAGCGGGTCCGGGGGTCGAGGGCGTCGCGCAGGCCGTCACCGAAGAGGTTGAAGGCGAGCACGGTGAAGAAGATCGCCAGTCCCGGCGGCACCATGAACCAGGGATCGATCTGGTACCAGCCGGCGGCGGCGCTGAGCATGCCGCCCCACGTCGGGGTCGGCGGCTGGATGCCGACGCCGAGGAACGCCAGGGCGGCCTCGAAGAGGATGTTCGTCGGGATCAGCAGGGTCGAGTAGACGAGGATCGGCGCGATGAGGTTCGGCAACATCTCGCGGCGCAGGATGTAGCCGCTCCCCGCGCCCAGGCTGCGGGCGGCGTCGATGAACTCCCGCTCGCGCAGCGACAGTGCCTGGCCGCGGATGATCCGGCCGATGTACGGCCAGCTGAAGAAGCCGATGATGAACACCAGGACGCCGATCTTCAGCGAGTCTCCGCTGAGACCGAACGCCGAGTTCGGGATGACGCCGGCCAGCGCGATGGCGAAGACGAGCAGCGGGAAGGCCAGGAAGATGTCCATCAGCCGGCCGATGAAGCTGTCCACCCAGCCGCCGAAGAACGCGGCGGTGACACCCATGGAGACCCCGATGATCACAGACAGCCCGGTCGCCAGGAACGCGATCAGCAGCGAGATCCGGCTGCCGTAGACGATGCGGCTGAAGAGGTCGCGGCCGTTGACGGGTTCGATCCCGAAGAGGAACTCCCGGCTCACCCCGCCGAACTTGCCCTCGGGCGTCTGCAGATCCGGGTTGACGAGGCTCTCGTGGAACTCGTTCGGGGGATGCCCGAGCACGTCGACGATGAGCGGAGCGAAGATCGCGACGACGATGAGGAAGATGACGAAGACGCCGCCGGCGATGGCCACCTTGTCGCGCTTGAGGCGCATCCAGGCGATCTGGCCGAGGGACCGTCCGGCGATCGGCTGCCCGGCACCCTCCAGCACGGCTTCGGGTTGCGCCCCGACTCCCGAGCCGAACTCCTCGACCGGTGCGGTCATCGCCGTTGATCTCCCAGCTTCGTGGTCCGTGCCGCCGTGGGCGGGGGGGTCGCCCCTGCCTGGGGCGGGTCGGGACGCGGGGGAACGACGTTCCCCGACCATCCGTGGTGCGGGCGACCGTAGCAGACGTCGTTCCGGTCCGGACGACTCTGCCCAACCGGGACGCCGCACGCCAGAGGTGAGGCCTACCGGTAGCGCGATCGTGATGAATCGGCAACCTAGCCGGTACGATTTGTCGCCTTGACGGCGCGCTGGTTCACGTCTTCCGCTGGTGGTCGGGCCGACGTCGACCCGGGGAAGGTGCCGGGAGGGTGGTCGGGAGAGGCGCCGTGAGGGCCGGAGCGGACGCCGGGAGGGTCGTCGTGAGGGCCTTGGCGTACAGCCTGGCGACCGTCGTGCCGGCGAGCGTCGGCACCAGAACGTGCCCCGGCCCGGGCGGGACGGGGACGACGTGCGGTACCGCGACCACCGTCGTCCCGGCCGCCTCTGCGGATGCGACGCCGGCGGGACTGTCCTCGATCGCGAGGCATTCCCCGGGTGGCACGCCGAGCCGGGCCGCTGCGGTGAGATAGGCCTCCGGATGCGGCTTGCCCCGCCGGACCTCGTCGCCGGTGACCACGGCGGCGAACGTGCCCGGGGGCAGCTGTGCCGTGACGGCGGCGGCCAGCCGGGCGTACGACATCGTGACCAGCGCGCACGGGATTCCGCTGTCGCCGAGCTCGCCGAGCAGTTCGCCCACGCCGGGGCGCCAGGGCACGTGCCGCGTCACCGCCGCGACGACGTGGTCGAGCATCGCCTCGACGATCTCCTCGGGGGTCAGGTCGACGCCGCCGTGGGTGCGGATGTACTCCCCCGACACCAGCAGCGGGCTCCCCACGAGGGCGTGGGCGTGCTCGTCGGTCCAGACGCCGCCGTGCGCCGCGACCAGTTCGTGCTCGGCCGCGATCCAGTAGGGCTCGGTGTCGACGAGGGTGCCGTCCATGTCCCACAGCACGGCGGCGGGCAGCTCGGCGTCGTCGGCCGCCTCGTCGGGCACGGCGCTCACGATCTGATCACGTCGCGTTGAAGTACTTGGCCTCGGGATGGTGCACGACCAGGGCATCGGTGGACTGCTCCGGGTGCAGCTGGAGCTCTTCCGACAGCTGCACGCCGATCCGGTCGGGTCTCAACAGCCCGACGATCTTGACTCGGTCCGCCAGGTCCGGACACGCCGGGTACCCGAAGGAGTACCGCGACCCGCGGTACCCCTGCCGGAGGATGCCGGCGAGGTCCGGATCGTCCTGCGGGCCGAAGCCGAGGTCCTCGCGCACCCGGGCGTGCCAGTACTCGGCGAGCGCCTCGGTGAGCTGCACCGACAGCCCGTGCAGCTCCAGGTAGTCGCGGTAGGCGCTCTTCTCGAACAGCTCGGCGGTCGCCTCGGCGACCCGTGGTCCCATCGTCACGAGCTGGAAGGCGACGACGTCCGGCCCGCCCAGGTGCTCCGCCTCCGCCCGCGAGCGGAAGAAGTCGGCCAGGCACAGCCGCCGGTCGCGGCGCTGCCGGGGGAAGGTGAACCGGACCCGTTCCGACCCCGGCTCACCACCCGACCCGTCGCCGTGCAGGACGACCAGGTCGTCGCCCTCCGACACGCAGGGGTAGTACCCGTAGACCACCGCGGCCTCGAGGAGGCCCTCGGTCTGCACCCGGTCGAGCCACATCCGCAGCCGCGGGCGGCCCTCGCTCTCCACCAGCTCCTCGTACGTGGGGCCCCGGCCACCGCGGGAGCCGCGCAGCCCCCACTGACCCACGAACGTCGCCCGCTCGTCGAGGTACCCGGCGTACTCCGCCAGGTGCACACCCTTGACGATCCGGTCCCCCCAGAACGGCGGCGCCGGCACGGGCAGCCCGCGCTGGACGTCGGACCGGCCCGTCGCGTCACCGCCGGTCCCGGACGCCGCCAGGAGAGCCGCCGCGCCGTCCCGACGGCGCACCCGGCGGGGGCGGCGCTCCGGCAGCGTGGCTCCGGGCACTCCGCGACGGACGGCGAGGAGAGCGTCCATGAGCCGGAGCCCCTCGAAGGCGTCCCGCGCGTAGCGGACGTCGCCGGCGTACACCTCGGCGAGGTCGTTCTCCACGTAGGCCCTGGTCAAGGCCGCTCCCCCGAGGATCACGGGCCACTTGGCCGCCACCCCCCGGGAGTTCATCTCCTCGAGGTTCTCCTTCATCACGACCGTGGACTTCACGAGCAGGCCCGACATCCCGATGACATCGGCGTCGTTCTCCTCGGCGGCCCGGAGGATCTCGCTCACCGGCTGCTTGATACCGATGTTGACCACGGTGTAGCCGTTGTTCGAGAGGATGATGTCGACGAGGTTCTTGCCGATGTCGTGGACGTCGCCCTTGACGGTCGCGAGCACGATGGTGCCCTTCTCACCGGGATTGCCCGAGCCGGACTCGTCCGTCCGGTCGATGTGCGGCTCCAGGTATGCGACGGCGGCCTTCATGACTTCCGCGGACTGCAGCACGAAGGGGAGCTGCATCTCGCCGCGTCCGAAGAGGTCGCCGACGGTGCGCATGCCGGCGAGCAGGTGGTCGTTGATGATGTCGAGCGCGCCCTGCCCGGTGGCCAGCGCCTCGTCGAGGTCGGCCGGCAGTCCCTTCCCCTCGCCGTCCACGATGCGGCGCTGGAGTCGCTCGCCGAGGGGCAGGGCGGCCAGCTCCGCTGCGCGGTCGGCCCGGACGCCGGCGGTGTCGACTCCGTCGAACGCGGCGAGGAACGCCTGCAGTGGGTCGTACACCACGTTCCCGCCGGGGTCGCGCCGGCGTCGGTCGTAGACCAGGTCGAGGGCGAGGAGGCGCTGCTCCTCCGGGATCCGCGACATCGGATGGATCTTGGCCGCGTGCACGATCGCGGAGTCCAGCCCCGCCTTGATCGCCTCGTGCAGGAACACCGAGTTGAGCACCACCCGGGCGGGCGGGGTGAGCCCGAAGGAGACGTTCGAGACCCCGAGCGTCGTCTGCACGTCCGGGTACCGGCGCTTGACCTCGCGGATCGCCTCGATGGTCGCGACGGCGTCCCCGCGGGTCTCCTCCTGCCCGGTCGCGATGGGGAACGTCAGGCAGTCGACGATGATGTCCTCGACCCTCATCCCCCACCGGCCGGTCAGGGTGTCGACGAGCCGGGTCGCGACCGCCACCTTGTGCTCGCTCGTGCGGGCCTGGCCCTGCTCGTCGATGGTGAGTGCGACGACGGCGGCGCCGTGCTCCCGGACCAGCGGCATGATCCGCGCGAACCGGCTGCCGGGCCCCTCCCCGTCCTCGAAGTTCACGCTGTTGACGACCGCCCGGCCACCGACGAGCTCGAGCCCGGCCTGCAGCACCGCCGGTTCCGTCGAGTCCAGGACGAGCGGGAGGGTGGAGGAGGTCGCGAGGCGGCTCACGACCTCCCGGGCGTCGGCGACGCCGTCACGCCCGACGTAGTCCACGCACACGTCGAGCAGGTGCGCCCCGTCCCGGGTCTGCTGCCGGGCGATCGCGACGCACTCGTCCCAGCGCCCGGCGAGCATGGCCTCCCGGAAGGCCTTGGAGCCGTTGGCGTTGGTCCGCTCCCCGATCGACAGGTATGTCGTGTCCTGCCGGAACGGCACGTGCTGGTAGATGCTCGCCACGCCGGGCTCCGGCCGGGGCCGGCGGTGCTTGACCGCGCGGCCTCGTACGCGCTCGACCACGGCGGCGAGGTGCTCGGGCGTGGTCCCGCAACAGCCGCCGACCAGGCTGAGGCCGAACTCGCTGGTGAAGCTGTCGTGGGCGTCGGCCAGCTGCTCGGGGGTCAGCGGGTAGGCGGCGCCGTCCCGGGTCAGCACCGGCAGGCCCGCGTTGGGCATGCACGTGATCGGCACCCGGGCGTGCTTGGCCAGGTGGCGCAGGTGCTCGCTCATCTCGGCCGGGCCGGTGGCGCAGTTGAGACCGATGCCGTCGACCCGCATCGCCTCGAGCGCGGTCAATGCGGCCCCGATCTCGCTACCCACCAGGAGGGTGCCGGTGGACTCCACCGTGACCTGGGCGAAGATCGGCACGTCGGCGCCGGCGGCTGCCAGCGCCCGCCGCGCGCCGGCGATCGCCGCCTTGGCCTGCAGCAGGTCCTGGGCGGTCTCGACCAGCAGGGCGTCGACGCCGCCCTCGACCAGCCCGGTCACCTCCTCGGCGTAGGCGTCGCGGAGGGCGGAGAACGTGGTGTGGCCGAGGGAGGGCAGCTTGGTGCCCGGGCCGAGGCTGCCGAGGACGAAGCGGGGGTCGTCGGCGCTCGACCACGCGTCCGCCGCGTCGCGGGCGATGAGCGCGCCCGCGCGGGCCAGCTCGCGGATCCGGTCGTGGATGCCGTACTCGCCGAGATTGCCCAGGTTCGCCCCGAACGTGTTGGTCTCGACGCAGTCGACGCCGACGGCGAGGTAGGCGTCGTGGACCGAGCGGACGACGTCCGGCCGGGTGACGTTGAGGATCTCGTTGCACCCCTCGTGGCCCTGGAAGTCGTCGAGGCTGGGGTCGGCCGCCTGCAGCATCGTCCCCATGGCGCCGTCGGCGACGACGACCCGCTGGGCCAAGGCGCGGCGCAGGATATCGGAGCGGCTGCTCATCGTGGCGAGTCTACGGGCACGGACGGGTGGCCTGGTGGGCCGAGGACATGGCCGCTCGTGCGGGCGCCGTAGGCTGGTCGCGGCGGCGCCCGTCGCCGGAGGGAGGTTCCGTGAGCGAGCTGTCGTCCGTGCCGCCTCTGCGCGACCCGGTGCTGGTCGCTGCGTTCGAGGGCTGGAACGACGCCGGCGAGGCCGCCAGCGGCGCGGTTTCCCACCTCTGCCGCGTCTGGGACGCCGCGCCGATCGCCGAGCTGGACCCCGAGGAATACCACGACTTCCAGGTCAACCGGCCGATGGTGAACCTCGACGAGGACGGCCACCGGTCCATCACGTGGCCGACCACGCGGCTGTACTGGGCCCGGCCCCCCGGATCCGCCCGCGACGTCGTCCTGGTCCGGGGCATCGAGCCGTCGATGCGCTGGCGGGCGTTCACCAAGGAGATCGTCGGGCACGCCCGGCGCCTCGGCGTCACCACCGTCGTGACGCTGGGGGCCCTGCTCGCCGACGTCCCCCACACCCGGCCCATCCCGGTCACGACGACCAGCGACGACGAGCAGCTCATGGACAAGCTGGCGATCGAGCCGTCCGTCTATCAGGGCCCCACCGGGATCGTCGGCGTCCTGCACGACGGCGCCACCCGGGCCGGAATCCCCGGTTTGTCGCTGTGGGCGGCCGTGCCGCACTACGTCGGGACGTCGCCCTCGCCGAAGGCGATGCTGGCGCTGTTGCGGCGCGTGGAGGAGATCCTCGACGCCCCCGTGCCGCTCGGCGAGCTTCCGGAAGACGCTCGTGCCTGGGAGCATGGTGTCGACGAGCTGGCCGAGGAGGACAGCGAGGTCGCCGAGTACGTCCGGCAGCTCGAGGAGGCCAAGGACACCGCGGACCTCCCCGAGGCGAGCGGCGAGGCGATCGCCCGGGAGTTCGAACGCTACCTGCGCCGTCGCGACGACGGAGGCTCGGCCCGCGGTTGACGCGGGACAGCCGGGCAGACGCCGCACACCGTTCTCAGGAGGTCGCCGTGCCCGACCGGGACGCCGTCATCGTCGCCGCCGTCCGGACCCCCGTCGGGGTCGGCAAGCCGGGCCGCGGCGTGCTGTCCGGGATTCACCCGGTCGACCTGTCCGCACTGGTCCTGCGGGCGCTCGGCGAGCGCACCGGCCTCGATCCGAGGCTCGTGGACGACGTCGTCTGGGGTTGCGTCTCGCAGGTCGGCGAGCAGTCGTTCAACGTCGCCCGGAACGCTGCCCTGGCGGCCGGGTGGCCCGAGGACGTCGTCGGCGTGACGGTGGACCGCCAGTGCGGCTCCAGCCAGCAGGCGGTGCAGTTCGCGGGCGCGAGCGTGGTCGCCGGCTACGCGGACTTGGTTGTCGCCGGCGGGGTCGAGTCGATGTCCCGGGTGCCCATGTTCTCCAGCCAGGCTGGGGGCGACGGACCCTTCGGTCCGATGATGCGCGGCCGGTACGACGGCGGTCTCGTCCCGCAGGGCATCTCGGCGGAGATCATCGCACAGCGGTGGGGGCTCGGGCGCGCGGACGTCGACGCGATCGCGGCGCGGTCCCAGCAGCGGGCGGCGGCGGCCACGGCCGAGGGGCGGTTCGTGGAGGAGATCGTGCCGATCGCGACCGCGGCCGGCGCAGCGAGCACCGACCAGGGCATCCGGCCGGAGACGACGGTCGACACGCTCGCCGCGTTGAAGCCGGCGTTCCGCGAGGACGGCGTGGTGACGGCGGGGAACTCCTCGCAGATCTCCGACGGCGCGGCGGCGCTGCTCGTGACGACGTCCGCGTTCGCGGCCCGGCTCGGTCTGCGCCCGCTCGCCCGGATCCACACCGTGGCGACCGCGGGCGTGGACCCGGTCACGATGCTGACGGCGCCCATCCCCGCCACACAGAAGGCGCTCAAGCGCAGCGGGCTGGCGCTGGGCGACATCGGCACGTTCGAGGTCAACGAGGCGTTCGCCGCGGTGATCGGGGCCTGGCTCGCGGACACCGGGGCCGACCCTGCCCTGACGAACCCGGACGGCGGGGCGATCGCGCTCGGACACCCGCTCGGCGCCTCCGGCGCGCGGATCATGACGACGCTCGTCCACCGGATGCGCCGCGAGGGTATCCGCTACGGGCTGCAGACGATGTGCGAAGGCGGTGGCATGGCGAACGCCATGATCGTCGAACTGCTGTGACCATCCTCCCTCCCCGTGATCGAGCGATTCCCCTCCCCGCGATCAAGGAATGCATGGCGATCATGGAATACCCGGCCGCAATGGGGACCAGGGATGGGTCGCCAGAAGTCCTTGATCGCCAATTATTCCTTGATCGCCATCTATTCCTTGATCACGGGGAGGGGGAATCGGCCAGCTTGACGCCGAGCAGTGCGTCGACCGTGTCGCGGACCAGCTGAGGAGCTCCTTCGACGAGCTGCCCGCCGGGGGTGTCGGCGTCCGGGCCCGTGGCGCTGCCGCCCGCACGCTCGGTCTCGGCCACCCAGGAGTCGACGGCGGCGAGCGCGCCGGCAGCGTCCAGGTCGTCCGCGAGCCGGTCCCGGACGGCGGCGAGCACGGGCTCGGCCGGCGGTCCGAACCGGCCCGCCGTGGCGGTGCGCCAGCGCGCGAGCCGCTGCTCGGCCGCACGCAGGGCGGCGCTGGTCCACTCCCAATCGCTGCGGTAGTGATGGGCGAGGACGGCGAGCCGGACGGCGGCGGGTTCGACGCCGGCGGCCCGCAGGCGCGAGACCAGCACGAGATTGCCCCGCGACTTGCTCATCTTGTGCCCGTCGAGCCCCACCATCCCGGCGTGGGCGTACGCGCGGGCGAACGGGTGCGCGCCGAGGAGGTGGCCGTGCGAGGCACTCATCTCATGATGCGGGAAGATCAGGTCCGACCCGCCGCCCTGGACGTCGAAGGCGGGCCCGAGATGCGCCAGGGCGATCGCGGTGCACTCGATGTGCCAGCCGGGACGGCCCCGACCGAGGGCTCCGCCGTCCCAGGAGGGCTCACCGGGCCGCTCGACCCGCCACAGGATCGCGTCGAGCGGGTGCTTCTTGCCGCCGCGCCCGGGGTCGCCGCCGCGCTCGGCGAACAGCGCGAGCATGGCGGCCTCGTCGAGTCGGCTGACCGTGCCGAACTCCGGGTCGGCGTGGACGGAGAAGTAGACGTCGCCGTCGGGCTCGGTGCCGTCGCCGGGCACGCGGTACGCCGAGCCGGTCTCGATCAGCTCGACGACGCGCTCGACGATGATCGGGATCGCCTCGACCGCGCCCTCGAAGACGTCGGGCGGGATCACCGCCAAGGCGGTCATGTCGTCGCCGAAGAGCCTCACCTGGTCGTCGGCCAGGGCCCGCCAGTCGACGCCCGTCGCGGCGGCGCGCTGTAGGAGGGGGTCGTCGACGTCGGTGACGTTCTGGACGTACGACGTGCGCAGGCCGGCATCCCGCCAAGCCCGCAGCAGGAGGTCGAATGTCACATAGGTGGCGGCGTGGCCCAGATGCGTGGCGTCGTACGGCGTGATCCCACAGACGTACATCCGGGCCGTCGGGCCGGCGGCTGACGGCACGGTGGCCCCGGTGCTCGTGTCGTGCAAGCGGGGCATCGCGCCACGCCCGGGCAGCTCGGGGAGGGACGGTGCGGGCCAGCGCTTCACGCTTGCGAGACTACCTGCGTCCTTCAGGAGGCGACCGGCCGAGCATCCTCCTCGCATGATCACGTGGAGCCGGGCGCCGGTGCGGTCAGAAGGCGGGCCAGGGGATCGAGGGGCGGTGGCCGCCGGGGCGGGGGTAGCGGCCGGAGCGCAGCAGCATCCGGACGCGGTGGGCCGTCCGCTGCACCTCCCGCCGGTCGAGCAGACCGAGCAGCCGGCGGCGCAGCGCCCCGTCGTCGTCGAGGTCGGCGGCGAGCCCGGTCAGAACCTCGACGACGTCCCGGGCCAGCGGCTCGCCGGCCCATCCCCACAGCACGGTGCGCAGCTTGTCGTCCTCGTTGAAGGTCAGCCCGTGATCGACGCCGTACACGCGGCCGTCCACCCCGCGCAGGATGTGCCCGCCCTTGCGGTCGGCGTTGTTCGCGACGGCGTCCAGCACGGCCATCCGGCGGAGCACGAGATCGTCCGCGTGCACGAGCGCGACGCGTTCGCCGTCCCACCCGACGGCCTCGACGACCTCGAGCCATCCCGGCGGCCGCCGGTCCGGCCGGACGACGTCGACGAGTCCGGCCCCCGGTTCGGCCGGCAGGAGCCGCTCGGGCGCGCCGACGGCGTCCGAGGCCTCGTCCCTCGCGTCCCGCTCGGCCCCCGAAGGGGCGCCGACTCCGTCGGCCTCGCCAGTGATCCACCACTGGACGCTGCCCGGCCCGTGAGGGCCGTCCGCCCGGAGCGTGGTCGGCGGGACGAGGCGCCAGCCGGTCGCGGACGACAGCAGGTACATCGCGGCCTCACGGTTGGCCAGCGTCCGGTTGGGGAAGTCCCACAATGGCCGCTCCCCGCCGTCGGCTTGTACACGCACAGCGCCTCGACGCCGTCCAGCTCCACGCGGGCCAGCATCGTGGCGTTGCTCGCGTCGACGATCCGGCCCCGGATCTCGAGCTCGCCCCTGGCCAGCACCTCGAGTGCGGCCGACTCGTCGATCTGCGCTCCGGCGGTCCCGGCGGGCGTCTCGCCGGGCGGGTGCGATGCCACGGGCCGTCCGATCCGCACCTAGCGCCGGTAGCCGTTGGCGCGGGGGCAGATGTGGCCGCCGGGGTCCAGCGGGTTGGCGCAGAAGGGGCAGGGCGGGCGGCCGGCGGCGACCACGGCCATCGCCCGCTTGGTGAACGCACGGGCGGCCGCACCCGAGATGCTCACCCGCAGGACGGCTCCGTCGACCTCCTCCTCCTCGTCCTCCTCCTCGACCGGCACGCCCTCCGCGAAGCACTCGACCACCACCCGGCCGGCCTCCGGGTCCCAGGCCAGGCTCATCGCGCCCACCCGGAACTCCTCCTCGATCGGGGTGTCAAGGGGTTCGTCGTCCTCGGCATCCACCGGCGCGACCGCGGGTACCGCAGCCTTGCCGCCACTGATGCGCAGCACCTCGTCGAGGAGCTCGTCGACCCGCTCGGCGAGGACGGAGACCTGGGCCTTCTCGAGCGCGACGCTCGTCACCCGGCTCCCGCTGCGGGCCTGGAGGAAGAAGGTGCGCGACCCGGGCTCGCCGACCGTGCCCGCGACGAACCGGTCCGGCGGGTCGTAGTCGAAGACCTGGCGGGGCATGTCCGTGACCCTACGCGGTCCCCGACGAGCCGCCCACGACCGCGTCCGAGGCCCCGTCCAGGGCCGCCGTCGCCGCGGTCGGGCTCACGGTCGGCCCCGCGGTCGGCCCAGACGCGGGCACCCGTCGCCGGCGGTTGCGGCGGGGTGGGACGAGCGCGGAGAGGTCGCCGCCGGTGTCGTTGAGCCGCAGCGCGAACGGTCGCAGCGGCGTGTACCGGACCACCGACACCGAGCAGGGATCGACCACGATCCGCTGGAAGGCGTCCAGGTGCATGCCGAGGGCGTCGGCGAGCAGGGACTTGATGATGTCGCCGTGGGAGACGGCGACCCACACCGCCTCGTCCCCGTGCTCGCGGGCCACGGCGGCGTCGTGCTGGCGGACCGCCTGGACCGCGCGCAGCTGCATGCCCAGCATCGACTCCCCCTGGTCCCCCGGGAACGTCACCGCGGACGGGTGAGCCTGGACCACCCGCCACAACGGCTCTTTGGCCAGATCCTTGAGGGGGCGCCCGGTCCAGTCGCCGTAGCGGGCCTCGCCGAGGCGGTCGTCGACGACCGGGGCCGGGCGCCGGCTCCCCTTCGGGCCCGGGACGGCGACCAGCTCGGCCGTCGTCTCCCGGCAGCGCTGCAACGGGCTGGTGACGAGCGCGGCGAGCGGCACCGTCGCCAACCGCTCGGCGAGTGCGCGGGCCTGGTCACGGCCGGTGTCGTCGAGGCCGATCCCTGGGGTCCATCCGGCCAGCGTCCCGCTCGCGTTCGCCGACGTCCGGCCGTGGCGCACGAGCAGCACGGTGGGCACGGGATCAGCCTAAGCGGGTGTCGCCGGCGGCCGCCCGCCGGACCCGGCGAGGCAGGCATCCCGGGCCGATCGGGACGCCCAGCCCAGGACCCGTCGGCGGCGGACCGCCGGGCGTCAGGTCGGGCTCACCACCCCGGCCGCCAACAGGAGCGCGAGCAGGAGGCCCGCGGCGAGCCGGTACCACACGAAGATCGTGATGGGGTGGTGGGCGACGTAGCGCAGCAGCCACGCGATCGCGGCGTAGGCCACGGCGAAGCTCACCACCGTGCCGAGGAGCAGTGGCCCCCAGCCGACCACGGAGGTGTTCACGTCCTTGAGCTCGTACAGGCTGGCCCCGGTGAGCGCCGGGATCGCCATGAAGAACGACAGCCGGGTCGCCGCGACCCGGTTGTAGTCCTGCAGCAGACCGGCGGAGATGGTGGCTCCGGAGCGCGAGACCCCGGGGACGAGCGCCGCGCACTGCGCAACACCGATGATCAGCGCCGCCCGGAGGGTGAGGTCCGCCTCACCGTACTTCTGCCGGCTGCGTCCCTCCGCGACGTACATCACTGCGCTCCACGTGGCGAATGCGACCGCCACGACCCAGAGGTTGCGCAGCGGCCCGGTGACCAGCGGCTTGGCCAGCACGCCCGCGACGACGACGGGTATCGACCCGGCGATGACGTACCAGGCGAACCGGTAGTCCGGGTTCTCCCGGGCGGCCGGGGACACCAGGCCCCGGGCCCAGGCGCCGACCATCCGGACGATGTCGCGACGGAAGTACAGGAACGTCGCCACGATCGCACCGAACTGGATGATGACGGTGAAGGCCGTCACCGCCGGGTCGTCGGTCCGCTTGCCCAGCAGCGACTCCGCCACGGTGAGGTGGCCCGTGCTGGACACCGGCAGGAACTCGGTGAGCCCCTCGACGATCCCGAGGATCAGGCTGTCCCCGTACCCGATCGCGCTGCTCATGACCCCACTCCCGCGGCGTCGAGGGCGTCGGCGACGCCCCGCAGCAGCTGCAGCCGACCCTCGAGGTCGCGAGCGGTGGGTGTGATCGACAGCGTGGTGACCCCGGCCTGCGCGTATCGGACGAGTCGGTCCCGGATCCGCTCGAGCGGTCCGATCAGGGCGGTCGCGTCGATGAACTCCAGCGGCACGGCGGCGGCGGCATCACGCGGCCTGTGGTCGAGGTAGAGGTCCTGCACCCGCTGCGCGGCCTCCTCGAAGCCCATCCGCCGGGCCAGGGCGTTGTAGAAGTTCTGCTGGCGACTGCCCATGCCGCCCACGTACAGGGCGGCGTAGCCGCGGAGCGGCCCGGCCGCGGCGGCGACGTCGTCCGCGACGGAGACCGGAACGCTGGCGACGACGTCGAACCCGGCCATGGGCTCCTCCGCCGGTCCCCGGCCCGACGCCGCCCGCGCCTGCCGGATCGGGTCCAGGCTGAGGGCGGCGTGCTCCGGCGAGAAGAAGATGGCCAGCCAGCCGTCCGCGATCTCACCCGTGAGGGCCAGGTTCTTCGGGCCCACGGCCGCCAGATAGATCGGGATCTCCGGCCGGACCGGGTGGACGGTGAGCTTGAGGGGCTTCCCGGGGCCGTCCGGCAGCGGAAGCCGGAAGTGCCGACCGTGGTACGCCACCGTCTCCCGGCGCAGCGCCATCCGCACGATGTCGACGTACTCCCGGGTCCGCTCCAGCGGGCGATCGAACCGGACCCCGTGCCAGCCCTCCGACACCTGCGGCCCGCTGACCCCGAGCCCGAGCCGGAACCGGCCGCCCGACAAGGCGTCCAGGGTGGCCGCCGTCATCGCGGTCATCGTCGGCGTCCGCGCCGGGATCTGCAGCACCGCCGACCCGACGTCGATCCGCTGCGTCTGCGCCGCCACCCAGGCCAGCACGGTGACGGCATCGGACCCGTAGGCCTCGGCCGCCCAGCAGACCGCGTACCCGAGCCGGTCGGCCTCGACCGCCAGGGCGAGGTTCTCCGCGTCGTTGCCGGCCCCCCAGTAGCCCAGGTTCAGTCCCACCCGCATGGGTCCGGAGCCTAGCGGTCGCTCCCCGGGCGGCCGTCCGCGTGCAACGGGCCGGCGGGCGACCGCCCGCTCCGGGCCGGCGGGCGACCGCCCGCTCCGGGGCGGCGTGGGGCATGCGGCGGCCGCTGCCGCTAGGTTGCGGGCCGTGGAGGAACGTCTCGTCGGGCGCAGCGGGCTCCGCGTCTCCCGGCTCGGCCTGGGCACGTTGACCTGGGGCCGGGACACCGACGAGCACGAGGCCGCCGACCAGCTCAAGGAGTTCGTGGACGCCGGCGGAACCCTGGTCGACACGGCCGCCTCGTACGGCGAGGGCGCCGCGGAGGAACTCCTCGGCTCGTTCGTCGGGGCGCTGGTGCCGCGGTCCGAGCTCGTGCTCAGCACCAAGGCCGGGGTCTCCCGGCACGGCGGCGTCCGGCGCCTGGACGCCTCGCGGCGGGCCCTGCTCGCCGACCTCGACGCCTCGCTGCACCGGCTCGCCACCGACCACGTCGACCTCTGGCTCGTCCACGCCTGGAGCGACGAGGTGCCCCTGGACGAGACGCTCTCCGCGCTGCAGCACGCGGTCGCCACGGGCCGCGCCCGGTACGTGGGCTTCTCGAACTACTCCGGCTGGCAGACCGCTCGGGCGGTGTCGCTGCTGGAGCGCTCCGGCGGTGCGGCGGTCGCCACCGAGATGGAGTACTCGCTGGTGCAGCGGGGGATCGAGCGCGAGGTGGTGCCGGCCGCGCAGGCCCTCGGCCTCGGCCTGCTCGCGTGGTCGCCGCTGGGGCGGGGGGCGCTGACGGGCAAGTACCGCACGGGCACGCCTGCGGACTCCCGCGGGGCTTCCCCGCACCTGTCGGCCTTCGTGGGCCAGTACCTCGACGCCGGGTCCCGGCGGGTCGTGGACGCTGTCGTGACCGCCGCCGACGGCCTCGGCTGCTCACCCGTCGAGGTCGCGCTCGCCTGGGTCCGCGACCGCCCCGGCGTCGCCTCCGTCCTCGTCGGCGCCCGGACCGCGGCCCAGCTCCAGGCGTCGCTCGGCAGCGAGGAGGTCGAGCTGCCGCCCCAGATCATCGCCGTCCTGGACGAGGTCTCGGCGCCCTCGGCCGCCTACCCCGAGCGGTTCTGACCCCGCGGCACGCCGGCGGCACCGTCGTGCGCCCCCAGGTCCAGCTCGAGGTCCTCGTCGATCTCCTCGAGGCCGTCGTCGACGTCGTCCTCGTCGTCGTCGTCGTCGTCGTCGTCGTCGTCGTCCTCGTCGTCGTCCTCGTCGTCGTCCGCGTCCTCGTAGAGGACGAAGGGGGTGACCTCGTCGTAGGCCGCATAGAGCGCCTCGTCGTACGTCTCGAAGGCGTCCGCGAGGGTCTGGTACGCGGCGACGACGGCGGGATCGGCCTCGCCCGTCCGCCGGCTCGCGGCCTGCAGGTGTGCCTCGAGGGCCGCCACGAGCCGGTCGAGGGCGGGGCGAGGGTCACTGGTCATGGCACGACCGTAGCGGGTTCCGGCTGTGCGGGGACCCGCGCGGACGGCGGGTTCCTGCCCCGGCCGGCTTCGTGATGACATGGTGGCGATGAGCACGCTCCCGCTGCCCGCCCCCGGCCCGCTCCCGCAGCCACAGGGGGCGGGCGGTGACTACGAGTACCGGGTACTGGTGATCCCCCGGGGTACGAGCCCCGCGGAGGCACGCCGACTCCTCACCGAACATGCCGAGTACGGCCACTGGGAGCTCGACCGTGTCCGGGTCTACGCCGGCGGAGCCCGCCAGGTCTGGGTCCGGCGCAAGATCATCCGGGCGAGACGGACCGCCTGAGGCCGTTCCGGCGGCTGGTCGGGCGTCAGCACGCGCGCAGGAAGCGGCCGAGGGTGCGGACCCCGAACCGGAGGCCGTCGATCGGGACGCGCTCGTCGACGCCATGGAACATGCCGGCGAAGTCCAGCCCGGCGGGCAGGCGCAGGGGGGCGAATCCGTAGCCGACGATCCCCGCTGCGCTGAAGCTCTTGTTGTCCGTGCCTGCCGAGAGGCAGTACGGCAGCACGACGGCGTCCGGGTCCTCCCCGCGCAGCGCGTCGACCATGGCGTCGACCAGGTCGCCTTCGAAAGGCCACTCCAGCGCGACTGCGCGGTGAACGGTCTCCACCTCGACCCCGGGCCCGGCCAGCTCCGCGATCGTGCGCATCAGCTCCTCCTCCCCACCCGGGAGGAACCGGCAGTCGACCAGCGCCGAGGCGCTGCCCGGGATCACGTTGTGCTTGTACCCGGCCTCGACCGCCGTCGGGTTCGCGGTCGTCCGCAACGTCGCGCCGACGAAGCGCGCCGTCGTCCCGAGGACGGCCACCAGGGCGTCGGGGTCGTCGGGGTCGAGGCGGACGCCGGTGATCTCTTCGACCCCACCGAGGAAGGCGCGGACGGTGGAGGTGATCCGCAGCGGCCACGGGTGCGTGCCGATCCGCGCGACGGCCTCGCACAGCCGGGTCACGGCGTTGTCGTCGTTGACCAGGGAGCCGTGCCCCGCCCGCCCGTGCGCCACCAGCCGGAGCCAGGCGATGCCCTTCTCGGCGGTCTGCAGCAGGTAGGCGCGCCTCCCGGCGATCGGGGTGCTGAAGCCGCCGACCTCGCTGACCGCCTCGCCGACCCCCTCGAGCAGCTCAGGTCGGTGGCGCACGATGTACGTCGCCCCGAGACCTCCACCGGCCTCCTCGTCCGCCAGGAAGGCGACGACGAGGTCGCGCGGCGGGGGCTCGCCGGAGCGGACCAGGTCCCGCACGACCGCGAGGATCATGGCGTCCATGTCCTTCATGTCGACCGCGCCACGGCCCCAGACGCAGTCATCGCGGACGTCGGCGGAGAACGGGTCGACCTGCCAGTCCTGGGCACGCGCGGGGACGACGTCGAGGTGGCCGTGAACGAGCAGGGCGGGCCGGGACGGGTCGGCTCCCGGTACCCGGGCGACCACGCTCGCCCGCTTCGGCGCCGACTCGAACAGCTCCGGTTCGAGGCCCACCTCGTCCAGGAGGCCGGCGACGAGCTCGGCCGCCGCGCGCTCCCCCGGGCCCGACCCGTCGCCGTAGTTGGAGGTGTCGATCCTCAGCAGGTCCCGGCAGATGTCGACGACCTCGGCCTCGGGGCCGGGCGCGACCGACGGGGGCCTGCCGGACCCGCTGAGCTGCGACATGACCACACCCCTGGGCGTCGGAGGTCGATGACCGTCGACCCTACCCGCGGCCCTGTCGGCCGCGGCCGATGCCGTGGGGTGCGATGGGGCCGACGTGCTAGCCTCATCTGCGCCGCGCAGGGCCGTCGGGGTCCCGTCGGCACGGGTCCGGGTGGCGGAATTGGCAGACGCGCTAGCTTGAGGTGCTAGTGCCCGCAAGGGCATGGGGGTTCAAGTCCCCCCTCGGACACACAACTACCCCATGGGCGATGGCGGGCCGTCGTCGGCGGGCGCGGCTGAGCGTCCATAGCGCGACCGAACAGCCCACCACGGTCCGCGACCCAATACGTTGAGCGGCCGTTGGAGTGGTCGCGGGCGTCGTGAAGGCAACGGTGAAGATCACGGTGAAGTGAAGTGGTCGTCAGAGCGCTCATTCACTTCATCGTGATCTTCACCGTTGCCTTCACGATCCACCGCGACCGCGCTCCACGATGGGACGGCACTCGGTCCAGCGTCGACCCCGCCCGCGTCGCCCCGCCCGCGTCGCCCCGCCCGCGTCGACCCCGCCCGCGTCGACCCCGCCGGCGTCGACCCCGCCGGCCACCGCCGTGCGACTGAACTCACCCGCGATGGTTACCCGGCGGGCATGACGTGAGATGCGAGGCGCTGCACAATGCTCTCAGGTCGCCTGCGCAGCGGGACGGGGGACGGGATGAGGTTCCTCTACATCCTCCTGGTGGCCTTCGTCGTGTTCGCACTCGTCAAGTACCCCGTGCAGTCGGCGGATTTCGTCCGGGGCATCTGGGACGTCCTCGTGGCCGCCTTCCACTCGATCCTGACCTTCTTCAGCGGCCTCATGACGGGTTGACGGACGCCGGCCGCACGCGGCTTCGCCCCGGGTCAGCGCCAGACGTCCTCCGCGATGGCCACCACGTGGCGGAGCTTGGCCCACTGCTCGTCCTCGGTCATCACGTTCCCGTGGATCGTCGAGGAGAAGCCGCACTGGGGGCTGACGCAGAGCCGGTCGAGCGGAACGTATCTGGCGGCGTCCTCGATCCGGGCCTTGACCTCGTCGGCCGGTTCGAGGGCGGGGAACTTGCTGGTGACGAGTCCCAGCACGACGGTCTTGTGCGGCGGCACGAAGCGCAGGGGCGCGAAGTCCCCGGAACGCTCGTCGTCGTACTCGAGGAAGTAGGCGTCCACCTGCAGCTCGTTGAACAGCACCTCGGCGACGGGCTCGTAGCTCCCGCTGGCGAAGTACGTGCTGCGGAAGTTGCCGCGGCACAAGTGGATGCACGCGGTCAGGTCGGCCGGACGGCCCGCGAGGGCGGCGTTGATCAGCGCCGCGTAGGTCCGGGGCAGCTCGTCCGGGTCGTCGCCGCGGTCGACGGCACCCTGTCGCATCCCCGGATCGCACAGGTAGGCAAGGTTGGTGTCGTCGAGCTGGAGATAGCGGCATCCGGCGGCGTAGAGCGCGGAGATCTCCTTGCGGTACACCCCCGCGAGGTCATCGAAGAAGACGTCGAGGTCGGGGTAGGCCTCGATGTCGATGCCGGCCCGACCGCCGCGGAAATGGGCCATCGTGGGCGACGGGATGTCGACCTTCGGCAGGCATCCCCGGGGGGTCCGCGCGGCGACGAACTCGTAGTCGGCGACCTGGATGGCACGCTCGTGGGCGAGCTTCCCGGTCACCGTGATGCGCGGTGGCGCTTGGTGCACGGTCTGCTCGGAGCCGGACGTCGACGCGATCACGCCCTGCGTCGTGATCCCACCCAAGTGCTGCAGGTAGTCCAGGTGGAACCATTCGCGGCGGAACTCCCCGTCGGTGATGCTCCGCATCCCGGCGTCGGCGAGCTTCGGGATCATCCCCGTGATCTCGACGTCCTCGACCGCCCGGAGACCCTCGGCGTCGAGCCGGCCGGCTCGGAAGGCGGCGCGAGCCCCGTGGATCGCCGGCGGCCGCAGCAGGCTTCCCACATGGTCGGCACGGAAGGGCGGATCGATCCTCGACATGGTCCCCTCGTCAGTCCGTCCGGCGGCTCGCGGGAGTGCGTGAGCCGGCCCGGGTCGGCCCAACGGTAGAGTCTGTCAGACCACCGCCAGGGCACCGGCCGAGGAGACGCCGTCGCGCTGGTCACCTGGTTCGCGGGTCAGACTCGAGTGACCACACGGAGCGAGGAGGGTGACGATGACGACTCATCCCGACGAGGACGACGGGCTCGAGGCGACCGAGGTGCCGGAGACCGCACACTCCGCATTCGACCCCGATGAGGGTGAGGTTGCCGAGGCCGACGGGCCCGGTGCCGACGCGTCGGACGGCGGCGACGCCGGCGTGGGGAACAGCGACCCCGGGTTCTGACGACCCCACACGGTGACGATCAGTCGCCGGGGACGACGTCGACCAGCACCTTCCCGACGACGCCGTCCTGCACCGCCCGATGGGCGTCGGCGGCCTTCTCCAGCGGGAAGTGGTGCAGCGGCAGGCCCGCCTGCTCCCCCACTCGGACGGCCCCGTCGTACACGGCGCCGGACACGTCCTCGACGGCGCGCTCCTTCGCGCCCTGCGGCACGGTGTAGACCAGCACGAACTGCCAGCGCGTGTTCGGCTCCATGAGCGGCCGGATCGGCAGGGTCATCGCGTCGCCGCCGTTGTTCGCGTAGATCGCCACCGCGCCGTACCGGCCGACGACCTGGGCGTCGATGGCGGCGTCGGCGCCGGGCGCCACCTCGACGACCGTGTCGACGCCGTGCGGCGCGATCTTCTTGACCTCCCGGACGACGTCCTCCTCGCGGTAGTTGATGACGTGGTCGGCCCCGGCCCCGGCGGCCAGCAGGGCCTTGCGTGGACTGCTGACCGTCGTGACGACCTGCGCGTCCGACCACCGGGCGAGCTGGATCGCGGCGTTGCCCACCGCGCCGGCACCGCCGGCGACGAGCACGGTCCGGCCGGACAGCGTGCCAGGGCCGAGCCGCTGCGGGCCCCCCTCCGTCACCGTGAGGCACCGGTGCGCGGTGAGGAAGGGGATGCCGAGGGCTGCCCCGAGGTCGTTCGGGGCCGGGTCCGGCAGGAGCACGACCTGCCGGGCGGGGACCAGGGCGTAGTCCTGCGTCGTGCCCTCGGGGCGCCGGTACGCCGCCTCCCAGACCCACACGCGCACGCCCTGCAAGGCGGCCTCGACCCCGGGGCCGACGGCGTCCACCACGCCGGCGCCGTCCTGCCCCGGCACCTGCTCGGTGCCCAGCGGGCCGGCCGCGCCGCCCCCCTGGCGGGATTTCCAGTCCGTCGGGTTCACCCCCGCCCGATGGATCCGGACGCGCACCTCGCCCGGGCCCGGCTCGCCCACCGGGCGGTCGACGACGTGGAGCACATCCGGCCCGCCGTGTTCGGTGTAGACGACGGCCCGGGCCGTCCGCGGCGTCGTGCTGGCTCGATGTTCGCGCACCTTGATCCCCTCCTGAACGTGTGGGGCCGGGGTCGAGCCAACCACGAACGGCGCCCGGCGTCGCCCGGGGCTGCGCGTCGGGGCGCGTCCGGCTCGACAACGCAGGGCGCCGACGGCGGCGCCGAGGACTGACGATCTGTCAGGCCGTGAGCAGCGCCCGGACAGCCGCGGCGTCCGGCGCGGCGAGGGCGGCACTGGCGAGCGCGGCCGCCTGCCGGCTGTCCACCTGCCGGACCGCCTGCTTCACCTGGCCGACCGCGGCAGGGACGACGCTCAGCTCCCGCACCCCGAGCCCCAGGAGCAGGCCGGTGACGCGCTCGTCGGCGGCCAGCTCGCCGCAGACGGCGACGGTCGTCCGCGCGGCTCCGGTGGCGGCGACGAGCGCGAGCACGCCGGGGTCGAGCGGGTCCGCCAGCGCCGCGACGGCGTCGTTGCCTCGCTCCGCGGCCAGCGCGTACTGCGTGAGGTCGTTCGTTCCGATGCTGAGGAAGTCCACGTGGGGGGCGAACGCCTTGGCCTTGAGCGCTGTCGCCGGGATCTCGACCATGATCCCCACCCGCATGCCCGGCGGCGCGGCACCGCCCTCGGCGCGCGCCGCCACGTCCACGGCGCGCCGTGCCGCGAGCAGCTCGTCGACGGTGGTGACCATCGGGAACATCACGTCCACAGGCAGGTCGTGGGCGACCCGGACCACGGCCCGCAGCTGCTCGGCGAGCAGCTGCGGCCGGGTGAACGACAGGCGGATCCCGCGGACGCCGAGGAACGGATTGGCCTCGGTCGGTGCCGGCAGGTAGTCCAGCGGCTTGTCGCCGCCCACGTCGAGCGTGCGGACGACGATGCGCCGTCCTGGCATCGCCAGCGCCATCGCTTGGTAGACCGCGGCCTGCTCGTCGACGTCCGGCGGTCGCGACCGACCGAGGAAGACGAACTCCGTGCGCACCAGGCCGGCCAGATCGGCGCCGGCCGCGGCGGCGGCCCGTGCGTCCTCGACAGACGCGAGGTTTGCCCCGACGTGGATCACCAGCCCGTCCCTCGTCACCGCCGGTGCCGCGCTCTGGGTCCGGGCCCGCTCCCGCCGGCGGGCGAGTTCTCGCGCCCGCTCCTCGAACTCGGCCCGCACGGTCGCGGAGGGGTCGACGACCAGCTCGCCAGAGCCCCCGTCGACCGCCACCGGCGTGCCGGGCGCCACGGTCAGCACGGCCGGCCCGGCCGCCACCACGATCGGGATCCCTAGGGCGCGGGTGAGGACGGCGCTGTGCGCGGTCGGGCTGCCGGCGGCGAGCACGACGGCGCGGACCCGCTGCGGGTCCAGGGTGGCGGCCTGCGCCGGGGTCAGGTCGGCCGCGATCAGCACGCCGTGCCCCGCCGCAGCGGGCGTCCCGCCGGGCGTCGCCGCTGCCGACGCCGTCCGCAGCCGCCGGTCCACGAGGTCCCCTACGGCGCGGACGTCGGCGGCCCGGGCCCGCAGGTGGTCGTCGGCCAGGCGGCCCAGAGCGCTCTCGGCCGCCGCCACGGCCGCCGCCCAGGCCGCCTGGGCGCTGCGCCCGCCGCGGATGGCCGCGTGCGCGGCCTCGAGGAGTTCCGGGTCGTCCAGCAGGGCGAGGTGCGCATCGAAGATCAAGGCCTCGGTCTCGCCGGCGACCCGTGCGGTGCGGTCACGCGTGCGGCGGACCTCCTTCCCGGCGTCGGCGAGCGCGCCGAGCAGCCGGCCCCACTCCGTGCCCGGGTCGGGGGCTCCTTCGTCGCCCTCGCCGCCGTCCTCGCCGGGGGGCGCCTCGGGCTGACGAGGGAGGAACCAGGCGGGGCCCACGGCGACCCCGGGTGCGGCGGGCAGCGGCCCGGCCGAGGCCGCGGTGACCGCGCCGGCCGGTCCCTGCGCGCCCGCGGTCGCCGGCGCCCGGAGGTCGCCGAAGCCCGTCGCTGCGAGCTGCAGCACGCGGGCCAGGGCTTCCCGCGCCTGTGGCCCCTCAGCGGTCACCTCCACCGTGTGGCCCTCGACGGCCCCGAGCGCCGCCACCCGGGACAGGCTGCCCGCCGGGACGGCCCCGCTCGCGACCGTGAGGTCCCGCAGCCGGACGTGGGCGTCGAACTCGCGCACCGCCTGCACGAGGACGGCGGCCGGCCGCGCGTGCATCCCGTGCGGCCAGGTCACCTCGAACCGGCCGGTCAGCCGGCCGTGCTCGCCGGCACCGCCGGAGTCCGGGGCACCGCCGGAGTCCGGGGCACGTGTGGAGTCCGGGGTGCCGGCGGAGCCCGCCGGTGCGGCGAGCTGGCCCTCCTTGGCGCCGAGGGAGCGCAGCGCCTCGTGGGCGACCCCGTCCCGGTCGGCACCGGTGCCGGCGGCGACGGTCGCCACGCACAGGCCCTCGACCAGGGGGCCCGGGCAGAGGATCACGCGCTCGCGAACGGCGGGGTCGACCAGGTCGAGCGCGAGCTCGGCCGACAGGACGGCGCTGCCGAGGTCCATGAGGACGACCACGCCGCGGCCTCCGTCCGCACGGACGATGGCGTCCGCGACGCGGACGGCGTCCGTGCCGATGGCGCCGTCCTCGAGCCCGGCGGCCTCCTCGATTCGGACGGCCCGGCCGTGCAGCATCTCCTGGGCGAGCGCGATCGCAGCCCGAGCCAGCGCCCGGCTGTGTGAGACGACCACGATGCCGACCGCGTCGGCCGCGACATCGGCTGTCACAGGGAGCCCGCGGGCAAGGCCGTCGCAGCCGCGACGATCAACAACGCTGCCGAGGTGGCGCCGGGATCCTGGTGTCCGACACTGCGCTCGCCGAGGTAGCTCGCCCGGCCCTTGCGCGCGCGCATCGGCGTCGTCGCGTCCCGCCCGGCGTCGGCCGCTCGTGCCGCGGCGGCGAGGGCCGAGGCCAGATCGCCGCCGCGGCCCAGCTCGGTCTCGACCGCGTCCGCCGCCGGGGCCAGGGCGTCGACCATGGTCTTGTCCCCGACCTCGGCCTTGCCGCGCGCGACCACCCCTTCCAGGCCCGCTCGCAGGGCCTTGGCGAACACCGCGGCCGGCACGGAGTCCGCGTCGTCGCCGAGAGACGTCGCCATGCGGAGGAAGAACGTGCCGTACAGGGGGCCGCTCGCGCCGCCGACCGTCCGCACCAGGGTCATGCCCACCCGCTTCAGCAGGGCGCTCGCGCCTGGCGTGGCCTGGTCGAGAGAGGCGACGACGGCGTTCATCCCGCGGTCCATGTTGGTGCCGTGGTCCGCGTCGCCGATGGCGGCGTCGAGAGCCGTCAGGTCCTCCCGATGGTCGGCGACCAGCTCCGCGAACCGACGCATCCACCGGACCAGCGCGTCGACGTCGACCTCCCAGGCCGAGCTCGGCTCCGGCACCGGTCAGATCCCCCACTGCAGAGCCGGCGTCATCACGGGGGCGTCCCACAGCTGGCGCAGCTCGTCATCGAGCTTCAACAGGGTGAGCGAGCAACCGGCCATGTCCAGGCTGGTGATGTACGAGCCCACGATGCGGCGGGAGACGCTCACCCCGGCCTTCTCCAGGAGCGCCGCGACCTCCCCGTACATCAGGTAGAGCTCGATCAGCGGCGTGCCGCCCATGCCGTTGACGAAGGCCAGCACGCCGTCGTCGCCGGTGAAATCGAGGTCGTCGAGCACGGGCGTGACGAGCAGCTCGGCGATCTCCCGGGCGGACGCCATCGGCACGCGTCGGCGACCCGGCTCGCCGTGGATGCCTATCCCGACCTCGATCCTGTCGTCGGGCAGGTCGAAGGTCGGGTGGCCGACAGCCGGGACGGTGCCCGAGGTCAGGGCGACGCCCATGCTGCGCCCGTTCTGACTGGCCCGCCGGGCCACCCCGGCGACCTCGGCGAGGCGGCGACCCTCTTCGGCCGCCGCGCCGGCGATCTTCTCGACCAGCACCGTGACACCGACCCCGCGCCGTCCCACCGTGTGGAGGCTGTCCTCGACGGCGACGTCGTCCCCGGTGACGACGGTCGCGATCTCGACGCCGGTATCGGCCGCCGCCAGCTCCGCCGCCATCTGGAAGTTCATGACGTCGCCGGTGTAGTTCTTCACGATGTGCAGCACGCCGGCGCCGCCGTCGACGCCCTTGGTGGCTTCGAGGATCTGGTCGGGCACCGGCGAGGTGAACACCTCGCCCGCGCAGGCGGCGTCCAGCATGCCGATGCCGACGAAGCCGGCGTGCAGCGGCTCGTGCCCTGATCCGCCACCCGAGATGATCCCCACCTTGCCGGGCCTCGGGACATCCCCGCGGTAGACGACCTTGTTCTGGAGGTCGACCTGCAACTCCGGATGGGCGGCGGCAAGGCCGCGCAGCGCGTCGACGACCACGGTGGCGGGATCATTGATCAGCTTCTTCATCGTCGCTCCCCAGGTGTCGCGTGAGACGGTCGGATGGCGGCAGTGGTTCCGGTGGCCTGCGTCGGGAGGACCGGTGCGCCGTCCCCGGAGGGCCGCGCCGCGGTGTCCCCGGGAGCGGGCGTCGCTGAGCGTGTAGGACCACCCGGCGAGGGCGACCGCGAGCGACTCGGCCACCCTGTGGAGGGTCAGCTGCTCTCATGTCACCGTACCGCCGGTGATCGGCTGGACGGTCATCGAACCGGGGCTGCCGCTGAGCGAGGGCCGTCACGGGGACGGCCACGAGAGCGTGCCCCACCGCCGTGGGTTCGAAGCCCACCGCACTCGCGCGATCACGCGCTCCCCGCTGATCATGCAATCGGTGTTGATCACGTGATCGCCCCGTTACCCCCCGTACCTGGTGACGATGGGTGACACGATGTCTGCATGTCAGTGGGGATGGCATGATCAGTAGGGAAGGTGCGGGTCTAGGGTCGGAGGGTGGAGACCAGGGAGCTGGGTAGGACGGGTCGGCAGGTCGGCGTCATCGGGCTCGGGTGCTGGCAGCTCGGCGGTGACTGGGGCACGGTGGACGATGCCCAGGCCCTGGCCGTCCTGCACGCAGCCGTAGACGCCGGCGTCACGTTCCTGGACACCGCCGACGTCTACGGCGACGGCCGGAGCGAGCAGCTGATCGGCCGCTTCCTGCGCGAACGCGGCGGCCGGGGTACCGGTGGGCTCACCGTCGCCACGAAGGCGGGCCGCCGGGCGGATCCCCACGTCCCCGAGGCCTACACCGCGGCGAACCTGCGCGCATGGACCGACCGCAGCCGCCGCAACCTCGGCGTGGACCGGCTCGACCTCGTGCAACTGCACTGCCCGCCCGCCGCGGTCTACGGCACGGACGCGGTCTTCGACGCGCTCGACGGTCTCGTCGAGGACGGCGTCACGGCGGCCTACGGGGTCAGCGTCGAGACCGCCGACGAGGCGTTGGCCGCCATCGCCCGCCCGCACGTCGCCACCGTGCAGATCATCCTCAACGCGTTCCGGCTCAAGCCCCTCGAGCGTGCGCTCCCGGCCGCGCGCGAGGCCGGCGTGGGGATCATCGCCCGGGTGCCGCTCGCCAGCGGCTTGCTCTCCGGCACGTACGACACGCACACGACCTTCGCGCCGAACGACCACCGCTCGTACAACCGCCACGGCGAGGCGTTCGACGTGGGCGAGACCTTCTCGGGCGTGCCGTTCGAGGTCGGCGTCCAGGCGGCGAAGGAGATCGCGGGGATCGCGTCGGCGGGCGTCCCGACCTCCGCGTTCGCACTGCGCTGGATCATCGACCAGCCCGGCGTCAGCGTCGTCATCCCCGGCGCCCGGACCCCGGACCAGGCGCGGTCGAACGCGGCTTCGGCCGAGGTGCCGCCGCTGACGACCGAGCAGCAGGACGCCGTGCGGCGGGTCTACGACGAGCGCATCCGCGGGTACGTGCACGGGCACTGGTGAGCCGGGGCCGATCGGGCCCCGCGGCTCCGGTGACGGCGACGGCGACGGCGACGGCGAAGTCCGCGATGAAGATCACGATGAAGCCGACGGGTCGTCAGAGCGCACCTTCGCTTCATCGTGATCTTCACCATTGCTTCAGTTCGACACGTTCGAGGTGGAGCAGAGTCCTGCGTCGGACCCAGGCTCTACGCTGACCGGCGTGCAACTGGCGAGGCTCGGTGAGTCGGGGCGCGAGCGCCCGATGGTTCGCGTGGGCGAGGACGCGTTCGTCGACGTGGCCGACATCGTCGGCGACTTCGACGAGGCGTTCTTCGGCGCCGGCGGCGTCACGTTGCTGGCGGACGCCGTCGCCGATCGGGTGGCGGCAGGCCGGACGGAGCCGCGGCACGCGCGCCGGTTCGGGGCGCCGATCGCCCGACCGCACCAGATCGTGGCCATCGGGCTCAACTACGCCGACCACGCGGCGGAGACGGGGCAGGCGGTCCCGGCGGAGCCCATCATCTTCACGAAGTCCCCCAACACGCTGGTGGGGCCGGACGACGACGTGCACGTCCCCCGAGACTCGACGAAGCTCGACCACGAGGTGGAGCTGGGCGTCGTGATCGGCCGTCGGGCCCGGTACCTGGCCGACGAGGGGTTGGCGCGTGCGGCCATCGCTGGGTACGTCGTCGTCAACGACGTCAGCGAACGGGCGTTCCAGATCGAGCGCGCCGGCCAGTGGACCAAGGGCAAGTCGGCGGAGACCTTCAATCCCTGCGGGCCCTACCTGGTCACGCCGGACGAGGTCCCCGACGTGCGCGCGCTGGGTCTCTGGCTCGACGTCAACGGGAGCCGACGGCAGACCGGGTCGACCGCCACCATGGTCTTCGGTCCTGAATTCATCGTCCGTTACCTCAGTCAGTTCATGGTGCTCGAGCCCGGCGACCTGATCGACACCGGGACGCCACCTGGCGTCGCGATGGGCATGAGGCCGCCCGGGTGGCTCCAGCCCGGCGACGTCATCGAACTCGGCATCGACGGGCTCGGCAGGCAGCGGCAACGCGTCGTGCCGGCACCCTGACTCGGTACATTCCTTCAGCACCCCGAGCCCCGGCACCCCGAGCCCCGGCCCGGCCCGGGCAGGTCTGGCCTAACGCCGGCGGGCCCAGCCCCCGCTGACCTGCCAGCGCAGGGCCCGGGTCGGCGCGTCGTCGAGCTCGAGCAGCAAGCGGTCCCCGCTCCCGCGGGACGCCAGCACGGGCTCCCAGGCGGCGGCACGTTCTACCGCGACGTACACGAAACCCGTGGGCTCGCGCGGGTCACCGACGGCGGTCACCCGCAGCGACACCGGGCGCCGCGTTCCGTCCCTCGCGACGTAGACCCAGTCCTGCCCGGTGGGTAGGCCGGAGCGGGCCAGCTCGAGCAGGGGGTCACAGCCCTGGGCGACCCCGAGCTCGGCCGCCGCCGCGGCGAGCTCGCCGGGATCCGACAGCGCGGTGGTCGGCTGCCCCACCAGCTCCTCGGCGCGGCACCCGAGCAGCTTCTCGGTGGCGCGGTTCGCGGCGGTGACCCGGCCGCGACCGTCCGCGAGAACCAGGGCGACCTCCGTGACGGCGGCCAGCACCGCGGCGACGACGTCCTGCTGCTCCTGCGCCCGGGCCGCGAAGCGCCGCACCCGCGCGTCCGTCTCGTGCTGCCGGGTGAGGTCCCGCACGGTGGCGGCGACGAGCATCCCACGCCGGGTCCGCAGCGGCGTCACCCAGACAGTGGCCGGGAAGCGGATGCCGTCCAGGCGGAGGGCGCCGAGCTCGGCGCCCGGGCCTGCCGGGCCCACCGTCAGGTCTCCGGCGGCGCGGCGGTCGCGGAGCGCCTGGACCACCGATGCCAGCTGCGGTACCAGCAGCTCCGCGGGCTGCCCGGTGAGCACCGTGGTCGGCGCGGCGAAGACCTCCGCGGCCATCGCGTTGGCGTAGGCGACGCTTCCGTCCGCCGCGACGGCGAGGACGGCGTCGCCGGACGCATCGAGGATCCCGAGCGCCTGCTCGCCGCGCAGGGCGGCCATGATCCGTCCGGGAGCCTCCCGACGCCGCCGGCGGGGCGCCTCCGGCCGGTCGGGCGACGCGGCCTGCCGGCGACGTCCCCACATGTCAGTCCTCCCCCACGTCCGGCCGGCCGTCCACGGCGGACGACGCGCGGCCTCCCCTCGAGACTACAACAGGTGACTGATCCATGACGCAGAGTGGAAGGAGCGCCATGGGCTGCAGCGTGGTCGTCGACGCGCAGAAGCGCGCCGCCGTGTCGACGGGGAGTGCACCCGTTGTTCGGCGTTGCACGTGTCGTCCGCATCAGCTGTGCCTCGTGAGCGGCACAACGCGTGCAAAGCCGAACAACGGGTGCACGTCAGGTCAGCGCCGACGGGTGCACGTCAGGTCAGCGCCGACGGGTGCACGTCAGGTCAGCGCCGACGGGTGCACGTCAGGACGACGCCGAACAACGGGTGCACGTCAGGTCAGCGCCGACGGGTGCACGTCAGATCTGCAAGAACGCCTGTAGGTCGCATGCGCGACGACGGCCGCAGGTCACGGGCTCGGGGAAGAGGCTCCCAGCGCCCAGAGCGCCACGGCCGTCGCCGCCGCGACGTTGAGCGAGTCCACCCCGCCGCGCATCGGGATGCGCACGGCAAGGTCGGCGGCCGCGACGGTCGCCGGTGCCAGCCCGTCGCCCTCTGTCCCCAGGACCAGCGCGAGCCGGCCGGGCGGGTGCGCGGCGAGCCGGTCGAGCGGGACGGCGTCCCGGTGGAGGGCCAGCGCCGCCACCGTGAACCCGGCCTCGCGGAGCACGCCGACGGCCTCGGGCCATGGCGCGATGCGGGTCCACGGCACCTGGAAGACGCTGCCCATCGACACCCGGACCGCTCGCCGATACAGGGGGTCGGCACAGCGCGGGGTGACGAGGACGGCGTCCGCGCCGAGCCCGGCGACCGATCGGAAGGCCGCGCCGACATTGGTGTGGTCGACCACGTCCTCCAGGACGACCACCCGGCGGCTGTCATGCAGCACCTCTGCCGGCGGGGGAAGGGCGGGCCGGTGCATCGCGGCGATGGCGCCTCGATGGACGTTGAACCCGGTGATCGACTCCAACACCGCCGACGGCCCGGTGAATACGGGCGCGCCGGCGGTGAGGACGCGGTCGACGAGCGGGGCGAGCGGCTCGAGCCGGCGTTCGGACAGCAGCAGGGACCGGGGCCGGTGGCCGGCATCCAGCGCGCGGCGGATGACCTTGTCGCTCTCGGCGAGATAGAGTCCGAGCTCCGGCTCACGCCGGGACCGCAGGGCGACGTCGGTCAGCCCGACGTAGTCGGTCAGGCGCCCGTCGTCGATCCGCTCGATACGCGCGATCCGCTCGCCCCCGACGCCCCGGTCGATCCGGGGTTCCGCGCCGTGGCTCATGACGTCCGTAGCCGGATCACGCCGTGGCTCATGACGTCAGTAGCCGGATCACGGCGACGATCCCCACGAGCGCGACCACCCCGCGCAGCACGGCCGGCGACAGGGAGCGGCCGACCCGGGCGCCGAGGACGCCGCCGATGAAGGACCCCACCGCGATGAGGGCCACGACGTGCCAGTCCACGGCCTGCGGTCGCACGACGAGAAACGTGACCGCAGCGACGAGGTTGACGACGAGGGAGAGGGCGTTCTTCGCGGCGTTGACGCGTTGAAGGGACTCGTCGAGCACGGCCCCGAGGATCCCGATGAGCAGCACGCCCTGGGCAGCGCCGAAGTAGCCGCCGTAGACCCCGGCGGCCAGGGTGGCGACCATCGCGAGGACGCCGACATGGTCGCCGGGCCGCCCGGTCGCGGCGCGGCGCTTCTGGACGGCGACCGCGAGGCGTGGCTGGATCAGGACCAGGACCACGGAGAACAGGATCAGGGCGGGAACGATCGCCGCGAACGCCGACGGCGGCAGGCGCAGCAGTAGCAGCGCGCCGACGATGCTCCCGACCAGTGACATCGGCACCAGGCGGCGCAGCCGGTGCGCCTGGCCCTCGAGCTCGCGGCGGTAGCCCCACGTCCCGGTCATCCCGCCGAACACGAGCCCGATGTTGTTCGACACGTTCGCGGTGACCGGCGGGTAGCCGACCGCCAACAGGGTCGGGAACGTGATGAGGGTGCCGGAGCCGACGACGGCGTTGATGGTTCCCGCCGCGATGCCGGCGGCGAACACCGCCGCGGCCTGCCAGGGATCCACCTGGTGAGCGTATCCAGCCGGTCAGTCCGCGCCCGCCCGTCCGCGGTGGGCGGGTGGGCGCCCGGGGGTGGCGCGGCGCGCGGCGGGTGCTCCGGCGGCCGCGGGTCGCGGGCGCACCACCTCAGCGGGTCAGCCGGTCACGTCTCCGGCGTCCCGGACCCATGACCGCCGGGGCCCGTGCCGCTGCGGCGGGTCTCCCCCTCGGCGTCGGCCACGGCGTCGGCCGCCTCCGCGCGGGCCCGGTCGAGTGCCACCTGCGGGTCCTCCAGGGCCGCATCCTCGAAGTCGAGGGCGCGGCCGTCCCGGGCTGTCACGGCCGGGGCCGGCTCCGCGTGGCCCTGACCGCTGACCGGGGCCGCGCCGGCCCCGTTGCCCAGAGTGCCGGCGAAGCTCGGCGCGGGCGCCGCAGCGCCGGCGTCGGCAGCCGCACCCCCGAGCGCCTGGCCGATTCCGCGGAGAGCCTGGGTGAGCTCGGTAGGGACGATCCAGACCTTGTTCGACGGGCCCTGGGCGATCTGCGGCAGCATCTGCAGGTACTGGTAGGCGAGCAGCTTGTTGTCCGGGTTGCCCCGGTGGATGGCGTCGAAGACCTGCTGGATCGCCCGCGCCTCGCCTTGGGCCCGCAGGATCGCCGACTGTGCCTGGCCCTCGGCCCGAAGGATCGAGGACTGGCGGTCGCCCTCGGCCGTCAGGATCTGGGACTGCTTGACACCTTCGGCCGTCAGGATCGCCGCCCGCCGGTCCCGTTCGGCGCGCATCTGCTTCTCCATCGAGTCCTGCACGCTGTGCGGCGGGTCGATGGCCTTCAGCTCGACCCGGTTGACCCGGATCCCCCACCGGCCGGTGGCTTCGTCGAGCACGCCGCGCAGCTGATTGTTGATCTGGTCGCGGCCGGTCAGAGTCTGCTCGAGGTCCAGTGAGCCGATGACGTTCCGCAGCGTGGTCACCGTGAGCTGCTCGATGCCCTGGATGTAGTTCGCGATCTCGTAGACCGCCGCCTTCGGGTCCGTCGGCTGGAAGTAGATCACGGTGTCGATGTTGACGACCAGGTTGTCGGACGTGATCACCGGTTGCGGCGGGAAGGAGACGACCTGCTCGCGCAGGTCGACGGTGGCCCGCGGTCGGTCGACGAACGGTATGAGGAAGTGCAGGCCGGGCTCGAGGGTGCGCGAGTAGCGGCCCAGGCGCTCGACGATGACGGCACTCGCCTGGGGGACCACGCGGACCGCACGAACGACTGTGATCACCACGAAGAGCAGGAACAGGAGGGCGACCACGAGGGCCGCGAGGCTCGAGTTGTTCATGCCGTCGTCCTCGAAACCGTGTGCTGGATCACGGTGCTTCCTTTACTGGCCCGGGACGGGCCCTTCCGGTGGGACCGCGCCGGTGATCCCGGCGTGGGGGACGAGCGGCGTCACGACGGCGGTCGCGCCGTCGATGCGGACGACCTGCACTGTGGACCCGACCTCGAGGGGGTAGGCGGTGGCGACGGCGCGGGCGGACCAGACCTCGCCGGCGAGCTTGACCCGGCCGCTGGTCGGCGTCACCTCGACCATGACCTCCGCGTCCCGACCGACCAGGGCGGCGGTGTTGGTCGTCGTCGGGGGCCCGCTGCGCCGGACGTAGGCCACCAGCGGCGGGCGCGCGGCGACCAGCAGCAGCCCGGTGACGATGGCGAACACGATGACCTGGACGGGGACGCCGAGCCCGAACGCGGCCACGACCGCGGCGGCGAGCCCGCCGCCGGCGACCATGAGGAACACGAGGTTGAGCGACAGGACCTCGGCCGTCCCGGCCGCCAGGGCCAGCGCGAGCCAGAGGAGCCACGGGCTGTCGCCCAGATCCACGTCGCCTCCCCGAGACCGAGAGCCCGAGGCGAGCGTAACTCCGAAGCCAGGCCGACGGGAGACCGCTCGCCCGGACGGCCGGAGGACCGCCGTCTCGTCAGTCCTGACGAAGACGGGCACTCCATCGGTTCCCGGACTGCGTCACCTCGAGCGGGAGGTCGAAGGTCGCGCTCAGGGTGTCGTCGCCCAGCACCTCGATGATCGGCCCGGCGGCGACGATCCGCCCGCGACGCAGGAGCAGAGCGTGGGTGAAGCCGGGCGGGATCTCCTCGACGTGATGGGTGACCAGCACCAGGACCGGGGAGCGGCGGTCCGTGGCGAGCTCGGCGAGGTCGCGGACGAGGGTCTCCCGGCCGCCGAGGTCGAGGCCGGCGGCGGGCTCGTCGAGGAGGACCAGCTCGGGATCCGTCATGAGCGAACGGGCGAGCTGGACCCGCTTGCGCTCGCCCTCGCTCAGGGTCCCGAACGTACGTTCGGCCAGGTGGCCGACCCCGAAGGCGTTGAGCAGATCACCCGACCGCCGGTGATCGAGGTCGTCGTACTGCTCCCGCCATCGCCCCGCGATCGCGTAGGCGGCGGTCAGGACGACGTCCTCGACCCGTTCCCCTGCCGGCAGGGTCTCTGCGAACGCGGCGCTGGACAGGCCGATCCGCGGTCGCAGTTCGAAGACGTCGACCTCGCCGAGCCGGTCGCCCAGCACGTCGACCGACCCCCGGCTCGGGTGCATCCGGGCACCCGCGATCTGGAGCAATGTCGTCTTCCCGGCCCCGTTCGGACCGAGGACGACCCAGCGCTCACCCTCGCGCACCGTCCAGGTCACGTCCTCCAGGAGCGTGGCACCGTCCCGGACGACCGTGACGCCGATCAGGTCGAGCACGTCACCCATGACCCGTGACCCTAGGGCACACCGGCCCCATCCCGGACATCTACCCTGGCGCAGTGCTCGACATCCCGCGGTCCGCGCGCCTGGCGGCCTGGGGCACGGCCTGGCTGCAGGGCCGCGCCTCGACCGAAGCCGTGGTGCGCGCGGTGGTCGGGGATGACGAGCCGCACGCCGTCGAGCCCCGGGACGTGCTGGGCCGTGCGGTGGACGACGTCCAGGGACTTCTGATCGCTCTGCGGGATGACGGTGTCCGGGCGCTGCGCGTCGTGCTGCCGGCCCCGGGCGACCCGGTCGGGCTGCCGGGCCCCCCGGCGTTCAACACGCTCGCCCTCGACGCCGGCGAGTGCGTGCTGACCGCCGGCGGACCGGCGTGGGGCGCGGTCCCTGAGGTGATCGGGTTCGGCTCCGAGTGGGAGCCCGGACATCTGGTGACCTGGCAGGTGCGGGCGGTGGACGACCGTCCGTACCTCGGTGACTCCGGGCTGGCGGAGGCCGAGCGCGCCCTCAAGGAGGGGTTGCTCGCGGCGACGGCGACGTTGAACCGGCTGGGCGTGGCCGCCTCGGGTCCGGACGCCGCCGATCAGCTGCGCCGGCTGCGCCACGCGGAGCTCCCGCCGGGGGCGTTGCCGGACGGCACGCCGCCGCGGAGTGTGCAGGTCCTGTCCACGGCGGGCCGGTTGCGCGCCGTGCTCTCGTTGGCCGCGCAGGACGACGGTGCCGCCGTGACCGTCCTGGAGGCGGAGGAACGGCTGCGGGCCCTGCGCGAACTCGACGTGATCTGCCGTCGCGCCGTCGTCGCCGCGGTGAACGCCGCCGCCCCGCCCCCTCCCCCGTGATCATGCAATCCCCGCTGATCATGCAATCCATGTCGATCAAGTGACGACTGCTCCACGAAGGGTGACGACCTGTGGATGACGTCGCGCGGTCAGGCCCACTGTCCCCAGGGCCGCGATGACGGACGCGCCGGCGAGTGGCGATGCCTCACTCTGGCCGGATGCGGACGATCTCCCTCGACGGGTTGGGCGCCCTGATCATGGAGGGTCGGCCGTTCGACCGGGCTGAGGCCGATCGCGAAGGGCTGCGGCCGCAGGACGTCACGGACCTGCTCGCGCGGGGCGCCTTGCGTCAGCCGGTCCGGGGCGTCTACCTCGACGACCGGGTGCCGGACGATCTCGCGTCGCGCGCCGCCTGCCTGAAGCTCCGCCTCCCGCCAGGTGCCGTCGTCGGCCGCGTGACGGCGGCCTGGATCTGGGGCATCGACGGGCGGTCACCTGATCAACTTCACACGCCGCCACCTGTCGAGTGCATCGTCCCGCCCGGCCGTCAACCCCTGCGGCGACCCGGCGTCCGCTGTTACGTCGCCCAGGTCGGGAGCGAGATCTGCGAGGTCGGCGGCATCCCGGTGACGACGCCTGTGCGTACGGCCCTGGACACGCTCCGTTGGCTGCCACCTCACATGGGCCTCGCGATCGCCGACGCTCTCGCGGCGGCAGGTCTCGTCACCCGCGACGGCCTCCTCCGGCGTGCTCACGAATCCCCAGGTGTCCACGGGATCGCTCGTGCCCGGCGCCTCGCCGACCTCGTCGAACCGCGCACCGAGTCCATGGGCGAGTCCTGGCTGCGACTGAGGATCGTCGACGCCGGCTTTCCGCGGCCCACGGTTCAGATCGAGATCTTCGACGCCGCAGGGCGATGCGTGTACCGGCTCGACATGGGCTGGGAGGGGGAGCGCCTCGCCGTCGAGTACGACGGCGAGGCGTACCACTCGGCACCCGACGCCGTCGTGCGCGACGGGCGCCGCCGTGACGAGCTCGAGCGGATCTACGGCTGGCGGGTCCTGACCGTCGGCAAGGGCGAGGTGCTCGGGACGTCGCCGGCTCTGGAGCGGGCGATCGGCGAGCTCCTCGGTCGGGAAGTGCGGATTCGTCGTCGCGGATGGCGACGAGAGTTCACTTGATCGACACGGATTGCATGATCAGCGCGGACTGCTGATCAGCGGGGACTGCTGATCAGCGGGGACTGCTGATCAGAGGGGCTGCTGATCAGCGCTCGAGGCACTGGCATGATCACGCGAGGGGCGGCGAGGACAGGGTCGAGCGGTAGACGTCGACCGTCGTCTCGGCGATCGACGTCCAGGAGAAGTGCTCCTCGGCGCGGCGGCGTCCGGCGCGGCCCATCTCCCGGGCCGTGGCCGGGTCGGACACCACCTCGGTGAGCACCTCGGCCAGGTCGGCGACGAACCGGTCGGGGTCCCGGGGCGTGCCGGTGCCGTCGTCGACCTGGTCGATCGGCACGAGCCGCCCGGTGACGCCGTCCTCCACGACCTCGGGGACCCCGCCGGTGGCCGTCCCCACCACCGCCGCCTCGCAGGCCATCGCCTCGAGGTTGACGATCCCGAGCGGTTCGTAGATCGACGGGCAGACGAACGTCGTCGCGGCGGACAGCACCGTGCAGAGCTCGTCGCGCGGGAGCATCCGCTCGATCCACACGATGCCGGACCGCTTCTCGCGCAACTGCTCCACCCGCCCGGTCACCTCGGCCATGATCTCCGGCGTGTCCGGCTGCCCCGCGCACAGCACC
This sequence comes from Kineosporiaceae bacterium, assembly GCA_035541595.1. Lineage (GTDB taxonomy): Bacteria > Actinomycetota > Actinomycetes > Actinomycetales > Kineosporiaceae > DATKNA01. The sequence goes on along the minus strand of DATKNA010000333.1, from coordinate 4,165 downwards.
AGCTGGACCCCCTCAGGCAGCCGCTCGGCCGCGCGCAGCAGGTACGGCAGCCCCTTCTGCCGGGTGATCCGCCCGACGAAGACGACCGACGGCCGGTCCGGGTCGATGCCCAGCGCACGGACCCGGTCCGGAGCCTCGATGCGGTGCCACCCGGAGAGGTCGATCCCGTTGTGGACGACGACCACCCTGGCCGGGTCCACCTCGGGGTAGCAGCGCAGGATGTCGGTGCGCATGCCCGCACTCACCGCGATCACCCGGGTGGCGCCGAGATACGCCGTGCGTTCGGCCCAGAGCGACAACGCGTAGCCGCCGCCGAGCTGCTCGGCCTTCCACGGTCGCAGCGGCTCGAGGCTGTGGGCGGTGAGCACGTGCGGGATGCCGTACAGCAGCCCTGCGAGGTGTCCGGCGAGGTTCGCGTACCAGGTGTGCGAGTGGACGACGTCCGCGCCACCGCAGTCGGCCGCGATGGTCAGGTCCAGGCCGAAGGTCCGCAGGGTGGGGTTCGCCGACGCCAGCTCGGGAAGGTCGGGGTATCCGGTCACGCCCGGCTCCGGGCGCGGGCCCCCGAACGCCCGGACCCGGACGTCCGCCAACGGCCGCAGCACCGCTGCCAGGTTCTGCACGTGAACGCCGGCCCCTCCGTAGACATCCGGCGGGTACTCGCGGGTCAACAGGTCGATGCGCACGCCGGTCACCGTAGTGCGAACGTCGCATGACGCCATAGGGTCCAGCCATGGCGGCACCGAAGAAGGTGATGGCGGTCGTCCTCGCCGGTGGCGAGGGCAAGCGGCTGATGCCCCTGACGGCTGACCGGGCGAAACCGGCCGTGCCGTACGGAGGCGTCTACCGGCTCGTCGACTTCGCGCTCAGCAACCTCGTCAACTCGGGGTACCTGCGCGTCGTCGTCCTCACCCAGTACAAGTCGCACAGCCTGGACCGGCACATCTCCCAGGCCTGGCGGATGTCGACGATGCTCGGCAACTACGTGGCGCCCGTTCCCGCCCAGCAGCGGGTCGGCAAGCGCTGGTACCTCGGCAGCGCGGACGCGATCTTCCAGAGCCTGAACCTGATCCACGACGAGCGGCCGGACATCGTGGTCGTCGTCGGCGCCGACCACGTCTACCGGATGGACTTCACCCAGATGGTCGCGGCACACATCGAGTCCGGTGCCGCGTGCTCGGTCGCGGCGATCCGGCAGCCGATCGGCCTGGCGGACCAGTTCGGGGTCATCCAGGCGGCCCTCGACAGTAGCCGGATCAAGGAGTTCCTGGAGAAGCCGACCGACCCGCTGGGCCTGCCGGACGCCCCCGACCAGGTCCTGGCGTCGATGGGCAACTACGTCGTCGACACCGACGCCCTCGTCGACGCCGTCACCCGGGACGCCGATCGCGAGAGTTCGAACCATGACATGGGCGGCGACATCGTGCCGGATTTCGTCGCGCGCCACGAGGCCGCCGTCTACGACTTCAAGCGCAACGACGTGCCGGGCTCCACGGACCGGGACCGCGACTACTGGCGTGACGTCGGGTCCCTGGACGCCTACTTCGAAGCCCACCTGGACCTGGTCTCCGTCTACCCGATCTTCAACCTCTACAACTACGAGTGGCCGATCTACACGCACATGGGTCCCTGGCCGCCGGCCAAGTTCGTGCACGGCTGGCACGGCCGGATCGGGCACGCCGTGAACTCGATCGTCTCCCCGGGGTGCGTGGTCTCCGGAGCGCTCGTGGAGAACTCCGTCCTCTCGCCGAACGTCCAGGTGCACAGCTGGGCCACGGTCAGCGACAGCGTCGTGATGGACAACGTGGACATCGGGCGGCACGCCGTGGTGCGTCGCACCATCCTGGACAAGAACGTCGTCGTGGCCGAGGGCGCCCGGATCGGGATGGACCCCGAGGAGGACCGTGCCCGCGGCTTCCACGTCGCGGAGTCCGGGATCACCGTCGTGGGCAAGGGGATGAAAGTCCCCTCCTGACCGTAGGGGCGTCGGCCGCCCCGGCCCCGGGCTTCGCGGACGGCGGGGCCCCGCGCGCCGCCCACCCCCGGATGGGGCAGGCTGATCTCGACGCGCGCGCCCGCGCGCCGACGTCCGTGATCGCCCGAGGAGCCACCCCGTGTCCCGTCCCGTGCGCATCGGCCTCCAGGTGCAGCAGCAGCACTCCTCCGACTACGCCGAGATCCGCCGCGCCGTCGCCGCCGCCGAGGAGGCCGGTGTCGACGTCGTCTTCAACTGGGACCACTTCTACCCGCTGTACGGTCCCCCGGACGGCGAGCACTTCGAATGCTGGACCATGCTCGGCGCCTGGGCCGAGGCGACCGAGCGCGTGGAGATCGGCGCCCTGGTCACCTGCAACAGCTACCGCAACCCGGACCTGCTCGCCGACATGGCGCGCACGGTGGATCACATCACCGGTGGCCGGCTGATCCTCGGCATCGGCGCGGGCTGGTTCCAACGGGACTACGACGAGTACGGCTACGACTTCGGCACCCCGAAGACCCGGCTGGACGCGCTCGCCGCCGCCCTGCCGCGGATCAAGGCCCGATGGTCCAGGCTCCAGCCGCCGCCGACCCGACGGATCCCGGTCCTGGTCGGCGGGGGCGGGGAGAAGCGGACCCTGCGGTACACGGCCCGGTACGCCGACATCTGGCACGGTTTCGGCGATCCGCAGCGGCTGCGGCACAAGAACGCCGTGCTCGACGAGTGGTGCCGGACCGAGGGTCGCGACCCCGCGGAGATCGAGCGGTCCACCGGCGTCAGCGGGTCGCCCGAGCGACTCGGCCCGGCGCTGATCGACGTCGGCACCACGTTCTTCACCGTCGGCCTCACCGGCCCGCGGTACGACGTCGGCCGGCTCACCGACTGGATCGCGTTCCGGGACGACCACAACAGGGGGGCGGCGGGCGGCGGGGGGACCGCGGCGGCCCGCTAGCCTCACCGGCGTGACGACGACCGGCGCCGTCCGCGAGCCCGACGACCGGGCCACGGTCCTGGTGACCGTGACCGGCCGGGACCGGCCCGGCGTGACCGCGGCCGTGTTCGACGCCCTGACCCTGCCGGGCGTCGAGGTGCTGGACGTCGAGCAGGTCGTCGTGCGCGGCACCCTGACCTTGGCCGTGCTGGTCACGGCGGGTGCTCGCGAGGGGGAGGCGGTCGCCGCCGCCCACGCCGCGGGTACCTCGCTGGGGATGCAGGTCAGCTGCCTCGCCGGTCGCGGGGACAACGCGCCGCGCCGACACGGCCGCCTGCACGTCACCGTGCTCGCCGCCCCGCTCTTCCCGGCCGCGGTGGCGTCGATAGCCGCCCGGCTCGCCGAGCGGGGTGCGAACATCGACCGCGTGCGGCGGCTCTCCCGCGAGCCGGTGACCACGGTCGAGTTCGACGTCTCGGGTGAGGACGTGCTCGTCCTGCGCCGGGAGCTGGCGGTGCAGGCCGCGGCGCACGGCGTCGACATCGCGGTCTCCCCGGCGGGGCTGGCCCGCCGCGGACGCCGGCTCGTGGTCCTCGACGTCGACTCGACGCTGATCCAGGACGAGGTCATCGAGCTGCTCGCCGCCCGCGCCGGTCGCGGCGAGGAGGTGGCCGCCGTCACCGACCGGGCCATGCTCGGCGAGCTGGACTTCGCGGCGAGCCTGCACGAGCGGGTCGCGTGCCTGGCCGGCCTGCCCGCGGGAGTGCTCGACGACGTGCGTGCCGACGTCCGGCTCACCCCCGGTGCGCGCACGCTGTGCCGCACCCTGCGCCGTCTCGGCTTCAGCCTGGCCCTCGTCTCCGGAGGCTTCGCGGAGGTCGTCGAACCGCTCGCCGCGTCGCTCGACGTCCCGCACGTGCACGCCAACCGGCTCGAGATCGTGGCCGGCCGGCTCACCGGGCGGGTCCTCGGAGACGTCGTCGACCGCGCCGGCAAGGCGGCCGCGCTGCGCCGGTTCGCCGCGGCCGAAGGGCTCCCCCTTGCCCGCACCGTCGCCGTCGGCGACGGCGCGAACGACCTCGACATGCTGGCCGAGGCCGGGCTCGGGATCGCCTTCAACGCCAAGCCCCTGGTCCGGGCCGAGGCGGACGCCGCCGTCACCGTGCCGTACCTCGACGCGGTGCTGTACCTGCTCGGCATCCCGCGGGCCGAGATCGAGGAGGCAGACGCCGCCGATGCCGCAACGATCACGGAGT
>DATKNA010000332.1:0-5522 GCA_035541595.1 Kineosporiaceae bacterium | reverse complement strand
ACCCGGTCGGCGGGACCGGCGGCACCGCCGGGCTCCGCTTCGCCCACGACCTGCTCCTCGAGTACGCGGCGGAGCTGCTTCCCGCCGACCGACGGGCCGCCGTGCACGCGGCCGCGACCGACGTCCTGCTGGGACGGCGGGCCGGCGGCGTCGACGTCCCGGCGGCCCGGATCGCGGCACACGCCGTGCGGGCCGACCCGCGGGGCGAGCCGGCCCGGTCCGCCAGTGTCGAGGCGGCCCGGGAGGCGGCGGCGACGCTGGCCTACGAGGACGCCGTCCGGCACTGGGCGAACGCCGTCGCGGCCGCCCGCGGCCCGGCCCGTCACCGGCTGCTGCTCGAGCTCGCCGCCGCCCGCCGGCGGGCGGGGGACGGCGAGGGCGCGCGTCGGGACGCCGTGCGCGCCGTGGCCGCCGCCCGCGCCGCCGGGGACGCCGACCTGCTCGCCGGTGCCGCCCTGGAGTTGCAGGCCCTCGGCACGCGCACCTGGTGGCCGGCCGAGGAGATCGTGGCGATCCTCGAGGAGGCGCTGGCCGCGCTGGGCCCGCAACCGTCGGGCGACGCGCTCCTCGTGCGCGCCAGGCTGCTGGGCGCGCTCGGTCGAACACTGGTGTGGACCGGCGCGGATCCGGCCCGGGGCCGGGACCTCGCCCGGGCCGCGGTCGACGCCGCCCGGTGCTCGGGCGACCCCGCCGCCGTGGCGGAGGCGCTGCTGGCGCGGCACAACGCGGGCTGGGCCCCGGGTACCGCGGGGGAGCGGCTGGCACTCGCCGAGGAGATCCTCGCCGAGGGGGGCCGCTTCCCGGGTCGGGTGCCCTCCGAGCTCCTCCTGGAGGCCCGGCTCCTGCGCGCCGCCGACCTGCTCGAGCTCGGGGACGCCCGGTTCCGCCCCGAGCTGGAGGAGTTCGTGCGCCGCGCCGAGGCGAGCGGCCAACCGCGATGGCGGCATGCGGCACTCGTGCGGCGGGCCATGCTCGCCCTGTTGTCGGGTCGGCACGACGAGGTCGAGAGCCTGGTCGCGACGGCACGCGACCTCGGCGGACGGATCGGCGAGCCGGGCGCCGTGGACGCCTGGTTCGACCAGCTGTGGGACCTTCGGGAGAGCCAGGGCCGGCTCGGGGAGATGCTCGGACAGGTCCAGGACCTCGTCGCCGACCAGGGCAGCGCGCCCGCCCGGGCCATGCGCGCCTCCGCCCTCATCGCGCTGGGCCGCCGGGACGAGGCCGTGGCCGAGATGGCGCCGCTCGCGGCCGGGCGGGCGTTCTCCGACGGGCTCGCCGACACCCAGGTCGGGGTGTTGCAGGCCGCCTCCGGCGTGGAGCTGGCGCGCGCCCTCGGCGCGGCCGACGTCGCGGATCGGCTCCGGAGCCTGCTCCTGCCCTACGCGACGGACACGGTCGTCTCCGGCGCGGCGGTGAGCTTCAAGGGTGCCGTCGCCCACCACCTCGGCGTCCTGGCCACCATGCTCGGGCGCTTCGAGGAGGCCCGGGCCCAGCTCGAGCGGGCTCTCGCCGTCCACGAACGGCTCGGTGCGACCGTGTGGGCCGAGCGGACGAGGCACGAGCTCACGGGTCTCTCCGGCACGGGCGGGCCGGACGTCGACCGCGCCGGAGCCGTCCTGCGCCGGGACGGCGGCCACTGGACGCTCTCCTACGCCGGCGCCACCGTGCACCTACCACACAGCAAGGGCCTGGCGGATCTCGCGGCCCTGCTCGTCGCGCCGGGCAGGGCGGTGCGCGCCGCGGATCTCATGGTCGCCGGCGACGCGGACGTCGACGCCCGTCCCGGCGGCGACGGCCTCGGCCTCGGCGCGGACGACGTCCTCGACGCGACGGCCCGACGTCAGTTGCGCGCCCGTCTGACGGACCTTGACGAGGAGATCGCCGAGGCCGAGAGCTGGTTGGACCCGGAGCGGGCGGCCCGGGCCCGCGACGAGCGCGACGCGATCCTGGCCGAGCTCGTGGCCGCCACCGGACTCGGCGGCCGCCCGCGCCGGCTCGGCGACCAGTCCGAGCGCGCTCGCAAGGCGGTCTCGGCCCGGATCCGGGACGCACTGGCGCGGATCGAGCGCGAGCATCCCGCCCTGGCCGCCCACCTGCGCGCGACCGTGACGACGGGGACCTGGTGCCGCTACGACCCGCCGCCGCCGGTCGGCCGGCGCGACTGAGGGCGAAGCTCCGGCGAACGTCCGGCGGCCTCTGGCGGCCTCTGGCGGCTTCTGGCGGGGATCGCGCGCCCTGGGGTCGACCTGGTTCGGACCTGGTTCGGACCTGGTTCGGACCCGGTTCGGACCCGGTTCGGACCCGGTTCGGACCTGGCACCGGACGGCCTCGGGAGGCACAGATGTACGACGTCATCATCGTGGGGGCGCGCGTCGCCGGAGCGGCCACCGCGCTGCTGGCCGCGCGGCGGGGCCTGACGGTCCTCGTCCTTGACCGCGCGACCTTCCCCAGCGACACCCTGTCGACCCACAACATCCAGCTCAGCGGCGTCGCCCGGCTGGCCCGCTGGGGTCTGCTCGACCGGATCGCCGCCGCCGGCACGCCGGCCACCCGGAGGATCACCCTCACGGTCGGCGGCGTCGAGCTCGCCGGCGCCGTGCCCCGGCACGAGGACGTGGACGCCCTGTACTGCCCCCGACGCATCCTCCTCGACGCCGTCCTCGTAGACGCCGCCCGCGCGGCGGGGGCCGAGGTGCGGGAGGGAGCCGTCGTGGAGGAGGTCCTCACCGAGGACGGGGTCGTCGTTGGCGTGCGGGGCAGGCACAAGGACGGGCCTGCCTTCACCGAGCGTGCCCGCCTCGTCGTGGGCGCCGACGGCAAGCACTCGCTCGTGGCCAGGGCGGCGGGCGCCGGCGTCCTCCACCAGGAGGCGCCCCGGACGATGGCTTCCTACACCTACTGGAGCGGAACCCGCGTCGACGAGGGCCTGATGAGTGCGCTGCCCGGCCGCGCAGTCGGCGTCTGGCCGACGAACGACGGCCTGACCATGACGTACGTCGCCTGGCCGGCGGGGGAGTTCGCCGCATACCGCCGGGACCCCGAGGCCAACCTGCTCGCCACGCTGGACGCCGCCGGTCTCGGCCCGGTCTTCCGCGAGGCCCGCCGAGCGGAGCGGATCCGCAGTACGCCGGACGTGCCCACGGTCGTCCGGGCGGTGCACGGGCCGGGGTGGGCGCTCGTCGGGGACGCCGGTCTCGTCATCGATCCGATCACGGCTCGTGGAATCTCGGACGCTCTGCGTGACGCCGAGCTGCTGGTGGACGCGGCCGAGGCAGGGCTCGGAGGGAAGGTTCCCGTGGCCCGGGCGCTGGACGGCTACCAGCGCGCCCGCGACGCCGCCGCCCGACCGGCGGTCGACTTCACCGCTCACCTGGCGCGGTTGGCGGCCCCGCGACCCGAGGAGCAGGCGTTGTTCGAGGCGCTGGCGTCGTCCCGGGGCGACACCGACGCCTTCCTGGCGATGATCTGCGACGCGCTGCCGGTCCGGGCGTTCATGTCCCCGCGTCGGATCATCCGTCTCGTCGGCGTCCGCGGCCTGGTGCGGCTGGTGACGGGGCGGGCGAGGACGGCGCGCGCGGAGGCGCGCCGGCCGGTACCCGCCGGGGCGTGAACTCCGTGGCGGGTACCGGCCGGCGCGGCTCCACCCGGTTACGTCACCTGGAACGTGGTGGTCGCCGTCCCCACGGCGCCGACGTGGATCTCGTACGCCTGGACTCTCGTGCGCCCGTCCGGGAAGTTCCAGCCGGCGACGGGCCGCGTCGCTCCTCGCAGAACGGACGTCGAGCCCGTCGTGGTCACGGTCAGGGTGCGAATGCCGGCCCTGAAGGTGAGCCGCTTCCCGTCGCCGCTGCGTGACACCAGGGTCCAGCCCGGGTCGAGGTGCCAGAACTGGTGGAAGGCCGCCCCGCCGTCAAGGGTGTCCTTCACGGTCAGGGTCCGGGTGTCGCGCACGACGCCGTACCACCGCGTGTGGCGCACACCGAAGAGCGTGTCCACCGAGGTCCAGGCGTGCCAGGAGGCCCGGAACGTGGCGGCCGTCACCGCGACCCATGCCTTCGTGTCGAGCGCCTTCCGGTCCACGGTCGCGACGTTGTGTGAGGGGGCGCTCGTCGCCCACGCCTTGTAGTTGCCCGCCGGGTCGTAGGGGGCCCGGCCGGGTCCGACGAGGACGCGGCGGTTCCCTGTCGACCACGTGATCCCGGCCCGTTCCTGCTGGCCGTGGCCCCATCGGGGAGGGCCGTAACGAATCGTGTAGTAGGTGGTCATCAGGTCCGTCCACGACCACTTGCCCACCGCGAAGCCGGCCTGGTCGTCCCGGAAGGTGCGAGCGGTCCACTTCGACCGGGTGAACCCCTGATCGGCCGAGCTGTCGCCGAGGACGACCAGCCTGCCGTCGGGTTCGGTCAGCCACGGGGAGACGCGGCCGGCTCGAGCATCGAGGTCACGGACCGTCTGCACCGTCGCGGCGGTGACGCCGTGGGCCTGCATCATGTCCGCGACCTCACCCCAGAGAGCCACGTTGAACACGTGGTAGCTGGACGATTGCTCGTGCGTCGTGCCGAGCGAGGTCCACGCCTGCGGCGCGTTGGTCGTCAGCCTGGTGATCGACCTGGTCTGCCAGTCCTTGCGGCCGAGCAGGTCAGCGGCGCGGACGATGGCGAGGTCGGCCATCACGCCGTGGTTGTGCACGGCGTGCAGCGGCGGCCCGTAGTACCGCGGGCCGTACTGGACGTTGACGTCCTCGGTCATGGCGGCCGCGAGTCGCGCGTCCTTCGTGAGGGACTAGAGGCAGTTCTCGGCGCCCAGGCGACGCAGAGCCGTGCCTTCGTCCCAGCCCCACGCGTTGGCGTTCGCCGTTGTCGTCGAGGTGCTCGTTCCGGGGTCCGGGTTCTGCGCGTGGAAGGCGAGAGTCTGTTCCACGAGCGCCGCCAGGGACTGGGCCTGGCCGTCGAGGTAGGCCCGCTGCGCCAGAGGCTGCACCCAGGTGAACCCCCGCAGCTGCAACTGCCAACCCCCGTCCCCGTAGGGAGGCGTCTTCCACCAGGTGGCGGGAATCTGTCCCACGGTGAAGCTGGGCCCGGGCGGAATGCTGACGACGATCGGCTGCCCGTCCGGCACGGGGTCGGCGGCCGGCGCCCCGCACTGCGTGTTGGGATCGACCAGGACGGCGTCGCCCTGCGGATGGACGACGAGACTGCCCTCCGGCAGATCGGTGGACGTCAGCGGCTTCTGGACGTGCGGCCGGATCGGCGGCGTCGGCGCCGCCTGCGTCGACGTCGCCGCGACGGCGGTGATCGCTCCTGTCGCCGCGACGATCACGACAACGGCTACGCCCCGTGTGCGAATCATGGGTCAACTGTGTCGCGGTTCACCCGTCGTGGTGATCGAAACCGGGAAATCTCCTATGAACCGGATCTGACCGGGGGCGGTCGTCGACGTCCTGGACGCGGTGGGTGACGCGGAACCGAGCGGCCAGGTCGCGGTCGCGGCTGCCGCCACTCGGACAAGGACCCGGCTCGAGG
>DATKNA010000331.1:0-8977 GCA_035541595.1 Kineosporiaceae bacterium | reverse complement strand
GCTCCATTCCGAACCCGGAAGCTAAGCCCGTCAGCGCCGATGGTACTGCCCGGGAGACCGGGTGGGAGAGTAGGTCGCCGCCGAACACCACCCACGATGGCGGCCGCCCCCAACCCCCCGGGGGCCGGCCGCCATCGACGTCATGCGCCCGTCGGAGAGACCGACCCAACGCGGCAGGCGTCCGGAGGAGTTGCACGGCGACTGCGGGCACGGAATCGTGGTCGGTCGGCCGGCAGTGACCGGGGCGGGCCCGACGAGGAGATGACGTGGCACCAGAGAGGCCGGGAGCGGGCGCCGACCGCGAACGTCCCTCGGCCGGGGAGCCCTCGGTCACTCCGCCGCCGTCCCCCGGCCCCCGATCCGCGTCAGTCGGTGGACCCCGGGGCGCGGACGCCACGCGGGGCCGCTCCTCCACGGGCGCCCGCCCCGCCGGTGGCAGTCGTACCTCCCCTGGTGACACGCCCCCAGGTCCACGGGGCGCGGCCGGGGGCTCGCCCACTCGCGGCCGCCCGTCGGGTGCCGCCTCGCGTGCGCCGCGCGCATCGGGCGTCCCGAGGACGAGGGGGGTCTCCGATCGGCGCAGTATCCGGGCCGACGACGGTGCCGAGGGTAGAGGCGTTGCCGAGGCTGGAGACGGTGCCTCTCGTGGGGCCGGCGCCACCGGCCGGCGTGGGTCGCCCGCCCGCAGAGGTTCCGGTGACCTGAGCGCCGCGACCGCGCGTCGCGAGGTGAGCGGCGGACGAGGACAGACTCGTCGCAAGGACGCGGGTCCCGATGGCCTCGCGCGGCGCAACGGTGTCCGCGGACGCGGCGGGTCCCCTGCGCGTGGCGGGGCTCCTCGCTCCGAGGGTGCTCCCGGGCGCGACCCCGGCTCCTCCCGCAGCAGGCCCGCCGACACCGGCCGCAGGCCCGCCGACACCGGCAGCAGGCCCGCGGTGCCCGGCCCGCTCGTCCCGGACGACGTCACCGACGCCCAACTCGACCGCGACGTGCGACGCGCTCTGTCCGGTCTGGGCCCGTTCCTCGCCAGGGAGGTCGGCGGGCACCTGGTCATGGTGGGCCTGCTCATCGACGACGACCCCGAGGCCGCCTGGCAACACGCCCTCGCCGCCCGACGCCGCGGCGCGCGGATCGGACTCGTGCGGGAGGCCGCCGGCCTGGCCGCCTACCGCGCCGGGCACTACGCCGAAGCCCTCGCCGAGCTGCGCACCGCGCGCCGGTTGACAGGGTCCGACGAGCAGCTGCCGGTCATCGCGGATAGTGAGCGGGCCCTCGGCCGGCCGGAACGCGCCCTGGCTCTCGCCGCGTCGCCCGAGGTGGCCCGGCTCGACCTCGAGCACCGGGTGGAGATGCTGATCGTCGAGGCGGGGGCGCGCGCCGACCTCGGTCAGCTCGACGCCGCGGTGGTCACTTTGGGAGTGGGGCTGCTCGACAGCCGCGCCACGGCACCGTGGCTCGCCCGGCTGCGCATGGCGTACGCCGACGCCCTCGCGGCCGTCGGCCGCGAAGCGGAAGCGCGCCACTGGTTGGAACGCGCCGCGGACGCCGACCCCGACGACCTCAGCGGCGCGCAGGAGCGCATCGCCGAGTTCGACGGCGTCGTGCTCACGGAGCTCGAGGAGGACGCCGACGCCGAGGAACCGCGCGCGCAGCCAGCGGCGCGGCCACGGAGCATCCCTTCATGAGCGTCGGGCGGCGCATCGTGCTGCGCCCGTCCGCCCCACCGGCGACGGTGTTCGACGTCGCCCTGCTCGACCTGGACGGCGTGGTGTACGTGGGCCCGGACGCCGTCCCCGGGGCGGCGCAGGCGATCGCCGAGGCCGCCCGCCGAGGCCTCCACTCGGTGTACGTCACGAACAACGCCTCCCGGCCACCCGGCGTCGTGGCGGACCAGCTGCGCCGTCTCGAGATCCCGGCGGGCGACGGCGACGTCGTGACCTCCGCCCAGCTCGCCGCCGGCATCCTCGCCGGCCGGCTGCCACCGGGCGCGGCCGTCCTGGTCGTCGGGGGCGCCGGCCTGCACGAGGCGCTGACCGAGGAGGGCTTGCGCCCGGTCACGTCGATGGACGACGACCCGCAGGCAGTCGTCCAGGGCTTCGCGCCGGAGATCGGATGGCGGGACCTCGCCGAAGGGGCACGCGCCGTCCGGGCCGGGCTCCTCTGGGTCGCCACCAATCTCGACCTCACGGTGCCGACGACCCACGGGCCGGCGCCGGGCAACGGCACGCTCGTCGCGGCGGTGGCGGCCGCGGGCGGTCGCCCGCCGGACGAGGTCGCGGGGAAGCCCGTCCCGCGAGCCTTCAGCGACGCGGCCCGGCGGGCCGGCGGCCGGCGGCCGCTGGTCGTGGGGGATCGTCTCGACACGGACATGGAGGGTGCCCGCGCCGCGGGACTTCCCGGGCTCCTGGTGCTGACCGGGGTCACCGGCGTCACCGAGCTGCTGGCCGCCGGACCGGAGGCCCACCCGGACCTCGTCGGGCACGACCTGGGCGCTCTGCTCGAGTACCACCCGGAGGCATCGGCCGGCCCCGACGGCAGCGGCCGCTGCCGGGACGCCGCGGTGTCCGTGCGTGGCGGCGGGTTCGTCGTGGAGGATCCGGGGCGCGACGTCGTCGACCTGCTGCGTGCCGCGTGCGCGGCCGCCTGGACCGCGCCGGCGGTCCTCGACCCGCAACCCGTCGTCGACGCCGTCCATGCCCTGGAGCCGGGCGCCCCCTGGGCGCGGTAGCGTGCCGATCGTGACGTCGCCGGACCAGCAACCGGACCAGCAACCGGACCAGGCTGGGATCGATCGCCCCGACCTGGCGCTCTCCGAGCCTCCCGTCGTCGGCGACGACGTGGTCGACGCCGTCGTCGCCGCGCTGGCCGCCGTCGTGGCCGAACCGCTGGAGGATCGGCTCGGCGTTCTGGAGACGGTTCACCGCACGTTGCAGGACCGGCTCGCCGACGTCGAGGAGTGACCCGTGGCTGGCCTGCGGCGGCTCGACGCCGAGCTGGTCCGCCGTGGGCTCGCGCGCTCCCGGGCCCAGGCCGGCGAGCTCGTCGAGGCCGGCCGGGTCCACGTGGCCGGCCGGACCGCCACGAAGGCGGCCACCCAGGTGGACCCCGCCGCGGCCATCGTCGTCCGGCCCGACCCCCGGGACGGCCCGGGCTACGTGAGCCGGGGCGCGCGCAAGCTCGCCGGTGCGCTCGACGTCTTCTCGGCGTCCGGGTTGGAGGTGACCGGCCGCCGCTGCCTCGACGCGGGCGCCAGCACCGGTGGGTTCACCGACGTGCTGCTCCGGCGCGGGGCCGCGCACGTCGTCGCAGTCGACGTCGGGTACGGCCAGCTCGCCTGGGTGCTGCAGACCGACCCACGGGTGACCGTGGTCGACCGCATGAACGTCCGGGAGCTGACCCTGCAGGCCCTGGGCGAACCCGTCGATCTGGTCGTGGCCGACCTCTCGTTCATCTCGCTGTGCCGTGTCCTCGGGCCGCTGCATGCGGTCACCCGACCCGGCGGCGATCTCGTCGTCATGGTGAAACCGCAGTTCGAGGTCGGCCGGGAGCGGCTCGGTGCGGGCGGCGTCGTCCGCGACCCGGCGAGCCGCGCGGACGCCGTCCGGCAGGTGGCGGCGGCCGCCCTGGACGACGGGCTCGGCTGCCGCGCCGTCACGGCCAGCCCTCTGCCCGGGCCCAGCGGCAACGTGGAGTACTTCCTGTGGCTCGTGGACGGCGCGCCGGCGTTGGACGAGGCCGCGCTCGCTCGCGCCGTCGCGGATGGGCCCGCCTGAGGAACGCCATGGCTGCGCGGGGCGGCCCGTCAGGGGCTGCCCCTAGTCTGGTCTGCGGCCGGCTGGTCGTGAGATCGGCCGGGCCTCGACGGGCGGAAGGAGAGCGAGGTGCTCCTCGAGATGCGCCTGCGCGGGCTGGGCGTGATCGCGGACGCCGTCCTGGCGCTGGGCCCCGGCCTGACCGTCGTCACCGGTGAGACGGGCGCCGGCAAGACGATGGTCGTCACCGGGCTGGGGCTGCTCCTCGGAGGCCGGGCTGATCCGGCGGCAGTCCGGGAGGGGGAGCGCACGGCGCAGGTCGAGGGCCGGGTCCTGGTCGACCCGGCCGGCCCGGTCGCCCTGCGGGCCGCCGAGGCCGGCGCCCAGCTCGACGACGGGGACGTCCTGATCGTGTCCAGGACGGTCGCCGCCGGGGGCCGCGGCCGGTCCCACGTCGGCGGGCGCTCGGTGCCGGCCGGGGTGCTGGCCGAGCTGGCCGAGGCGCTCGTCACGGTGCACGGGCAGAGCGACCAGCTGCGGCTGCGCTCGCCCACCCGGCAGCGCGAGGCCCTCGACCGATACGCCGGCGGCACCGTGGCGGACGTTCTGGCGTCCTACCGCTCCACGTGGCAACGGCTGCGGCACGTTGAAGGGCAGCTCGCCGAACTGGTCGCCCGCGCCCGGGAACGGGCCCGGGAAGCAGAGTTGCTCCGGATCGGGCTGGCCGAGGTGGAGCGGGTCCAGCCACTGTCGGGGGAGGGCGTGGCCCTGCGTGCCGAGGCCGAGCGGCTGGGCCACGCCGAGGAGTTGCGCGGGGCCGCGCAGCGGGCTCATCTGGCGCTCAGCGGCGATCCCGATGCCCCCGAGTCCGTCGACGTGGGCGCCCTCGTCGGGCAGGCGCGGCGGGCGCTGGACCAGGTGTCCGGGCACGATCCAGCGCTCGCCGCCCTGGGCGAGCGGCTCGGCGAGATCGGCTACCTGGTCGCCGACGTCGCGGCGGAGTGCGCCTCGTACGCGGATTCCGTCGAGGCCGACCCCACCCGCCTCGCGGTGGTGGAGGACCGGCGCGCGGCGCTCTCGGCGCTGGCCCGGGCGCACGGCGCGGCGGATGTCGACGCCGTGCTGGCCTGGGCCGCCCGGGCGCAGCCCCGCCTGGTGGAGCTCGACGGCGATGACGACCGCATCGTCGAGCTGCGCGAGCAGGGGGAGGAGTTCCGAGCCGCCCTGGCGGCGGCCGCGGCCGATCTCTCCCGGGGGCGGACGGCGGCGGCGACCGAGCTGGCGGCGGCGGTGTCCGCCGAGCTCGCGGACCTGTCGATGCCCGACGCCCGGCTGGTCGTCGAGGTTCGGCAGCGGGCGGACGAGGACGGCCTCACCGTCGACCTCGGCGCGGGGGCCGCCCGCCTGGCTGCCGGCCCGGACGGAGTCGACGAGGTCGAGTTCCTGCTCGTGCCGCATCCCGGCGCGCCACCCCGGCCGATCGCCAAGGGCGCCTCCGGCGGCGAGCTGTCCCGGCTGATGCTGGGCCTGGAGGTCGTGCTCGGCGCGGCGGATCCGGTGCCGACGTTCGTCTTCGACGAGGTCGACGCCGGCGTGGGCGGCCGCGCGGCGCTCGGCATCGGGCGGCGGCTGGCCCGCCTCGCCCGCACGTCGCAGGTGCTCGTCGTCACCCACCTCGCCCAGGTCGCCGCGTACGCCGACCGGCACCTCACGGTGGTCAAGTCGCGGGACGGCGAGGTCACCGTCAGCGGCGTGAACACTCTCGACGGGGCGGGGCGGGTGCGTGAGCTCGCCCGGATGCTCGGCGGCATGGAGGACTCGGGCACCGCTCAGGCACACGCCCGCGAACTGCTGGCGGCGGCTGAGGCCGAGCGGGAGCGGCCGGGGACGCCGGCGCACCGTGCCGTGTCGGCGGGTCGTGGGAACATCGACGGGTGAGGATGCTCCGGATCCGGCGCCGAACCACCCTCGAGGGTGCCTCCGGCATGACCGGTCCGGCGCGCGTCGACCGGCGCACGAAGAACCTGACCAAGCGGCTCCAGCCCGGCGACGTCGCGATCATCGACCATCCGGACATCGACGCGGTCGCCGCGCAGTCGCTGGTGGCATGCCGGCCTGCGGCCGTGGTCAACGCGGCGAAGAGCATCTCCGGCCGGTACCCCAACCACGGGCCCGGCATCATCGTGACAGCGGGCGTCCCCCTCGTCGACGACGTCGGGCCCGACGTCCTGACGATCCAGGAGGGCGCCTCCGTGCGGGTGCACGAGGGTGCCGTCTGGGTGGGCGACCGCGTCGTCGCGAAGGGCACCGAGCTCGACGCCGCTGCCGTCGCCGCCTCGGTCGAGTCCGCTCGCGCCGGCCTCACCGACCAGATCGAGTCGTTCGCGGCCAACACCATGGACTTCCTGCGCCGCGAGCGCGCCCTGCTGCTCGACCGGGTCGGGGTTCCGGAGATCAGCACCCCGATCGAGGGCCGGCAGGTGCTCATCGTCGTCCGCGGCCGCCAGTACAAGGAGGACCTGGCGATGCTGCGGCCGTACATCCGTGAGTACCGGCCGGTGCTCATCGGTGTGGACGGCGGCGCAGACGCCATCCTCGAGGCCGGGTACCGGCCCGACGTGGTGCTCGGCGACATGGACTCGGTCAGCGACCGCGCCCTGACGTGCGGCGCGGAGATCGTCGTCCATGCCTACCGGGACGGCCGTGCGCCCGGCCTGGACCGCATCCGCGGGCTCGGCCTGGACGCCGTCGTCTTCCCGGCGGCCGGCACGAGCGAGGACGTGGCGATGCTCCTCGCCGACGACAAGGGGGCGGAGCTGATCGTGGCGGTGGGCACCCACTCGGGCCTCGTCGACTTCCTCGACAAGGGCCGCGCCGGCATGGCCAGCAGCTTCCTGACCCAGCTGCGGGTGAGCGACAAGTTCGTCAACGCCAAAGGCGTCTCCCGGCTCTACCGGCAGCGCATCTCGACGCTGCAGGTGGTGATCCTCGCCGTCGCCGGCCTGGTCGCCCTCGGCGTGGCGCTGGCGGCGACGACGGCGGGCCAGACCGTCTACGCCCTCATCGCCGCGCGCGCCGACGAGTTCGTGTCCTGGGTCACCGGCTTCTTCACCGAGCCCCGGCCCGAAGCGTTCCTGCCCGACCTCCGGTGGCTCATTACATGATCGACTTTCGCTATCATCTCGTCTCCCTCGTCGCCGTGTTCCTCGCCCTCGCCGTCGGCATCGTGCTCGGCGCAGGGCCGCTCAAGGACCCCATCGGGGCGACCCTGACCCAGAGCGTGCAGCAGCTCCGGAACGACCGCGACGCGCTGAACCAGCAACTCAAGACCGCCCAGGCGGGCCTCGACAGCCGGGACGCCTTCATCACCGAGATGGAGCACGGCCTGGTCGCCGACCAGCTGGGCGGCCGCAGCGTCGTGCTCGTGACGCTCCCCGGTGCGGACGTCGACGCGGTGAAGCCGCTGACCCAGGCGATCATCGACGCCGGGGGCAAGGTCACCGGGCGGATCGACGTCCAGAACGGTTGGGTCGACCCGGGGAGCCGGGCCGCCCGCGAGCAGGCGGTACGGACGATCACGGCGAGCCTGGGCGGGGACACGGGCACCACCGCCTCGCCGAGCCAGCCGACGCAGGCGTCCACGGCCACGGGCACCGCCTCGTCGTTCGCTGACGCGGCGCAGCTGCTCGCGCGCGCTGTCGTGACGACCGAGCTGTCGTCCAGCGAGAAGTCGGACGCGGCGGAGAAGACCGTGCTCGACGGGCTCGGCAGGGCCGGGCTGATCGAGGTCAACGGCGACACGCCGGGGCGCGCTACGCAGGCCGTGCTGCTCGTGCCGGGGGTCGCGCAGCTCGTCCACGGGGCGGCGCCGAGTCCGACGCCAACCGTGAGCGTCGACCCGGCCGTGCCCTGGTTGGCCCTGGCCAGCGCTCTCGACGCCGCCTCCACGGGCACGGTCGTCGTCGGGCCCGCCTCCTCGGCGGCGACCGGCGGCGTGCTGGCCGCCGTCCGGGCCCAGCCCCAGCTCGCGTCGACGCTGTCCACCGTGGACACGGGCGGGACGCCCATGGGGGACGTGACCACCGTGTTCGCCCTGCGCGAGCAGCAGCTGGGCGAGGCGGGGAACTACGGCTTCGCCGACGGCGCCAGCGCGCCGGTGCCGAGCGCCGCCGCCGGCGGCAGCTGACCGCCGTGGTCCGCGGCCTCCGCACCCTGACGGCCGGTCGTGGCAGAGTGCCGATCGTGGGACAACGCCTCGCACACCTGGCGACAGCGGCGGCCGGTGCGGCCGGAGCCCGGCTGGCCTGGACGGCCCTGCGGCGCCGACCGCCGGGCGGCGCGGACCGGTGGGAGCGCGCGAACCACCGCGGGGATCGGCTGACGCTCCTGGAAGGACCGGCGCTGGCGGCCGGCGCGTGTGCGGCGCTCGTGGTCGCGCCCGGCCTGAGCGGCCGGCTGCGGGCCGCCGGGCTGCTCGCGGTGACCGGGGCGGCGGCGTTCGGCGTCGTCGACGACCTCCTCGAGAGCGGCACGTCCAAGGGCCTGGGCGGCCACCTCGGCGCCCTCACCCGCGGCGAGGTGACGACCGGCGGCGTCAAGGTCGCCGGCATCGGCGCCACCGGGGCCGTCGCCGCGGCCCTCGCGCTCGGCCCTCGCCCCCGTACCCGCGACGTGCTGCCCGCGGCGGCGCTCGTCGCCGGCGCCGCCAATCTGGCCAACCTGTTCGACCTGCGGCCGGGGCGTGCGCTGAAGCTGGCCCTGGCTCCCGCGCCGGTGGCGCTGGCCGCCGGGCCCGCCGGTGGGCTGGTCGCTGCCGTCACCGGCCCCGCGCTGGCCCTGCTCCCCGAGGACCTGGGCGAGCGCGCGATGCTGGGGGACGGCGGGGCGAACGCCGCCGGCGCGCTGCTCGGGCTGGCGATGGTCGCGGCGGCGGGGCCGAAGACGCGTCTCGCGACCCTCGCCGGCGTCGTCGCGCTCACCCTGGCCAGCGAGAAGGTCAGCTTCACCAAGGTCATCGAGGCGACGCCCGTGCTCCGCGAGCTCGACCTCGCCGGCCGCCGGCCCCGGTGACGCCCGAGAGCGCCGCGACACCCGGCCGGACCCTGGCCGTCGCCGGGATCGCCGGCTCGGCCGCGCTGGTGGCCGGGCTCACCCTGGCGGCGCGGCTGGTCGGCTTCGGCCGGGTGTTCGCCTTCTCGGGATCGGTGGGGGCCGGGTGTACGGGA
>DATKNA010000330.1:0-4021 GCA_035541595.1 Kineosporiaceae bacterium | reverse complement strand
CGGACGGCGACGGGGCGGGCGCCCCGGACGGCGTCGGTGCGAGCCGGCCGGGGGACGGCGCCGGCACGTCCAGTGGCGCGGCGGCCGACGGCGGTTGCCCGGCGAGCGGTACGGCTCCGGGGCGCACGGTCAGCAGCGGCGACGTCGACGGCCCCGGACGCCGCCGGCGGCGGCGTCGCTCGAGCACGCGCAGTGCGAGCGAGTGGCGATCGCTCCCCCGCGCCTCGCCCATGGCATCGCGACGGCGGATCCACTGCGGCAGCAGGTAGGCAGCCCATAGGGCGACGATCGCCACGAAGACGAAGGAGCTGGGCTGCACGGAACCCAACGGTAGGTGCCGGTCGGGCCGACATCACGCACCGTCAAGGGCGTGTCGACAGCAGGAGCGGCCGAGACGCATGTGACTAGTGTGAACGCTCAGCGTCGCGCTGCGGCCGGATCGCACGCCAGCGGGCCAACAGTCCGCCAGGGACGTCCTCGACGGTCAGCGCGAAGCTCAGGTGGTCCCGCCACCCGCCGTCGATGTGCAGGTAGCGGGGCCGCAGCCCCTCCGGCCGGAACCCGAGCTTGTGCGCGACGCGCAGGCTGGCGGTGTTCTCCGGCCTGATGTTGATCTCGATCCGGTGCAGCCCCACCGTGAAGAAGCAGTGGTCGACGGCGAGCGCCAGGGCCGTCGGGATGATGCCCTGCCCGGCCACCCGGCGATCGACCCAGTAGCCCGCGTGCGCGGAACGCAGCGAGCCCCAGGCGATACCCGACACCGTGAGCTGACCGACGAGGTCGCGCTGGTAGGCGACGGCGAACGGGAGCATCCGGCCCGCCCGCGCCTCCCGGGAGAAACTGCGCACCATCTGGCCGAACGTCGGCGGCGGACCGGCGTCCACGTCGGGATGGGTGGCCTCCCATGGGGTCAGCCACGCCACGTTGGCCGACCGCACCGCGCGCCAGGCGCGGGCGTCCGATCTGCGCAGGGGGCGCAGCTCCACGTCCCCCTCGCGCAGCACGACGGGCCACGTCCACGCGCCGCGGTCGACGAGCCCTCTCATGAGCGCATCCTTCCACCGCTGCGGGCGTCGCAGCGCAGCCCTTCCGGCTCCGGACCGCCCCGGCCCCGGAGTCTGCATCGTCGCGTCGAACGGATCCACGGTCAGGCCGGGCCGAGGCCCCCACCGGGCCCGTGATCGCCGCCCCGCATCTGCTCGACCGCGTGCGGGAGCATCGGCGACAGCACGGCGATCCCGTCCCGGCACCCGCCCGGTGACCCCGGCAGGTTCACCACGAGCGTGCGGCCGGCGAGGCCGGCGATCCCCCTGGACAGCGCCGCCGCGGGTACGCCGTGCGCCGTTCCGTACGCACGGATCGCCTCGGCGATCCCCGGCACCGGCCGCTCGATCACCCGGGCCGTCGCCTCCGGCGTCCGGTCGGTCGGCGACAACCCGGTTCCACCGGTGGTGAGGACGACGTCGTACCCGGCGCCGACCGCGTCGCGGAGCGCGGCCTCGACGGGGTCGCCGTCCGGCACGACCACGGGACCGTCGACGTCGAACGCCAGCGACGTCAGGCCGTCGACGAGCACCGGGCCGCCGCGATCGGGGTAGACCCCGGCGGACGCCCGGTTCGAGACCGTCACCACCAACGCCCGGCCCACGGTCCACGACACGCCGCCGTGCTTAGTCACGGCGCCAGTCCCCCGACCGGCCGCCGCTCTTCGCCGTGACCCGCACATCGGTGATCGTCGTCAGTCTGTCGACCGCCTTGACCATGTCGACCAGGGCAAGCGCAGCGATCGCGACGCAGGTCAGCGCCTCCATCTCGACGCCCGTACGATCCGCCGTCCGGATGGTCGCCGTGATGTCGACGCCGTCGTCCGCGACCGACAGCTCGACGGTCACGGCGTGCACGGCCACGGGGTGGGCCAGCGGGACGAGGTCCGGCGTCCGCTTGGCGGCCTGGATCCCGGCCAGCCGGGCGACGGCCAGCGCGTCGCCCTTCGGCACGCCGTCTCCGCGGAGCAGCTCGACGACCCGCGGCGAGCACAGCACCCGCCCGGCGGCGCTCGCCTCGCGGACGGTCACGGGCTTGCCGGACACGTCGACCATCCGGGCTCGACCACGCTCGTCGAGGTGCGTCAGCCCGCGGCCGGGCACCTCGCTCACGACGTCATCTCGCTGAACAGCAGGCATTGCAGCTCGTCGCCGGGGCGGACGACGGTGACGCCCTCCGGCACCACGGCGAGGCAGGTCGCCGAGGCCAGGTCGGCGACGAGGTGCGACCCCTGCGCCCCGACCGGCCGCACGACCGGCAGCCCCCGGACGGGTACGTCGCCCTCGCCGGTGGCCGGGTCGAGCACCGCCCGGGTGAACTGGCGCCGGCCGCGTGGCGAGGTCCAGCCGGTGGCGGCCGCGGCCACGACCTGCGGCCGGTCGGCCGGCGACGGCACCCCGGCGAGCGCGCGCACCGCGGGGCGGACGAAGACCTCGAACGAGACCATCGAGCTCACGGGGTTGCCCGGCAGTGTGAAGACGGGAGTGCCGCCGGGCCCGAGCGTCCCGAAGCCCTGCGGCATCCCCGGCTGCATGGCGACCCGGTCGAAGCGCACGGTCCCGAGGGCGGTCAGCACCTCCTTGACGGTGTCATACACGCCGGCGCTCACGCCGCCGCTGGTCACCACCAGGTCGGCCGCCGCGCCGGCCTCCTCGAGCGCCTTCCGGACGGCGGCCTCGTCGTCCGGGACGATGCCGAGGTAGTCGGCCACCGCTGCGAGCGCCTCCGCGGCGGCCGCCAGCCCGTAGCCGTTGCTGTCGTGCACCTGGCCGGCGCCGAGCGGCCGGTCGGGCGGCACGAGCTCGCTGCCGCTGGAGAGCACCGCCACCCGCGGCGCCCGGTGGACCGGCACCTTCGCGCAGCCGACCGCCGCCAGCAGCGCGACCTGCCGGGAGGTCAGCACGGTGCCCGCCCGGACGACGATCTCTCCGAGGCCGACGTCCTCGCCGGCCCGCCGCACGTAGGCGCCGACGTCCGGAGCCCGCCGCACGGTGACGGTCGCGCCCTCGGTCCAGCCGCCCGTCCACTCGACGGGGACGACGGCGTCGGCCCCCTCCGGGACCGGCGCTCCCGTCATGATCCGGAGCGCGGCGCCCCCGGCGAGCGGGCGGGGAGGCGATGCCCCGGCCGCCGCCTCCCCCGCGACCGGGAGGACGACGGGCGCGTCGTCGGCCGCACCGGCGACCTCCCGGGCCCGGACGGCGAACCCGTCCATCGCGGAATTGTCGAAGCCGGGCAGGGCGACCGGGGAGGCGACGTCCCGCGCCAGGGTCCGCCCCCGGGCCCGCAGCAGCGGGACCTCCTCGACCGGCAGCGGCCCGACCGCGGCCAGGCAGCGGGCGAGGTGCTCCTCGACCGGGATCACGACCGGCTCCGACCGCCGGTCACCCGGGTCAGGAGCGTCATCGGGCGCGCCCGGCTCACGAGGGCTCCGCGCCCAGGCCGGCGACGTACTCACGGAGCCAGGCGCGGAAGTCGGGCCCGAGGTCGCCGCGCTCGCTGGCGAGCTGGACGACCGCCTTGAGGTAGTCGAGCCGGTCACCGGTGTCGTACCGCCGCCCGCGGAACACCACGCCGTAGACGCCCGCGCCCTCGCCGTCGGCCCCGGCCAGGGCCTGCAGCGCGTCCGTGAGCTGGATCTCGTCGCCGCGCCCGGGCTCGGTGTCCCGCAGGACGTCGAAGATCCGCGAGTGCAGCACGTAGCGGCCGATCACGGCGAGGTTGCTCGGGGCGTCCGCCGGGTCCGGCTTCTCGACCAGCCCGGTGATCCGGACGACGTCCTCCTCGCCGGTCTCCTCGACGGCGGCGCAACCGTAGAGCTGGACCTGCTCGGGCGGCACCTCCATCAGCGCGACGACGTTGGCACGGGTGCGGCGCTGGACGCCGATCATCCGGACCAGCAAGGGGTCCCGTTCGTCGATGAGGTCGTCCCCGAGCAGGACCGCGAACGGCTGGTCACCGACGTGCTGGGCCGCGC
>DATKNA010000329.1:0-19124 GCA_035541595.1 Kineosporiaceae bacterium | reverse complement strand
GGATCCGGGGCCCCGGCCAGCAGCGCGCCGGCGAGGCCCGTGGTCTTGCCGTGACCGATGAGGAGCACGCGCTCCCCGGCGTGCTGCGCCAGCAGCAGGCGCAACGCCGCCAGCACCCGGTCGGCGTACACGTTCCATGCTTCGGCGCCCTCGGCGACGGGCCGCTGCGGATCGTGCGCCGGACGTCCCCCGAACCCCTGGATGACCTCGGCCCAGGGCCGGCCGTCGGCGGCGCCGAACTCCTGGCCCCGCAGGGCGTCGACCGCGGCGACGGGCCGGCCCAGCCGCGCCCCGATGATGCCGGCGCACTCCACCACCCGGGGCCGGGGCGAGCTGAGCAGCGCATCGAAGGGGCGGACGGCGTCCATCTCGGCGAGCCGGTCCGCCAGTCGCCGCGATTCCGTGCGGCCCTGCGGGCTGAGCCCCCGGCAGCCGAGCCGCCCGCCGATCAGCCCGGCGGCGTTGCACTCGCCCTGACCGTGCCTGGCCAGGACGACCTCGCCGGCGGCTCGCGGAGGGACGGCGTCGAGTCCCTCGTCACCGGCCCGGGCCTTCACGCTTCGTCACCGCTCTCGTCGGTCCCCGCGCCTCCACGGTAGACCGGAGGAGTGTGCGCCCGGTCCCACCCGGCACACCCCACCTCGGGCTTCCAGCCACCCGGGCTGCGCCGGCGGAGGAACGAGGGTTAGGTGGACGGCGCCGGGCGTACGAGTATGGGTTCGTACCCTGCCCGGGCCACGACCCGGGCGACACCGGTGAGCGATCTGGGAGAGGAGCCGGAATGGCCGCTCCGGATGCCGGGGCCCCTCAGACCCCCCACCGCCGCCGCAACCTCTCCAACTGGATGCGCGAGCACTTCGGCGGCCGCTCCGAGCAGCAGCCGCAGAGACAGCCGCACCGGCAACCCTGGCGGGTCGAGGGCGCCGAGAACCAGGACACGGGACAACCGGGCCGGGACCGGCCCGCGGGCGGCAGCAGCTGGGCGCGGTTCTGGTGGCTGCTGCTCGTGTTACTCCTGGTCAACTGGATCATCTCGTCCCTCCTGCTCTCACCCGCGCCGCGGGCCACGGTCTCGTACACGTTCTTCCTCAGCCAGGTCAGCGCGAAGAACGTCGAGACGATCACCTCGACCGGCGAGACCATCGAGGGGACGTTCAAGAACTCGGTGTCCTACACCCCTGAGGGCGGCAGCGCGGAGCAGGTCACCCGGTTCACCACGCAGCGGCCGAGCTTCGCCGACGACACCCTGTTCCAGCAGCTGCAGAGCACGGGCGTGCCGGTCAACGCCAACCCACCCGACGCCGGTGCCCCGTTCTGGCAGCAGCTCCTCCTCGGGTTCGGCCCGACGCTGCTGTTCGTCTGGCTGCTGATCTGGCTCAGCCGGAGGATGAGCGCCGCGGGCGGTGCCGGGGGCCTGCTCGGCGGGTTCGGCCGATCGCGTGCCCAGCTGTACCGCCCGGAGTCGGGGCCCCGCGTCACGTTCGCGGACGTGGCCGGTATCGACGACGTCAAGGGCGAGGTCACAGAGATCATCGACTTCCTGCGCGCTCCCGACAAGTACCGGCGGCTGGGCGCGCAGATCCCACGAGGGGTCCTGCTCGCCGGACCGCCGGGGAGCGGCAAGACCCTGCTGGCCCGCGCCGTCGCCGGCGAGGCGCAGGTGCCGTTCTTCTCGATCTCCGCCTCCGAGTTCATCGAGGCGATCGTCGGGGTCGGGGCCAGCCGGGTGCGCGATCTGTTCGCCCAGGCCAAGAAGGTGGCGCCGGCCATCATCTTCATCGACGAGCTGGACTCCATCGGCCGCACCCGCGGCGGGCAGTCGTTCGGCGGCAACGACGAGCGGGAGCAGACCCTCAACCAGATCCTGACCGAGATGGACGGCTTCACCGGCAACGAGGGAGTCGTCGTGCTGGCGGCGACCAACCGGCCGGAGATCCTGGATCCGGCGCTCCTGCGCCCCGGGCGGTTCGACCGACGGGTGACCGTCAGTGCACCGGACCTCACCGGCCGCCGGCAGATCCTCGCGGTCCACACGCGTGACGTCCCGCTCGCCCCCGACGTGAGCCTCGACGACGTCGCGGCCTCCACGCCCGGAATGGTCGGCGCCGACCTGGCCAACCTCGTCAACGAGGCGGCCCTGCTCGCGGCCCGACGCGGCCACGAGCGCGTCACCGCCGCCGACTTCGCCGACGCGCTGGAGAAGATCGTGCTCGGGACCGCACGGGGCATCATGCTCTCGCCCGAGGAACGCCAGCGGACCGCATACCACGAGTCCGGGCACGCTCTCCTGGGCATGCTGACGCCGGGCGCCGACCCTGTCCGCAAGGTCTCGATCATCCCGCGGGGCCGCGCACTGGGCGTGACGTTCCAGTCACCGACGGAGGACCGCTACGGCTACTCGTCCACGTACCTGCGGGGACGTATCACCGGGGCGCTCGGCGGGCGCGCGGCGGAGGAGGTCGTGTACTCCGACACCACGACGGGCGCGGAGAGCGACCTCGACCAGGTGAGCACCATCGCCCGGCAGATGGTGGGCCGGTGGGGCATGTCACCCGCCGTCGGGCCCGTCACCGTCCTCCCGCCCCCGGGCCAGGAATCGCAGATCGGCCTCGACGGCGTCGCACCCGCCACGAGCGAGCTCGTCGACCGGGAGGTCCGGCGGATCGTCGACGAGTGCTACGACGAAGCCGTCGCCACCCTCGTCGCCCATCGCGACCGGCTCGATCGGCTGGCGCACGCCCTGCTCAGGAAGGAGACGCTCAACGAGGACGAGGCCTACGCCGCGGCCGGAGTGCAGCGGGAGGACGCACCCGGTGCGCTGGCCCGGGGCGACGTCCCGGGCGTCCCACCGGAACCGGGCATACCCCCGCAGCCGACACACGCGGGCTCGTCGGATCTGCCCGTCGCCAGCAGTCACGATGCGAAACCCTCCGGCACCCCCTCATCCTCCTGAGGGCCGGGTCGCCCGTCGCGTCAGGCGCCGCCGCCCACCTTGACGAGGAGCACCGCCACCAGGAAACCTGCGACGGCGAGCCCGAGAACGATCAGCAGCCCCGGGACGTCGAAGAGCTTCACGCCGGGCGGGGCGTTGTAGGGCCGGGCCGGGTTGTCCTTCGGTCTGCGCCTCCGGGCGTCGTTCGCCGTGCCCTGCTGTGAAACCTGAGGCGCGTCCCGCTGCACCCGCCGGGGATGAGGGACGTCGGCTCTGCCATCCATGGACACCATCGTCCCCTGCCCCACCAACGCCGTCCGGCCGGCTCCCAGCCGGCCTCCGCCACCGGCTCTCAGCCGGCTTCCCCCGCAGCCCCCCGGGCCCGGCGCGTAGAGATTGTGTAGCCACCGGCCGATGACGCGTGAAGAAGCCGTGAAGACGCCTCCCGACCGCTTGCCGGACCGGTTTCTGCTGGAGGGACCGCGCCGGCACCTCGCCGCGTGGCGGAACGGGAGGTGCGCGCTGGTGGGAACCTGGCGTCGATGACGCGGATCCTCGTGGTCGACGACGAGCCACAGATCGTGCGGGCGCTACGGATCAACCTGCACGCGCGGCAGTACCAGGTCGTCACCGCGGCGACCGGGGCCGAAGCGTTGCAGAGCGCCGAGGACGAGCAGCCCGACGTCGTCATCCTCGACCTGGGGCTGCCCGACGTGGACGGCGTCAGCGTCGTCAGGACGCTGCGGCAGTGGTCCCACGTCCCGATCCTCGTCCTCTCGGGCCGCCTGCACAGCACGTCCAAGGTCGAGGCGCTCGACGCCGGCGCGGACGACTACGTCACCAAGCCGTTCAACATCGACGAGCTGCTCGCGCGCGTCCGGGCGGTGACCCGACGGCACTCGAGCCACGAGGTGACCCGGCCGGTCAGGTTCGGGCGCTGGTCGGTGGATCTCGTCGACCGGCGCGTGGACGAGATCGACGGGACGCCGTCCGTGGTCCACCTGACGCCGACCGAATGGCAGCTGCTCGACGTCCTGCTCCGCTCGCCCGGCCGGCTGGTCAGCCAACGGCAGCTGTTGACGCAGGTCTGGGGGCCCACGTTCGTGGAGGAGACGCATTACCTGCGCCAGTACATGAAGCACCTGCGCCGCAAACTCGAGGACGACCCGGCCCGGCCGCAGCACCTGCTCACCGAGCCGGGCATGGGCTACCGCTTCCAGCCGTGAGGGGGAGGGCCTGCGCATCGCGGAGCTGACCGAGGTGCTCAGGTCCTCGGGAGGCCGACGCCGGTCAGCTGGGCGCAGTAGTCCAGGAGGGCGTCCTGCAGCTCGGGCTCGCGGGCCACGGGTTCGGGCGACCGCCGGCGCCGGTGGTAGAAGTAGGCGCCGGTCACCAGCGCTCCCGGCTCGTCGCTGACCGCGAGCCACACCTGGGTGAGGTGGCCCTGAGCCAGGTCGTCCGGAGCCGAAGAGCCGCCCATCCTCGTCGGCACCCAGCCGGGCTCGACGCCGTTCGACAACACGTCCGGCCACCGACGCGCCACCCCGAACGCCAGCACCAGGTCGTAGAGCTTGCTGTCGCTGTAGGCCTGCGCGCCGTTCCAGCGCCGTCGCAACCATTGTGGGTCGGACAGTGTGGGGTCTCCGTCGTGGTGCATCGCCGACGACAGGTAGATCAACCGGTCCGGGCGCGTCATCATCGCCGTGAGCAGGTACGGGGCCAGGACGTTGACGGCGAAGACGTGCTCGAGGCCGTCGACGGTCCTCATCCATTTCTCGCGGTATCCGACCGCCGCGTTGTGGATGACCGCGTCGAACCGACCGGACGCGTTCGCCTGCTCCGCGACCCCCCGGATCTCCGCGATGCTCGACAGGTCGCCGACGACGACCCCCTCGGCGTCCCGGACCTCGGCGAGGGCCCGCTCCGCCCGGTCGTCGTCCCGGGCGTGCACGGTGACCTCGTGACCGTCGCCGGCGAGGCGCTGAGCGGCCATCAGGCCGAGGCCCTGCGTAGAACCGGTGACGAGGACGCGAGCCATGGGCGCCTCCGACTCCTGCGTCATCGAGGACGTTGGGCAACTCGGGCACGGTAATCGTGCACGAACTGGTCGGCCATCGCACCGGACCCCAGGCCGAACTGCGGACGCCCCCGCTGGCGCACAACGGTGGGGGCCCGCGCGGGGGTTTCAGGTGGCGGTGCTGTGCGGGCCGCCGGGGGCCGGAGCGAGGGCGGCGGCACGGGGACGATCCTTGACCGGGTTAGGCTCGGACGGTGTCGTCCGGGCTCGACCGCACGCCGAGCGTGCTGATCGCGCCGGCGGCCTCCGCCGCCGCGCCGGCGTCCGCTCGGCGGGCACGGGTGCGCCGGGCGATCGACAGGGCGAGCTCGAACTGGCCGACGGCGGCCATGGTCTCCCTGGTGACCATCGGCGTCGTCGCACGCCTGGTCATCGCCCTGACGCACACCGGGATCGTCTACCCGGACGAGACGTACCAGATGACCGAGGCGGCGCACCGCGTCGTGTTCGGCTACGGGCTCGTGCCCTGGGAGTTCCAACAGGGGCTGCGGTCGTGGATCGGGCCGGGCACGCTGCTGCCACCGATGCTGCTCGGGCGGTGGCTCGGGGTCGCCGGGGCAGAACTGATGCTCCTCGTCAAGGGGTGGGTGGCGCTCTGGGCGGGCGCCGGTCTCGTCCTGACGACGATCGGCGCGCGGCGGCTCGGCGGGAACGCGGCGGGCCTGCTGGCAGCCGGGCTCGCGGCGATCTCCCCGCTGGCCCTCGTCTACGACGTGCACCCGCTGGCGGACACGGTCGCCGCACCGCTGCCGGCACTCGCCCTGGTCCTGCTCACGCGACGGGACCGCGGGCGGCACGTGGACGGAGCCGCCGTCTCGGCGGGGATCGCCCTGGTCGCAGCCGGTGCGTTGCGGCCACAGCTCCTGCCCGTGGTCCTCGGCCTGACCCTCGCGACGCTGCTGTCACGATCTCGGGCACGGCTGACCGGCCTGGCCATCGGTCTCGCCGCGGGTGCGCTGCTGTCCGGCGTGCTGGACACGCTGACCTGGGGGCTCCCGTTCGCGCCGGAGTGGCGATCGACGATGTTCAACGTCGTCGACGACGGCTCCCGCCTCTGGGGGCAGCAACCGGCCACCTTCTACCTGACGACCTCCTGGCACGTGCTGGGGCCGCTCGGCGTGGTCGTGCTCGGTGCCGGCGTCCTGCTCGCAGCGGTCCCTCGCAGGAGCGAGGACCCCGTGCTCCCGATCTGGCCTGTCGCCGCCGGCGTCCTCCTCTTCCTGGCCTTCCTCTCCGCACTCGGGCACAAGGAACTACGCTTCGTCGTTCCGGCCGTTCCGCTGATCGAGATCCTTTCGGCGGTCGGCCTCGCCCGGGCGGCGCAGGCGGCGGCCAGGTGGGCCGGCGCCAGGCGGGCCGGCGCCAGGCGGGCCGGGGCGCAGGCAGGTCCCGCCGTTCGTCCGTCCGCCGCCCTGGTCGCCACCGCGATCACTGCGGTCGGCCTGTTCGCCGCGGGGTCGCACGCCAGGCACCTGACGATGCGTGACCTCGGCTACGTCGGCGACCGCCGCTCCGCCTGGCGGGCCGACGACCTGACGCCGAGGATGCTGGCCGTCGCCGGCAGCCTGCCGGAGACCTGCGGCGTCGTCATGCTGGTCCAGCGCGTGACCTGGTCGGGCGGGTACTCCTACCTGCACAAGGACGTGCCGCTCGACTCCGTGAAATCGAAACAGGCCGGGGACTGGCCGGCATGGGCGAACGTCGTCGTCACGAGCTCACGATCGCAGCTCCCCGCCGGGTACCGGCCGGTCGCCCATGCCGGGACCGAGGTCCTCGCGCTCCGCCCCGGACCCTGTGCCCCCCCGCCGCCCGCCGTGGCCGCTCGGGTGATCCCCCGGCCGAACCAGCCCGTCGCGTCCGCACTCGGTCCGACCGGGCCGAACCGAGATCGCCGATGAACGGGGAGATGACCGCGGTTCCGTTGCGCACGCGCCGGCTGGACCTCGAGCCGCTCCGGGTGGAGCACGCGGACGAGATGGGTCCGTTGCTCGACGACCCGGTGCTGCACACCTACACCGGCGGAGAGCCGGCGACCCCGGCCCAGCTGCGGGAACGGTACCGACGGATGACCGCGGAGCGATCACCGGACGGGCGCCAGACGTGGTTGAACTGGATCCTGCGCCGGCGGGCGGACGAGGCGGCCGTGGGGACCGTCCAGGCGACCGTCGAGCGCGACGGCGACGACCTCGTGGCGGAGATCGCCTGGGTCGTCGCCCGGCCCCACCAGCGGCAGGGGTACGCCCGGGAAGCCGGCCAGGCGATGACGGCCTGGCTACGGGAGCAGGGCGTGGTCGTCGTCCGTGCCCACGTGCACCCCGGGCATGCCGCCTCGCAGGCCGTCGCCCAGGCGGTCGGGCTGCGGCGGACGTCGACGGTCCAGGACGGCGAGGTCCGATGGGAGGCCGGGCATCTGGCGATCGACATCGGCGACGTGCGAGCGGCGGCCGGCAGGCTCCGCGGCGTCGCGCACCGGACGCCGGTGGCGACCTCGACCACCCTCGACGATCGCACCGGCGGCCGGATCTTCGTCAAGTGCGAGAACCTCCAGCGGACGGGCTCGTTCAAGGTCCGCGGCGCCTACAACGCGCTGGCCCGGTTCACATCGGGGCAGCGGTCAGCCGGCGTCGTGGCGTACTCCAGCGGCAACCACGGACAGGCCGTCGCGCTCGCAGCCCGACTGCTCGGCATCCCCGCGGTGATCGTCATGCCCTCGGACGCGCGGCCGATCAAGATGGCGGCGACCCGCGGCTACGGAGCCGATATCGTGATCTACGACCGGTACACCGAGGACCGGGAGGCGATCGGTGCCGCGCTGGCCGCGGAGCGCGGCCTCACCCTGGTCCCTCCGTTCGACCATCCGCACGTCATGGCCGGGCAGGGCACAGCGGCCCTGGAGCTCCTCGAGCAGGTCCGGGAGATCGACGGCGGCGGGCTGGACGTGCTCGTCGTCCCGCTCGGCGGCGGCGGCCTGCTCAGCGGGTGCGCGACGGTCGTCGCCGACGAGCTCCCGGGGTGCCGCATCATCGGCGTCGAGCCGGCCGCCGGCAACGACGTCCAGCAGAGTCTGCGCCAGGGCGAGATCGTGCACATCGACGTCCCGCGGACGATCGCCGACGGCGCGCAGACCCGGCACGCCGGGGTGTTCACCTTCCCCGTGCTGCAGGCGCTCGTCGACGACGTCGTCACCGTCACGGACGACCAGCTGGTCGACGCGATGCGGTTCGTCGCGGAGCGGATGAAGCTGGTCGTCGAGCCCACCGGAGCCCTCGGCATCGCCGCCGCACTGAACGGGGCCGTCGCCGTCCGGGGGTGGCGCGTCGGTGTCGTGGCCAGCGGCGGGAACGTGGACGTCGACAGGCTGGCGGACCTCTTCGGTCCGCGCTGAGCTGTCCCGGGCCTCGGAGTTGTGCCGAACGACGGACGAACGCCCCGGCGACCACCCTGCCACCTCGGTCCGGGGGGCGAACACCGAGCGTTCGTCCGTCGTTCGGCCCGGATCCATCGGCCCGGGCCCGTCGTGCGGCCCGGCGTCCGTCCTCCACAGCAGGGCGTCGGCGGTCCCTCCAGCCCCATCGTCCACAGCCTCGGCGGCGGGCCAGGACGCCGCGCGCGAGGGCCCGGCAGCCTGGGCACGTGGAACGGGATCCGGTCAAGGTCGTCCGCCTGCGTGGCGGCACCGCGCGAGCGGGAGAGATCACCGCTTTCTCCGGCACGAGGCGGCTGCTCGCGGCGGTGTCCTCGGGCCGTCTCGTCCGGACCAGGCGCGGCGTCTACGCGCTGGCGTCGCTCCCTGACGCCCTGCAGGTGGCGTCCTTCGTCGGTGGCGTCGTGTCGCACGCATCCGCCGCCGATCTCATCGGCATCCCCCAGGTCGCCGCGCCAGACCGTGTGCACGTGACCGTGGCGCGATCCATACACCCCGCTCCGCATCCACAGGCGACGATCCACTGGACGCGCCGGCTCGGAGCGGACGACGTCCGCGAAGGCATCACCACCCCCGTGCGCACGGTCCTCGACTGCGCCGGCACGCTGCCGTTCCACGAGGCGCTCGTCATCGCCGACGGCGCGCTGGCGTACTCGTTCATCCGGGCGGGCGAGCTGATGAGTGCGGCGCTCGCCAGGTGCGGCCCGGGTCGCCGAGCGCGCCTGAGGGTCGCCGTCGCCGCCGACCGGCGCGCGGACAATCCGTTCGAATCCGTCCTGCGGGCGATCGTGATCGAGTCTGGCGTGGGCGGGTTCGTGCCGCAGGTGGAGATCCGGCTCCCCGGCCGCCTGCTGTACGCAGACCTGGCGGACGTCGGGCGGCGGATCGTGCTCGAGGCGGACAGCTACGCCCATCACGGGACGCGGGCGGCCTTCGTCCGGGATTGCGACCGGTACAACGGGCTCGTCACGGCCGGCTGGACCGTCCTCCGGTTCCCCTGGGAGCATGTGATGCTCCAGCCGGAACGGGTGCGGCGGTCGCTCCTCGCGATGTGCGAGCTCGCCGACCACGCAGAGCCGCAGCCCGGCCGGCCCAACGAGCCCCACCGGCCCGAGGTACGGACGAATGGGCCGTCGATGCCGTCTGATGGCCGCTGAAGGCCACTGATGGCGCATTCGTCCGCGGTTCGGCCCGCCGCAACGGCCCGGTCCGATCACCTCCGCTCGGCCTGGGACCGCGGACGCGTCAGGAGCGGGCGAACCTAGCGGCCGTGCGGCCCGGCAGAGACCGGCCGGATCCAGCCGATCATGCGGCCCGCGGCGGTGGGGGCGAGGATGACGGCCACCACGGCGACGGCCGCCGCCGCCGTCATGACCGCGTGCCGGAGCAGCTGGCCGGACGGGTGGTGGAGGACCTGCACGCCACGAGTCGTCGGCTTGCGCGGGGACGGCTTGAGCCGGGCACGCCGGAATGGGCCCTACGGACCGGTGGTGGGGGCGGCGGAACCGATGACGGTCGCGCCGACCTCGGCCAGCGCGGCCCTCAGCTCACGCCGGTGCCGGGGGTCATCAGGGCCTTTTCCGAGCGGGGGGACCACGTACGCGGTGACGGCACGCGCCAGCCGCCGGTGCCGGCGCAGCAGCGCCGAGGCCGTCGGGGACGCCGGGACCAGGACGAGCCGGGACTCGAGCAGGCCGTCAGCCGGCTCACCAGCGGCCTCGACGCCCGGCGCGGGAGGGGCCTGGGCCTCGGTCCGCACTCCGATCACCACCAGACCGTCCAGCGCCGACGCGACGTCGTCCCGGACACTGTCGCCGAGATCGAGGGTGACGATGTCGACATCGGCGGCCCAGCCCTGCGTGCGCAGCGCGGCGCCCAGGGCCTGCGCAGACTCGCGGTCCTGCGGGTGGCGCCGCACCACGTCGATCGCGGCGCGGACATCGTGCGCCCGGAGAGCGGCCCGGATGTCGCCGTCCGCGCTGGTCGGGTGAGCGAGGACGCGGCCGACGGTGACGGACCGCGCCTGGTCCCGGGCCGCCCGGACATCGTCGGCACGGATCGTCGCCTGCCACGCCGGAGCCGTGCCGCCGAGGTGCCGCGCGGCGCCGAGTCCGCTCACGAGCGGGCCGCAGGCCGCCAGCCCCTCCGGCGTGCTCTCGAAGACACCGTCGACAGCATGGGAGAGCACGTCGCCGCTGAACCGGACGACGCGCATCGAGACCACGCGCGCCGACGCGACGTCGGCGACGGCCAGCAGGAGGGGACGCTGCTGGAGCTCGGCCTCCTCGGCCGGCGCCAGGAGACCGGTGAGCACCGCCAGCCGAGGAGGGTCGGCCCGGCGGAGCATGACCGGTGCGCGAAGCTCCTCCACCGGACAACCCAGAAGCAGCTCACCCCAGCCCGCCGACGGTGCGGCGCGCGCGTTGGCCAGCAGCTCGCGCATGGTCATCGATTCGGAGGTCCAGTACTCGGGAACCCCACGAGGGCGAGCGAGCACCTCCCGCTCGACGACGACCCGACCCCGACGGTCCCTGCGGTCCGTCGGGATCCACACGAGACGCACCCGGACCCTGGTCCTCACCGCTGACCACCTTCAGCTGTCGTCGTCCGGGAGGCGGTACTCCCGGGACGTCACGACGTCGACCGGGGGAAGGTCGGCCAGGAGGTCGAGGATCCGGTCCGAGCGCACCCGCTCGCTGGCGATCTGCGCCCCGGCGGTCACCAGTTGCGCCTTGACGCGCTCGGTGTCGCCGCCGAGACGGGTCACGTCCGCCGTGATCCTGGCAAGTTCCCCGGCGACCTCCCCGATCTGCCGCAGCGCCTCGCGGGCGACCCGGTCGGTCGCGCGCAACCGCCGCGTCGTGTGGGCCGCCCACCCGAACGCTGCCGCCAGACCCGCGACGAGCACGAGGAGCAGGACCACGGCCACGGTCAGCCAGAGGCCCGTGGACGACTGGCTCTGCGTGGCCGACGGCAGGACGGGCTGGGACAACCGTTGCGACACCGGCAGCGACACCGGCCGCGACACCGGCTGCATGAACAGCGCGTAGACGCTGGGCACACCCACGGACTCACCCCTTCGGCCTCGCGCCTCCCCGGGGCGGGATACTTCCACGACTGTCGGTCACGACCAAGACGGCTGCGACCCGGGGATGACTCCGGCGCGTGCCGGCCCGGCCTCGAACCGCCGGTCGAGGGGGCGTCACAGCTCCACGGACCCGCTGATGCACGTGATCGTGCCACCTCCGGTCCAGATCGTCCCGTCCGCCGAGACGCTGATGTGGACGCGGCCGGCACGCCCGATCGCCGTGCCCTGTCGCGCCACGTACGGGGGCGTGACCCGGCCGGCCGCGAGCAGCCACCCGGCGAGGGCCGCGTTGAGGCTGCCCGTCACCGGGTCCTCGACGGTCTGTCCGTCGACCGGGAAGAACGCGCGGACCTCGACGGCCTCCGCCGCCCCCGGAGCGCGAGGAGCGACCGCCCCGATGGTGAGATCACCGGAGGACGGCCGCAGCGCGAGCACGGCCTCCTGTGACGGCAGCCAGACCGCGACCCAGCCGGGTCCGTTGTCCACCCACTGCGCATCGATGATGTCGGCCCGACCGATGCCGAGCTGGCGGGCCACCGCGTCCATGTCCGTCTGCGCGACCGGCCCGGACCGGACCAGCGGGGGCGCCGCGAACGCCAGACGTCCCCCGACGTGCCGTACCGGCACCAGGCCCGCCTGGCATTCCTGCACGACGACGTCGCCCTGCCGCGGCGAGCCACCGCCGCCGAGCCAGGCGTGCGAGCTGCCGAGGGTCGGGTGACCGGCGAAAGGCAGCTCCCGGGCCGGGGTGAAGATGCGCAGCCGATAGTCGGCGGCGGGGTCCGTCGGGGGCAGCACGAACGTCGTCTCCGACAGGTTGGTCCAGCGGGCGAACCGCTGCATCTGCCCCGGCTGCAGGCCTTCGGCGTCCAGGACGACCGCGACCGGGTTGCCGAGGTACGGAACGTCGGTGAAGACGTCGACCTGGCGGTAGCGACGTGTGGTCATGCGCGCATCCTCGCAGCGCCGCCGCTCCCGTGCAGCGGCCCGGTATGCGCCCCCACACCACCCGGATGCCGTCTCGGGGACCGGTCAGGGTCATCCCCGATACCCCCCCGGTCGGCGCGCGAGGCACTCTGGGAGGGATCGGCGGCGAGCCGGCCGCGACCAGCCGTTCACCTGACGCGGGTCACCACGTGACCGGATCACGACGGCACCGACAGCAGAGGGAACAGGGGACCAGGATGGGCGGCATCCATGACTCGCTCCGGAGCCAGGGCCTGGTACGGCCGCGACAGGGCCGCGTCATCGGCGGCGTCTGCGCCGGCCTGGGACGACGTTTCGGGATCGATCCCTGGCTGGCGCGGCTGCTGTTCGTCGCCGTCCTCCTGATCCTCCCGGGCAGCCAACTCCTGATCTATCCGGTGCTGTGGATCCTCATGCCCTCCGAGTAGCCGCGGTGTCCCCCGGTGGCGCGGGGCCACTCCTGGTCGTCACCCACTCCGGCGAGCCCGTGGCCTGCGGCGCGCCGAGATTCCACGACCATGCTCCGAGCAAGATCCCTGGCAATGACTTCACAGTGACATGACTGACGCGTAAGGTCCAATGTGACAAGCGCGACGGTCATGCACCCGAGCATCCGGGGGAGCTTCGTGAGCTGGCTTGACGCCGTGGTGGCTCGCCGCCTCGGCGCGACGACGCACCCGACGACGACCCTTGTCCTGCACCGCTCGGTGCAGTCTTTCCTGCAGCCTTCGATGCACCGATCGCTGCACCGCTCGCTGCCGCGCGCGATGGGCCGCTCGCACCCCGCATCGAACGGGACCGTGCGCCCGACCGTGCACCCGCCCGTGCGCCTCATGCCGTCAGGGTCTGCCGGGGCGCGCCTCGCCGGCCGCCGGCCCAGTCACCCGATCGGACGCGCGGAACGCGGCCCCGGGCAGCACGGAAGGCCCGGCAGGTGACACGATGCGCAGGAAGAGTCGCGCGAGCCCATCCGAGCGCATGCCCTCGGGTGACGCTGCGCACGGAGTGACTGCGGAGCGTGGGATGACTGAGCCGGCGGCGGGCAGTGCGACGGTTCGTCGCATGCTGGTCGGCCTGCACCTGCGTCGCCTGCGGGAGGAGAAGGGGATCTCCCGGGCCGACGCCGGCTTCACCATCCGCGCGTCCGAGTCCAAGATGAGCCGGCTGGAGCTGGGCCGTGTCGCGTTCAAGGAGCGCGACATCAGCGACCTCCTCATGCTCTACGGCGTGACCGACCCCGAGCAGCGGGACGCGGTCCTCTCCCTGGTCAGGGAGGCCAACCGGCCGGGATGGTGGCGCGAGTACGAGGACGTCATGCCCGGGTGGTTCCACAACTACGTGGGCCTGGAGGAGGCGGCCGAGCAACTGCGCACCTACGAGACGCACTTCGTGCCCGGCCTGTTGCAGACACCCGACTACGCGCGGGCGGTGATCCAGGCCGCCACGCTTCCCACCACGGCACGCGACCTCGAGCGGGCCGTGCACCTGCGGACGGCCCGCCAGCAGGTCCTCACCAGGCCGGAACCGCTGCGCGTGTGGGCCGTGGTCGACGAGGCGGCACTACGCCGTCAGGTGGGCGACCGGCAGATCCATCGCGATCAGCTCGAGCACCTGCTGCAGCTCTCCGAGTTGTCCAACATCGCGCTGCAGGTCCTGCCGATGCGGACCGGCTTGCACGCCGGCGGCGGCGCCTTCAGCATCCTGCGCTTCAGCGACCCGGACCTGCCGGACGTCGTCTATGTCGAGCACCTGGTCGGCGCCCTGTACATCGAGAAGATCGACCATGTCGAGCGGTACACCGAGGTCATGACCCGGCTCAGCGTCGAGAGCCTGACGCCGGAGGAGACCAGGGACCTGATCTCGAAGATGCTCGCCGACGGCTGACCCGTCGACAGCCGACCCCTCGCCGGCCGCCCCTCCCACGGGTGACCAACGCGCTTCACCAGCCCCGCCGGCCTCATCGGCCCTGCCAGCCCCGCCGGCCTCATCGGTCCTGCCAGCCCCGCCGGCCCCGAGAGTCGGCACGTGTCACGCCGGACTGGCGCACGAACCCAGGCTTCCCGCGCCGTTCAGAAGACTAAGGCAGTCTTGACGGTCTCTTAACGGCAGATCGACCCGAACGACTTGCAGCTGCATGTGCACCGTCCTACTGTTCCCATCAGTGCAGCTGCCAAGTCAGATGCACATGCAGCTGGGGGTTCAGGAAATGGCCCGACTGACCACCGAGAGCACAGGAGCGCACATGTACAACGGAGTCCCGGCGAACGAGTTGACCGGCGTCGAGTGGCGCAAGAGCAGCCGCAGCGGCGCGGGCAACTGCGTCGAGTTCGCTGAACTTGCCAAGGGCGGCGCGGTCGCCGTCCGCAACTCGCGCCACCCCGAGGGCCCGGCCCTCGTCTACACCCGTTCGGAGATCGACGCCCTGATCCTCGGGATCAAGGACGGCGAGTTCGACGATCTCCTTCTCTGATCCACGCCCGCACCCAAGCCCGCGCGGTGGGTCGGTGACGCTCCCTCCCGGCCCGCCGCGCGTCTCCACTATGGCCTGACATCGATCTGATCGTCTCGGCTAAGGTCGTCGACATGCGGTCGTCGCCGGTTCGTCGGCGGCGCCTCGTCTGCACCATCCCCGCAGGCGTCGTCGAAGGAGCACCCGAGTGACCCGGAACTCGGAGGTGAGGTCCGGGTACGATCCCGCCCGGCACCCGATCGACACGGGGGCCGCGCAGGCGGCCCGGGTCGACGACTTCCTGCTCGGCGGCAAGGACAACTACGAGGCCGACCGTGAGGTCGGTCTCGAGCTCCTGCGACGGGACCCCACCCTCCCGGGGATGCTCCGGGCCCAGCGCGCCTTGCTGACCCGGGTCGTCACGTTCCTGGTCAGGGACGCCGGTCTGCGGCAGTTCCTCGTCATCGGCCCGGGGATCCCGACGCCGAGCAGCGTCCACACGCTCGCCCAGGCCGTCGCACCCGAGAGCCGGGTGGTCTACGTCGAGGACGATCCGGTCGTCCTCGCGCACGCGCGGGCGTTCATGCGCAGCGCCCGGCACGGCAAGACCGCCTTCATCCGGGCCGACCTGCGCGACCCCGACGAGATCCTCAAGCATCCGAGCCTGACGGCGACCCTGGATGCCCGGCGACCCATCGGCCTGGTGATCATGGACGTCA
The DNA here is from genome assembly GCA_035541595.1 of Kineosporiaceae bacterium. Classification (GTDB taxonomy): domain Bacteria; phylum Actinomycetota; class Actinomycetes; order Actinomycetales; family Kineosporiaceae; genus DATKNA01. The sequence continues at coordinate 3,469 of DATKNA010000329.1, read as the reverse complement.
TCCATCACCTCCGGGACGTCGATCGCCCCCACGACGCCGTCCGCCGGCTGGTCCGTTGGCTGCCGTCCGGGAGCTATCTCGCGATGAACACGCCCGCGGCCGACATCGACCCTGCCCTGATGGGGTCGCTCGCCGCGATCGCCGAGCGGGGCGGCATCACCGTCGTCCCACGAACCAGGTCGGAGTTCGAACGCTTCTTCGTCGGGCTCGAGCTCGTCCCGCCCGGCGTGGTCCCGACGCTCGCCTGGCGTCCGGACACCAAACCCGAGGACGCCGACGCCGTCCAGGCGTACGTCGCGGTGGCACGCACGCCGTAACCCGCACGCCGTAACCCGCACCGGGCGTCGAGGTGACGTCCTCACGCCTGGCCGTCCGTCATCGGTGATACCGCGGCGGTGCGGAGCCGCCGGACGTTGCCCGCCACCGCGGCGGCCACGCCCAACAGGACGGCGACCGCGATCTGCGCGTGCAGGACGCCGAGGTGCTGGCCGAGGAAGCCGACCAGCGGCGGGCCGGCGAGGAACGCACAGTAGCCGATCGACGAGATGACACTGACCCGGGCCGCCGCCCGGGTCGGGTCGTCGGCTCCCGCGCTCATCCCGACCGGGAACCCGAGCGAGACCCCCACGCCCCACAGTGCGGCGCCGACGAAGGCGAGTGCCAGCCACGGGCCGGCGACGAAGAGGACGAGGCCGGCGAGCGCGAGCAGCGTCAGCCCCCGGATCACGGGCACCCGGCCGTGCCGGTCGAGCAGGCCGGGGCCGAACCACCGGCCCAGGGTCATCGCGGCCAGGAACACGGCGAAGCCCAGGGTGCCGACCGCCGCCGGCACGTGGTACCCGTCGATCACGGCCAGGCTGATCCAGTCGTTGGCCGTGCCCTCCGCGAACGCGAAGGCGAGCACGAACACCCCGATCAGCAGGGTGCGTGGCTCCGTCCACGCCGCGAGGGGGCCGGACCGGAGGGGTGCGCCGGCACCGGGCGGGTCGACGTTCGCAGCGGTCAGGTCGGCCCCCTCGGCCGACGCCGGGGCGACCGCGGCAGGCGCCTCGACGACCTCGTGATCGGGCAGGAAGCTGCGCACCCCCACCGGGACGACGATCGCGACCACGCCTGCGACGACGGCGAGATGCGCGGTCACCGGGATGCCCAGGGCCACGACCGCGGCGCCGATGAGCGCGCCCGCAACCGTCCCGACGCTGTAGCCGGCATGGAACCGAGGCATGATCGAGTGGCCCAGGTGTCGCTCGACCAGCGCCCCCTGGACGTTCATGGCGACGTCCCAGGCACCGATCCCGAAGCCGAAGAGGAAGAGCCCGATCACGACGGGCAGCACGCCGACGAGGTAGCCGACGGCGACGACGGCCAGGCCCGCCGCGTGCAGGAGCGCCATCGCGGTGACCGTCCAGCGGGATCCCATCCGGGCGATCACCGGCCCGGACAGCGGCAGCGCGAGGATCGACCCCAGGGCGATGGCGAGCAGGACGAGTCCGAGATCGGACGGCTGCAGGTGGAGCCGATCTCGGACGGCGGGGATCCGGGAGGCCCAGCCGGCGAACGCGAAGCCCGAGGCGATGAACGCGACATAGGTGCCCCGGGTGGCCGCACGGGCCCGGCTCCGCGACCCGGCGACGTCGGGCGGCACGGTCGAAGACATCGATGTCAACCTATGGTGCGGCGCCCGTTCGGCTCCTCCCGGGCCGGGTGCGGGCGCCCGCGGGTCAGCCGCCGCCGGCGGGTCGCCAGGCGGCCCAGCCCGTCCACCGCGCGACGTCGACGGCGAGCACCGGCCCCTCGGGTGCGGCGGCCCGGTACTGCGGGTACTTCGCGACCAGCAGGCCGACGCCACGGCGAGCCCACGGGTCATCGGGGGCCAGCACGCGGCCCACACCGTCGGCACGCACCCACCACAGGGCCTCCCAGGCGGTGTCGTCGTAGTGGTCCGCGAGGAGGGCGACCCGGGGATTCGCCCGGACGTTCGCCAGCCGCCGCAGCGCCGGGGTCCGCTTCGGCTTCGCGTCCACGGCGCTGTACACGGTCGTCCCGTCGGTCCGGACGTCGACGGCGAACACCAGCGGGACGACGTGTGGCACGCCGTCGGGGTCCGCCGTCGCCACCCTCGCCACCCGCGCCGCGGAGAACAGCTCCCGGGCCTGATCGGGGTTCACCGCCACCGCCTCCCTCGGGCCCTCCGCGCGACCGAGCCGTCAGCCGAGGCCGGCGGCCAGCTCCGCCAGCCGGCCGGCGATCCGCTCGTCACCGCGGCGCCGGTAGGCCGCGCTCAGGCTGCGCGCGACGGCGGCCTCCTGCTTGTCGGAGGACGTCGTGAAGAGCTTCTCCCACAATCCGACGAGCTCGCGATCCGAGGGCGTCTCGGCCTTGAGGATCGCGATCAGTCGCTCGCCGCTCTCCTTGTGCTCCAGGGCCGCTGCGTCCAGGAACCATCGCTTGGCCTCGGCGACGTCGCCGGCATCCAGGCGCAGCAGGCCGAGGTCGTACATCGCGTCCCGGTCCTCCTCGTCGGCGCCACGGGTGAACCACTCCCCCGCCGCCGCCGTGTCCCCGCGACGCAGAGCGAGCTGCCCGAGCATGAGGTAGGCGACCGAGCTGCCGGCCTCGGCCGCCGCCGAGGCCCACCGTTCCCGCTCCTCGTCGGTCTGCGCGCCGCGGGTCGTCATCCATTCGAGTCCGGGCAACCAGCCGGCCTCCGCGCTGCTGCGCCACGCCGCGGCCCGCTCGCCGGAATCCGGGCCCTCGTGCTGCAACAGATGGTCGAGCACGTACAGCGCCTGCCAGTGCCCCGCCTCGACGGCCCGGCGGCACCAGAGGAGGGCCTCGTTCGCGTCGTGCCGGGACAACCACAGGTGCTTGCCGAGGTCCGCCATGCTCTCGGCGTCCCCGGCCTCGGCGGCCCGCCTCAGCCACTGCTCGTACTCGCCGTCGTCGTGGTCGCCGTACGCGCGCCCGGCGAGCAGGCGGAACGCGGGCACCGTCTCGAGAGACCGCAACCGGGCGAGGAAGCGGGTGGCGGTCTCGCCGTCGCCCAGCCGTTCGGCGCGGCGGAGCGCCTCGTCCACCCGCTCCGCCATCGCCTGGGCCGCCTTCGGGTGACCATGCTCGCGCGCCCGCTCCAACCACAGCGCACCCTTGTCGTAGATGCTCCACCCGAACAGGAGCTCGCCGACGGTGAGCATGGCGTCCGGATGGTCGAGCTGCGCCGCGCGCAGGTACCAGTCGTAGGCCTCGTGCACGCTGTCCATCTGCCGCAGCACGTCGGCGAGCGCGATCATCGCCTCGACGTCGCCGCGCTCGGCGACCTTCCGGAAGTAGGACACCGCCTCGTCCAGCGTCAACCGACGCCAGGCCCGGTGCCCCAGGGCCAGCCAGGCGCGATCGGTCGCCAAGGCGTCGAGCTTGGCCCGCCAGTCCTGCGCGGCCGCGTCGTCGCCGTCGTCGTCGGCGGCGGACA
>DATKNA010000328.1:0-12634 GCA_035541595.1 Kineosporiaceae bacterium | reverse complement strand
ACCCCGGGCGGGATGCCGGGCCGGTGCCGGGCACCGGGCCGGGGGCCGCACGCGTGGTCGTCCTCGCCGAGCGTCGCCGTGGGCGCGCGCCCGACCCTGGCGGGGTGGCCTGAGCCCAACGTTCGTCCCTGATCTCCCGGCGACGGCCGCCGTGGGGCAGACTGCATGGTCAGCGCCGTGATGCGCGGCGCACGGCCGTGGAGGAGGACCGGTGGACGACGACGTCGTGCGCCAGGCGCCGCTGTTCGCCGCGCTGGACGACGAGGCCGCCGAGGCGTTGCGCTCGACGATGACCCGGGTCGAGGTGCCGCGCGGTGAGGCCATCTTCCACGAGGGCGACCCGGGGGACCGGCTGTACGTCATCGTCGAGGGGAAGATCAAGCTCGGCCGGGCGTCCGGCGACGGGCGGGAGAACCTCCTGGCGGTGCTCGGTCCCGGGGAGATGTTCGGTGAGCTGTCCCTGTTCGACCCGGGCCCGCGCAACGCCACCGGCACGGCCGTGGCCGACACCGTCCTCATCGGCGTCGGCAACGACGACCTCGACCAGTGGTTGCGCGGCCGGCCGGACGTCGCCCGGCACCTGCTCCGGGCGTTGGCCCGCCGGCTGCGCCGGACCAACGAGGCGCTCGCCGACCTCGTCTTCTCCGATGTGCCCGGCCGCGTCGCCAAGGCATTGCTCGACCTCTCCGAGCGGTTCGGCCGTCCGACGGACGACGGCCTGCGCGTGGCGCACGACCTCACCCAGGAGGAGCTGGCGCAGCTGGTCGGCGCCTCCCGGGAGACGGTGAACAAGGCGCTGGCGGACTTCGCCTCCCGAGGCTGGCTGCGCCTGGAGGCGCGCGCCGTCGTGCTGCTCGACATCGACCGCCTGCGCAAGCGCGCCCGCTAACGCGCCCCTCCCTCGTGATCAAGGAATAGGTGGCTCACCCATTCCTTGATCACGGAGGAGGGGCGGCTGGGCGTCGAGGTAGTCCAGCTGCGCGCGGACGCTGAGCTCGGCGGCCGGCCACACCTCGCGCGGGACGTCGGCGTAGACGCGCTCCACCACCTCGCGCGGCGTCCGCGCCCCCGCCGCCAGCGCCGCCCGGACCTGGTCGAGCCGCTCGGCGCGGTGCCGCCGGTAGGAGCGCACCACCTCGAGCGGCCGCGGCGAGGCCGGCCCGTGGCCGGGCAGCAGGTGGGCCAGGCCGCGGGACGCGACGAGCTCCTCTAGGCGCGCCAGCGAGTCGAGGTAGTCCGCGAGCCGGCCGTCCGGATGGGCCACCACGGTGGTCCCGCGTCCGAGCACGGTGTCCCCGGTGAGCAGCGCACCCGCGTCCGGCAGCACGAACGACAGGGAGTCCCCCGAGTGGCCGGGAGTGGCGACCACCTCGACGACGAGCCCGTCGACCTCGACGACGTCACCGCCCTGCAGACCCTGCTGGCCCAGGCGGCGCGCCGGGTCGAGCGCCCGGACGCCGACCGCCGGGCCGGCCAGCTCGGCGAACGCCCGCGCGCCCTCGCTGTGGTCGGGATGACCGTGGGTCAGCAGCACGACCCCGACGTCCACGCCCCGGGCCCGGACCGCCGCGAGCACCGCCTCGAGGTGACCGGGGTGCCGCGGCCCCGGGTCGACGACGACGCCCCGGTGCGCGCCCGGTGCCGACAGGACCCAGGTGTTCGTGCCGTCCAGAGTCATCGGGCCCGGGTTCGGCGCGAGCACGCAGTGCGCGACCGGGAGGACGTCGCCGCCCCGCCACGACGTCACGGGGCGGCCTGGCCGCCGCCGTGGCCGTCCAGATCCACCCGCAGTACCAGCCGCCCGTCGTCGGCGCGCGCCACCCAGGGCGAGACCGGTCGGAGCCGGCGCGGGGTCGCCAGCAGCGTCGCGACGTCCGGCGCCGCGGCGAGCTCCTCCAGGCAGACCAGCGTCGGCGGCAGCATCGGCAGCTCGCCGGCGGCGTGGGCGGCGACCGCCCGGGCCGGGTCCAGCCACGCCGCCTGCTCGCCCTCACCGCCGAGGTCGCGGGCCTGCTGACCGGGCGGGAGCGCAGCGACGAAGAACCGGGTGTCGAACCGGCGGTTCTCGAACGGCGGCGTCACCCAGCGGGCCCACGGCCACAGCCCGGCGGCGGGCAGCCGCAGGTCGGTCGCGGCCAGGACGGCGGCCAACCGCGCCCGGCCGGCGGCGAGGGCCTGCCGCCGTTCCTCCCACGCGGGCGCCGCGAGCTCGCCGGCGTCCGGAACCCGGCCGGCGGCCTCCCGTGCGAGCAGGACGCCGCACTCCTCGAAGGTCTCCCGGACGGCGGCCACGACGGCGGGGGCGTCGGCCTGCCCCGGGGGCGGGCCCTCCCACGGGATGCCGGGGTCCGCGTCCCCCGGGTCGACGGACCCCCCGGGGAACACGAGCATGCCGGCGGCGAAGGCCATCCGCGACACCCGCCGGAAGGCGAAGACCTCGACGCCACCTGCGCCCGACCTGCGCCGGGGTGGCGCGTCGCGCACCAGCATGACCGTCGCGGCGTCGCGCACCGGCGCGGGCGGATGCAGCGGCTGGCCATCGGCGCCGACGCGTTCGGCGAGCCGGCCGCCCAGCGAGAACTCGCGCAGCACGCCCGACAGCCTGGCACGCCGGTGACGTGCGCGGCGCCTCGCCTCAGGGCTAGTCTTCGAGCCCCGGCCGCCGGATCATGACGCGGCGGGGGGCGAAGCGGATTGTCAAGCCGCAGACACGGGGACATCAGCATGACGGACGAGCAGCGCCTGACGCTGGAGCAGCTGGCAGGCGCGGTGGGCATGACGACGCGGAACGTCCGTGCCTACCAGACACGGGGGCTGCTTCAAGCACCGCGCCGGGTCGGCCGGACCTCGGTGTACGGGGCGGAGCACGTCCAGCGGCTGCGGCAGGTGCAGCGGGCCCGCGAGCGCGGCGCGTCGCTGCAGCTGCTGCGGACCCTCATCGGCGAGGGCCGCGACATCGACGGGGTCTGGGAGGCGGGGCAGGTGTCCCGCGGGCGGGTCGTCGTCGACCTCAGCGACAGCGCGGTCGGACACACGCCGGCCTGTCTGGCCCGGCGCGCCGTGCCGTTGCGGCCGCTGCTCGACCAGCTCGGCGGGGCCGACGAGCCGGGTGTCCGGCCGGCCGTCGCCGGCCTCGTGGACCGGGGGCTGTTCACCGCCTCCCGCGAGCCCGTATCGGTGCCGGGCCCGTACGCCTGCGCCGCCGCCGCCCTGCACGCGCAGGGGCGCCTGTCGTCGGCGGCGGCCGCGCTGCAGCTGACCCAGGAGATCGCGCAGGCGGCCGAGTCGGTGGCCGCCGTGGTCGCCGAGGCCGTGCGGGGTCTGGACGCCGACGCGCGACGGGCCGCCTCGGCCCGGTTCGGGGAGCTCGCGGCGGCCGTGGCGGGCAGGGTCGTGACCCGGGTCGCACTCGGCGACGAGGCGCCCGCGCGCTGAGCGTGCCGCCACGGCCCGCGGCCCGGTCAGCGCAGGGCCGCGACCACCTCGACCTCGACGGGTGCGCCGAGCGGCAGCGCGGCGACGCCCACCGCGCTGCGCGCGTGCCGGCCCGCCTCGCCGAAGACCTCGCCGAACAGCCGGCTGGCCCCGTCGACGACCTGCGGCTGGCCGCCGAACCCGGGTGCACTCGCGACGAAGCCGACCACCTTCACGACGCGGACAACGCGGTCGAGGTCGGCGACCGACCCGATCGCGGCGAGCGCGTTGACCGCGCAGATCCGGGCCAGGCGGGCGGCGTCCGGCGGGGGGACCAGTCCCGCCCCCTCACCCACGACCCCGGTCGTCGGCAACGCGCCGTCGACGAAGGGGAGCTGGCCGGAGGTCCAGACGAGGTCCCCGACGACGACCGCGGGCAGGTAGGCGGCCACCGGGCCGGCCACCGGAGGCAGCTGCAGCCCGAGCTCGGCGAGCCGGGCGGCCACCGCACCGGTCACGGCCGCGGCCGCTTCAGGTAGGCCACCAGGCCGGCGCCCTCGGGGCCCGGCACGACCTGGACGAGCTCCCAGCCGTCCTCGCCCCACTGGTCGAGGATCTGCTTCGTCGCGTGGACGATCAGGGGTACCGTCGCGTACTCCCACTGCTGCGCCATCGATCCGCCTTCTGGCTCGGCTGCTCGGACTGCCGGCAGCGTAGTGGCGGCCCACACCAGGACCACGGTGGGCGTGAGCGTGGCCTGCTGTCTACGCTTTGACGGTGGCCGACCGTCCGTACGATCCCGCCCGCCTGCGTCTGCATGTCGTGACCGGCAAGGGCGGGACCGGCAAGACCACGGTCGCCGCGGCCCTGGCGCTGGCCCTGGCGTCCGGCGGACGGCACGTGCTGCTCTGCGAGGTCGAGGGTCGGCAGGGGATCGCCCAGCTCTTCGACGTCCCGCCGCTGCCGTACGAGGAACGCAAGATCGCTGTCGCGTCGGACGGCGGGGAGGTCTTCGCCCTCGCCGTCGAGCCGAAGGCGGCGCTGATGGAGTACCTCGAGCTCTTCTACCGGATGGGCCGGGCGGGCAAGGTGCTCGAACGCATCGGTGCCGTCGACTTCGCGACCACGATCGCGCCCGGCCTGCGCGACGTGCTGCTCACCGGCAAGGTCTACGAGGCCGTGCGGCGCCGGACGCCGGCCGGCCCGGTATACGACGCCGTCGTCCTCGACGCCCCTCCCACCGGGCGCATCACCCGGTTCCTCAACGTCAACGAGGAGGTCGCGGACCTGGCGAAGATGGGCCCGGTGCGCAGCCAGGCCTCCTCGATCATGACTCTGATGCGGAGCCCGCAGACGGCGATCCACCTCGTCAGCCTCCTGGAGGAGATGCCCGTGCAGGAGACACAGGACGCCGCCGCGGAGCTCCGCGCCGTCGGCCTGCCGCTGGGCTACGTCGTGGTCAGCATGGTGCGCGAGCCGGTCCTGGCCGGCGCCGACATCGAGAGTGCGGCGCGGGGGGAGCTCGACCGGGGCGAGGTACTGGCCGGCCTGCACGCCGCCGGCCTGCACGTTCGGCCTGCCGGCCGGGGCGGCGGGATCGTCGGGGGCTCCTCGATGCAGGACGCCTGGCTCGACCGGCTCACCGACGCGCTCGTCCTGGAGGGGACCGACCACGCCCTGCGGGTCCAGCTCGAGCAGGAGGAGCGGGGCGATCTCGCCGCGATCGGCCGGCCGCTGGCCGAGCTCCCGGCCCTGCCGGGCGGCATCGACCTCGGCGCGCTCTACGACCTGGCGGACATGCTGGTGGAGCAGGGGGTCGCATGACCCCGCCGGCACCCACTCAGCCGCCCGTCCGCCAGCCGCCGCCGCTCGACGTCGACGTCCTGATCGACGACCCCGGAACCAGGGTCGTCGTCTGCTGCGGTGCGGGCGGGGTGGGCAAGACGACCACGGCCGCGGCGTTGGCGCTGCGCGCCGCCGAGCGGGGGCGGCGAGTCGTCGTCCTCACCATCGATCCCGCGCGCCGGCTCGCCCAGTCGATGGGCCTGGTGGAGCTGGACAACACCCCGCGACCGGTGGTCGACGCGGACGCCGCCGGCGGCGGCCGGCTCGACGCCATGATGCTGGACATGAAGCGGACCTTCGACGAGGTGATCGAGCAGCACGCCACCCCCGAGAAGGCCGCGCAGATCTTCGCCAACCCGTTCTACCAGGCCCTGTCCAGCTCCTTCGCGGGGACACAGGAGTACATGGCGATGGAGAAGCTCGGCCAGCTGCGCGCGGAGGCCGACGCGGACGCCGCGGCGGGGCGGGACGGGTGGGACCTCATCGTCGTGGACACCCCGCCGAGCCGATCCGCGCTGGACTTCCTGGACGCGCCCGCCCGGCTCGGGTCGTTCCTGGACGGCCGGCTGATCCGGATCCTGAGCGCACCCGCGAGGGCCGGCGGGCGTGCCTACCTGCGGGTGGTGTCGGCCGCGGTGGGCGGCGCGACCGGGGTGCTGTCGAAGCTGCTCGGCGGGCAGATCCTGAAGGACGTCCAGTCGTTCGTGGCGGCGCTGGACACGGTGTTCGGCGGGTTCCGGGAACGGGCCGCGCGGACCTACGAGCTGCTGCAGGCGCCGGGGACGGCCTTCCTCGTGGTCGCCGCGCCGGAACCGGACGCGCTGCGAGAGGCCGCCTATTTCGTGGAGCGGCTCGCCGAGGAGTCGATGCCGCTGGCCGGCCTGGTGCTGAACCGGGTCCACCGGAGCCGGGCGGAGGATCTGTCCGCCTCCCGGGCGCTCACCGCCGCGGAGGACCTGGAGGCGGCGGGCGAGGACCTGCTCGTCGCCGCGCTGTTGCGGATCCACGCCGACCTGTCGCTGCGCCAGGAGCGGGAGCACGCCCTCGCCGCCCGCTTCACGGCGGCGTTCCCGCGGGTCCCGGTCGTCGAGATCGCGGCCCAGGCCCAGGACGTGCACGACCTGGCGGGGCTTCGCGACATCGGCGCCGGCCTCTCGAAGGGGTGAGTCGACGGGTGGGAACGGGCGACGCGAGGGTCCCCCGTCAGCCCGCCCGGCGGGAGGAGGCGCTCGACGCGGAGGTCACCTCGACCATGCGCTGGTGCTCGGCGCGAGCGGTCTCGAGCAGGCGGCGCCACGACACGACGTTCGGGCGCCGGCGCAGCAGGGCCCTGCGCTCACGCTCGGTCATCCCGCCCCAGACTCCGAACTCGATCCGGTTGTCGAGGGCATCGGCCAGGCATTCGGTGCGGACCGGGCACGACAGGCACACGGTCTTGACGCGGTTCTGTGCAGCCCCCTGGACGAACAGGGTGTCCGGGTCCGTCGAGCGGCAGGCTCCACGGGACGCCCAGTCGTAGGTGTTGCTCATCTGAGAGATCCTCCTGTGACCCCCGTCGTGTCCGCCGAACCCTGGCTGCCCGGCGGCTTCCCCTCCAGAAACTTAGGGTCACCGCCGACGCGGCTGATACGGGCCGGACGGATGATTCGGGGGTCGACGAAGGGCGGAGCGAGGACACGCTGTGTAGCAGCCGTCACTCTACGAGTCCGAATCACACCCCCGAGCACGGTCCCTCAGCGTCCTCTCCGCGGTCGCCCGGCCGCAAGCCCGGGCAGCAGCGCGGGCCTTCGGCTGCAACCCCTTCCAGTCGAAGCCCGTACCCTTGTCGCCCATGAGGAGCACGCCGGCCGCCACCGCCCGGATCATCGGCCTCCTGACCATGTTCCTGGTGGCCAGCGTGGTGGCCGGTGCTCTGTTCGCCGGGCTGTTCGTCCCGGCCGTCGCGGCCGTCGGAGGCGCCACGAGGGGCAGCATCACCTGGTTCAACGACCTCAAGGCCGTGCCGCCCCCCGGTGACCTGTCACAGCAGTCGGTGCTGCAGGCGAGCGACGGGACGCCGATCGCGCGGTTCTACGCCGAGAACCGGATCGAGGTGCCCCTCAAGAAGATCAGCACGAACATGCAGAACGCGATCATCTCGATAGAGGACGCCCGGTTCCGCGACCACGGCGGCGTCGACCCGATCGGCCTGGTCAGGGCCGCCCTCAGCGACTACCTCGGGAACGGCACCCAGGTGCAGGGCGCCTCCACCCTGACCCAGCAGTACATCAAGAACCTCTACCTCGAGCAGGCAGTCCGCCGCGGTGACAGGGCGGCCCAGCTGGCGGCCGTGGCCCGGGACCCCAGCCGTAAGATCCTGGAGATCCGCGCAGCCATCGATCTCGAGAAGACGATGACGAAGGACCAGATCCTCGACAACTATCTCAACATCGCCTATTTCGGGAACGGCGCCTACGGCATCGAGGCGGCCGCGCAGCGGTACTTCAGCATCCCGGCGTCGAAGCTGTCGATGGTGCAGTCGGCGCTGCTGGCGGGCCTGGTCCAGTCACCGCTGACCTACGACCCGGTGCGGCACAAGACGCAGGCCCTGCAGCGCCGCAACACCGTCCTCGCCCGGATGCACGAGCTCCACATGATCAACGATCAGCAGTACCAACAGGCCGTCGCGACCAAGATCACGCTGAGGCAGCGGTTCCCGCAGAGCGGCTGCATCTCCGCCATCGCCGGCCTGGGCTTCTTCTGCGAGTACGTCCGCAACCTCGTCGCCGCCGGGGCCGACGCGTTCGCCAAGCTCGGGTCCACGGCACAGCAGCGCCTCGACGAGCTCGACCGCGGCGGCCTCACCATCCGGACGAGCATCGACCTCACGACCCAGCAGGCGGCCCTCAAGGCGATCGGCCGCTACGTGCCGATCGGGGACAAGAGCCGGGTCGCGACGGCGGCCGTCACGGTCGAGCCCGGCACGGGCCACGTTCTGGCCATGGCTCAGAACAAGACGTTCAGCCCGAAGGGCGACATCGGCAGCACGGAGATCAACTACAACGTCGACACCAGCCTCGGCGGCTCGGCCGGGTTCCAGACCGGGTCGACCTTCAAGGCCTTCACGCTGGCGGCCTGGCTCAACGACGGCAACGATCTGGGCGCCATCATCGACGCCTCCCGGCAGAGCATCCCGGTCGACGAGTTCACGCAGTGCGGCAGCCATCACGTCCGCAGCACCGAGACGTACGACTTCGCCAACTCCGAGCCGAACGCCGCCAAGCGCCTGAGCGTCCTGGACGCGACGGCCGGATCGGTGAACACCGCGTTCGTCAACATGGAGACGCAGCTGCCCCTGTGCGACATCGCCAAGATCGCCGAGAGCATCGGGGTGCACCAGGCCGCCCCCCGGACCCAGTGTCCGGACCAGTCCTCCCCCAGCGGTATCCCCGACTGCATCGCCTCCCTCACCCTGGGCCCGCTGAGCATCTCCCCGCTGACGATGGCCAGCGCCTACGCCACCTTCGCCGCCGACGGCACGTACTGCCCGCCCTTCCCGATCCTGTCGATCAAGGACTCCGCCGGGAACGGCATCGGCGTCAAGGCACCGACGTGCGCCGACAACGCCCTCGACCCGACCGTCGCCCATGGCGTGACCTACGCGCTCAAGGGCGTGCTGAGCCACGGCACCGCCCAGGGCATCGACGGCATCGTGCCCGGCCATGTCGCCGGCAAGACCGGGACGACGAACGACTCCGTCGACACCTGGTTCGTCGGCTACACGCGTCAGCGCGCCACCGCGGTCTGGGTCGGCGACCCGACCCTGCACGGGTCCCCCAAAAACGCCCGGCGGACCAGCCTGAACGGCCGCACCATCGGCGGCCACGGCTACGGCGAGGTCTTCGGCGCGACGATCGCGGCGCCGATCTGGGCCCAGATCATGAAGGTCGCCGTGCAGGGGACCGACACCAGCGACTGGGACGCCCCACCCGGCGACATGCTCGGCAGCTCCGGCAGCACGGCGCCGCCGCAGACCGGCGTCCCCGACGTGACGGGCCAGGCGATCGGGGACGCCTTCAACGCGCTGCAGAGCGCAGGGTTCAGCCCCCGCCTCGGCGGGCCCGTCAACAGCAACCAGCCCGCGGGAACGGTGGCGTCGACCTCACCCGCTGCCGGCGCCGGCGCCGACCCCGGCAGCACGGTGACCATCCACCCGAGTACGGGCACCGGCGGCAACAACAACGGCAACGGCAAGGGCACCGGGCGCACCCGCAAGGGCCGCCCGCCGGGCCGCTGAGGCCCGCCCCGCCGCGAGGCCTTCAGGTGGCCAGCTGCCGGCGCACCTCGGCGGCCACGCGGCCGCCCTCCGCCCGCCCGGCGACCTTGGGCTGCACCGCCTTCATCACGCGGCCCATCGCCGCCGGGCCACCGGCTCCCTCCGCCCGCGCCGCGGCGACCGCCTCGGCGACGAGCGCGCCGAGCTCGGCGTCGGACAGCTGCGTGGGCAGGTAGCCCTCGAGCACCGCGAGCTCCGCGGACTCGCGCTCCGCCCGGTCGGGCCGTCCGGCCTGCTCGTACGCCGAGATCGCCTCCCGACGCCTGCGCGCTTCCCGGCCGAGCACGGCCACGACGTCGGCGTCCGAGAGCGTGCGGGCGCTCGCGCCGGCCACCTCCTGCGACCGCACGGCGGTGAGCACCAGGCGCAGGGTGGCGGTACGCAGCTCGTCGCGGGCGCGGATCGCCTCGGTCAGGTCGGACCGGAGACGGGACGTCAGGTCGGCGTCGGGCATGGCCGCATCCTCGCACCGATGGTCCGGGCCGTCGGCGCGGCCGCCGCCGGTGGATGGCAGCATGTCGGGGTGCGTCCGACCCCTACCCTGACGGCTCTCGGCGTCCTCGGCGTCGCCGGTCTGGGCTACGCCGCGCTGGAGGCCCGCGCGTTCACGCTGCGCCGGTTCACGCTGCCGGTGCTCCCCGCCGGCGCGGCGCGCGTGCGCGTCCTGCACGTGTCGGACCTGCACCTCGTGCCGCGGCAGCGACGCAAGGCCGACTGGCTGCGCCGACTGGGTGAGCTGGAACCGGACCTGGTCGTCAGCACCGGGGACAACCTGGCGGCGCCGGACGCGGTACCGAGCGTCCTCGACGCCTACGGCGAGCTGCTGCGGCGGCCCGGGGTGTTCGTGCTGGGGTCCAACGACTACTGGGGACCGCGGGTGAAGAACCCCGCGCGGTACCTCCTCCCCGATGGCGGCCGGCGTCGCGTGGTCGGCGTCCGGCTCCCGACGGAACGGCTGGTCGCGGGACTGACGGACGCGGGCTGGCTCGACCTCACCAACGCTCGCGGCACCCTCGACGTGGCCGGTACCCGGCTGGCCTTCGTCGGCGTGGACGACCCCCACCTGCGCCGGGACCGGTACCCCGCCGGACCCGCGACGGACGGCACGGTCGCGGGCCCGGCGCATGGCCCGGCGCATGGCCCGGGGAACGGCGGAGCGGCCGTCACGCTCGGCGTCACGCACGCCCCCTACCGGCGGGTGCTGGACGCGATGACCGCTGACGGGGCGGAGCTCGTGCTCGCCGGGCACACCCACGGCGGCCAGCTGTGCCTGCCGCTCGCAGGCGCCCTGGTGACCAACTGCGACCTCCCCCGGCGCCAGGCCCGCGGCGTGTCGGCGTGGGTGGCGACCGGCCCGGACGGCGTCCAGCGCCGGGCCGGCCTGCACGTCAGCGCCGGGCTCGGGACGTCGCCGTACACCCCGGTCCGGTTCGCCTGCCGCCCGGAGGCGAGCCTGCTGACGCTCACGCCGGCCGCCTGACCCGGCGGAGCAGCTCAGCCGGCGAGGTGGCCCCAGCGGTCCTCGAGGTCGCGCCAGCGGCCGCTGGCCACGAATCGGCCGCCCGCCAGGACGAGAACCCGGTCGGCCAGCTCCAGCGCGGCGCGCTTGGACGTCGAGCCGACGACCGTGATGCCGCGGTCGCGCAGGGCCTGCCACAGCTCCAGCTCGGTGACGACGTCGAGGGCCGAGGAGATGTCGTCGGCGACGAGCAGCTCGGTGCGCGGCGCCAGGGCCCGGGCGAGTGCCAGGCGCTGCAGCTGCCCGCCGGAGAGCCGGGTGCCCTTGTGCCCGATGAGCAGCGACAGCCCCTCGTGACGGCCCCCGTCGCGCAGGTGGGCCGACGTCGTCGTCAGGACGTCGAGGTCGTGCTCGAGCTGGGCGGTCGAGATCGCCGCCCCGGGATCGACGTCGTGCCCGAGCCCGATGTTCTCGGCCACGGTGCCGGAGAGCACGCGGGGCAGCTGCGCCACGTAGCCGACCTGGTTCGGCCGCAGGAACAGCTCCGGCTCACGCACGAGCTCGCCGTTCCAGCGCAGCTCACCGGTGTGGTGGACGATGCCCGCGAGGGCGCGCAGCAGCGAGGACTTGCCCGCCCCGACCGGGCCCGCCACGAGCACCAGGTCGCCCCGATGCACGGCGAGGTCGACGCCGGACGCGCCGAGCGTGCCGTCCTCGTGCACCGCACCGAAATCGACGAGGTCGAGCCGGCGCAGCGGCGTCCTCGGCGCGACCGGGGGCGCCGGCGCGGTCCCCCGCCACAGGTCGACGCCCGGTACCGGCGCCGAGTACGCGGCGACGCCGGACATCGCGACGGTCCGCCGGGTCCAGACCCGCGCGGACGGCAGCTGCGCGATGAACGACGCCGTCGTCCAGGCGAACCACCGGGCGGCACCGAGGGTCGAGACGATGATCAGCACTGAGGCCGACGAGATCCGGCCGGTCAGGTAGAGGGCCCAGGCGGCGATCGGCAGGAGACCGGACGCCAGCGACGGGGTGGACCCCGCCCACACCTGCAGGGTGATCTCCCGCCGCTGCAGCTCGCTGCGGCCTGCGTCCAGCCCGGCGAGATGGGCGAGGACCGGCCGGGTGGCGCCGCCGAGCTTGACCGTGCGCGCGGCCGACACCGCCGACACCAGTGCGGTCGCGAAGGCGGCCCGGGCAGCGACCGTCCGCTGGGCGGCCCGCTTGAGCGACGGGCCGAACGCGGTCGCCGCGGCACCCGAGGCGGCCATCGTCCCGGCGAAGAACAGCGCGGGCACGATGCTGCCCGAGACCAGCGTCATCACCACGATGATCACGACACTGATCACCTGGTCGACCACGCGGTCCGCCATCACGACGACGCGCTCGGTGTCCCCGCCCTGGGCGACCACCTCGGCGGGCGGGTGTGGGCTCACCCGGCGCGGCCCGGTTTGGCCGTGCACGAGCCGCAGGCTGATCCGCAGCATCTGCATGACCCACCACTTCGGGAACCACGCGCCGACGAAGTACGTGATCGGCATCGTGACGACCAGCGCCGCGATGATCCCCGCCGCCGGCCGGAGCACCCCGCCGGCGCC
>DATKNA010000327.1:0-6160 GCA_035541595.1 Kineosporiaceae bacterium | reverse complement strand
CTGACCGGCTCGACGCTGCTGACCCGCTCGGTTCGGCCCGGGTCCTGACCGGCTGCCTTCACGACGACCGTGGTTCCAACCACGCATGCGATGCTCCTGCCGGTGTCCGCGGTGTCCGCGGTGTCCGCGATGTCCGCGATGTCCGATGTCCCCGGTGATGAGGACGGCACGGCCGGTGAGGTCGATCTGGCGACCTCCAGCGCGGGCGAACGGTCAGGCGAAGCGGGAGAGGTACTGCTCGGCGAGGTCGCAGGAGGCCCGGGTGTACTCCGCGCCCATCGAGCGGGCGAGCTCGGTGTCGGAGTGCGAGCCGATCCAGGCCACGAGCAGCAGCCGGCGCAGCAGGACGAACGTGGGCAGCTCGGCGACCTCCGCGCAGGTCAGGCCGGCGACCTCCCGGTAGCCGTCGACCCAGGCGTCGGTGAGCTCGGGGACGCGCGGGTCGTCCTCGATGAACGACAGGGAGGAGCCGAGATCGTACAGGTACCAGCCGAAGCCGCAATCGTCGAAGTCGATGACGGTGACCGCGCTACCGGCGCGGCCGGCGCCGTCGGCGGAGCGTTCGCCGACGGCCACGCCGTCGGCACCACCGTCGTCGACGACGAGCAGGTTCGCCAGCCGCATGTCGGCGTGCACCAGGCCGAACCGGTCCGGCCCGTCGCCGAACGCGGCGAGCCGTCGGTGCAGGGCGGCGTCGAGCCGGGCGAGGACGGCGTGCTCCTCGGGGCCGACCGCCATGCCGTCCTGCCAGCGCCCCCAATGCCCGCGCGGACCGATCGACGTCTCGTAGCCCCACGCGAACCGGGTGAACCAGGCCGGCCTCCGCCAGGCGCGGGCGTGCGCGTGCAACCGGGCGGTGATCGCGCCGAGGGCGCGGAAATCGTCGACCAGCCGGACGCCGGCGGGTTGCTGGCCGGGCACCCACGCGAACCGGACGGCGTGCCGACGCTCGCCGTCCGGATGCCGCCCGACGGCGACCAGCTCGCCCTCGGCGGTGGGGAGCACCTCCGGGGTCGAGACCACGTGCCCGGCGCGCAGCGCCGCGATCCAGGCGAGCTCGCTGTCGATCGCCGTCCGGCTGTGGTAGCCGGGTCGATGCAGGCGCAGCACCGATCGCTCGCCCGTCGCCGGGTCGTCCACGGTGTAGGTCGCGTTCTCGGAGACGTTGAGCAGGGTCAGCGTCGCGTCGGCGTCGATCCCGTGAGCCCGCAACGCGTCGCGCGCGATTGCCTCGAGCCGGGCGTGCCGGGCGGGATCGCCGTCTGGCGGCCGCCGGACGGGCACCGCCGGGTCGTCCTGACCGGTCGTCACAGCGTCGCTCACAGGCGACTCTCCCTCATGAACGAGCAAGCGACCGACCGGGGAGCGCCATCGACGCCCCCACGGCCTCCCGTGATCATGCAATTCATGTTGATCATATGAGCTGCCGTCACTCCATGTGACGCGTCACTCAATGTAGACGCTGTTCGCATGATCGATCCGGATTGCATGATCAGCGCGGTTTGCATGATCACGGGGATGGGGGGTTGTCGACCTGCGCATGGGGACGGTGTGGGAAGCGGCCGATACGCTCGCGCCCACGGGCCGCAGTCGATCGCCGTGCGGCGGCCAGCGAGATCACCGGGAGTGCCGATGACGGACGTGGCGAGCACCGACGCCCAGGTGGAGGCGGTCCGGAAGGGGTACGCGTTCGATGGCGCCGCCCTCGAGCTGGGCGCCCTGCTCTCCGGCGGGGTGCCGCTGACCGACGTCCAGGTGCGCGTGCCCTTCAGCATGCTGAACCGGCACGGCCTCGTCGCCGGAGCGACAGGCACCGGCAAGACCAAGACCCTCCAGCTGATGGCCGAACAGCTGTCGGCGCAGGGCGTCCCCGTCTTCCTCGCCGACATCAAGGGCGACCTGTCGGGCGTCTCGCAGCCTGGCCAGCCCAGCGGCAGGCTCGCGGCACGCGCCCGGAGCATCGGGCAGTGTGGCGGCCCGCGGGCTATCCGGCCGAGTACCTCACGCTCGGGGGTCTCAGCGCGGGGGCGCCGGTCCGGGCGACCGTGACGTCGTTCGGCCCCACCCTGCTCGCCAAGGTGCTCGACCTCAACGCGACGCAGACGTCGAGCCTTTCGCTGATCTTCCACTTCGCGGACAAAGCCGGGCTCGCGCTGCTCGACCTCAAGGATCTACGCTCGGTGATCCAGTATCTCGTCTCGGACGAGGGCAAGGGCGACCTGAGGGGGCTGGGCGGCCTCAGCCCGGCGACCGCCGGAGTGCTGCTGCGTGAGCTGGTCGAGTTCGCCGACGGCGGCGCCGAGGCCTTCTTCGGCGAGCCCGAGTTCGACACCGCCGACCTGCTGCGCACCGCGCCGGACGGTCGCGGGATCATTACGTGCCTCGAGCTGACCGCCGTCCAGGACAAGCCCGCGTTGTTCTCGACCTTTCTCATGTGGCTGCTCGCGGACCTCTTCCACGACCTGCCCGAAGCCGGCGATCTCGACAAGCCGAAGCTCGTCTTCTTCTTCGACGAGGCGCACCTGCTCTTCCGGGGCGCGTCGAAGGCGTTCCTCGACCAGATCATCCAGACCGTGCGGCTCATCCGATCCAGGGGTGTCGGCGTGTTCTTCGTGACGCAGTCCCCGAAGGACGTTGCCCCCGACGTCCTCGGCCAGCTCGGCAACCGCGTGCAGCACGCGCTGCGGGCCTACACCCCCGAGGACGCCAAGGCGCTGAAGGCGGCCGTGTCGACGTTCCCGAGGTCCGGCTACGACCTCGAGGAGCTGCTCACGACGCTGGGCATCGGCGAGGCGGTCGTCACGGTCCTGTCCGAGTCGGGCGCCCCGACCCCCGTCGCCTGGACCCGACTGCGCGCGCCGCAGTCGCTGATGGCGCCCGCTCCGACGGATGTGATCGACGCGGCCGTCGCCGCCTCGCCCCTGCAGGCCGAGTACGGCCGGCAGCTCGACCGGGAGTCGGCGTTCGAACGGTTGCAGTCCAAGCTCGCCCCACCGCCGGCTCCGGCAGCGCCCTCACCGCCTGCACCTGTCGCCGGGGCGCCGGTCCCCGGGGCTTCGGCGCCGGGGTCGGACGACGGCGGCGACCGCGGCTCCCGCGACCGCCGCGGGGAGCCACGGGAGGAGCCCTCGATGGTGGAGCAGGTCGTGGGGTCGCCCATGGTCCGCAGCTTCATGCGGTCGGCGGGCAGCGCCCTGGGCCGGGAGATCACCCGGAGCATCTTCGGCACGGCCTCGCGCCGCCGCCGCTGACTCCTCCCCAGAGGTGATCATGCAGATTCCCGCTGATCATGCAATCCAGATCGATCATGTGAGGGATGCTGACGCAGGGTGAGCAACAACGGACGGTGACGGGAGGTCTCGTGATCAACGCGGATTGCATGATCACGGGTGGGGAGAGCGGTCACTCGTCGAAGACGACGGGCATCTCCTGAGTGTCCACGCCGAGGATGGCCGCCTCGTCGGGCTTGTTGACCAGGACGTCGCCGATGTAGCTCCGCACCGCCTCCATGAGCCCGACGTCTCGTCCATGCTGCTCGGACAGGTACCAGCGATGCTCCAGCACCTCGTGGTAGACCTCCGCCGGCTCGAGCTTGCCGCGCAGGTCGCGGGGCACGGCCCGGACCACGGGTTCGAAGCACTCGGTCACCCAGTCGTGGGCCACGAACTCCTCGTCGTCCGCCTGCCGCCCCGTAGCGGCCCGGTAGGTGTCGAGATCGTTGAGCAGTCGGCGGGCCTGGTTCTCGCCGGCGTCGATCCCGGTGAGCCGCAGCAGCCGGCGGGAGTGATGCCCCGCGTCGACGACCTTGGGCTGGATGTTGACGGACGTGCCGTCGAGGTCGGTGGCGATCGTCAGCTCGCCGACGTCGAAGCCGAGGTCGTTGAGGCGGCGGATCCGGGCGTCCACGCGCCAGCGCTCTCCCCGCTCGAACGACTCCGGATCGGTGAGCTCGGACCATAGCGACTGGTACCGCTGCGTGATGACGTCGCTGACGTCGAGCGGGTCCAGCGTCTCGTCGAGGATCCCGCCGGCCTGCAGGTCCATGAGCTCCCCTGCGATGTTGATCCGGCCAAGTTCGAGGTCGTAGTCCCGCTGACCCCGGGAGAGGGCGTCGTGCAGCTCGCCGGTCTCCGCGTCGACGAGGTAGGCCGCGAAAGCGCCCGCGTCCCGCCGGAACAACGTGTTCGACAGCGAGACGTCACCCCAGTAGAACCCGGCCAGGTGCAACCGGACCATGAGGGCTGCCAGGGCGTCGATGAGCCGGGTGGCGGTGTCCTCGCGTAGTGACTGGGAGAAGAGCGCCCGGTAGGGCAGGGAGAACTGCAGGTGCCGGGTGACCAGCGCCGGCTCGAGGGGCTCGCCGTCGGGGGTGGCGCGGCCGCTGACGATCCCGACCGGCTCCACCACGGGCAGGTCGAGCCGACGCAGCAGGCGGAGCAGCCCGTACTCGCGCAGGGCGGGCTCGGGGGCGATCTCCTTGACGGCGAGCACCTGGCCGGAGAGCCGGACGAACCGGACGACGTGCCGCGAGATGCCGCGCGGCAGCGCGGCCAGGTACCGCGCAGGCCACTCCTCGAGCGGTGTCTCCCAGGGCAGGTCGAGCAGCGCCGGATCCGGTGTCGCGGCAGTGATCTCGAAGGCCGTGGATGACTGGGTCGGGGGCATGGACCTCGTGGTCTCGGTCATCGCTGGTCTTCCTCCACTCGTGCGACCCCGGCAGGGCGGGTGCGCACCGGCCCCGGTCCTCCGTGCAAGCTAGGAGCATGCCCAGCACCCCTCGCCCGTCACCGGTCACCGTGACCCAGCTGCCCCTGACACGATGCCAGGTGTGCGGGCGCATGGTCGCGTACCGGCCGGGCGAGGTCGCCCGTCAGCTCACCCGCCACTACGAGCGGGTCCACCCTGAGCTGTTGCGCCCCGCCGGCCGGTCCCGCGTCTGAGAACCCGCGGCCCCTGACGGGGCGACACGACCGCGTCCCGGCCGTCGAGGAGTCGACGGCCGGGACGCGGTCGTGTCGCAGGGCGAGGAGCCGGAGGGGTCAGTCGCCGAGGCGCCTTCCGTTGGCGGTGTCGAACAGATGGATGTGGCCCGACTGGGGGATGAAGTGCACTGTCGAGCCCTTCTCCGGCGGCTTGCGGCCGTCGGTGCGGGCGATGATCTGCAAGTCGTCCTGCTCGATGGCCCGGCCGTAGATGTACGCGTCCGCGCCGAGCTCTTCGACCACGTCGACCTGGACGGCGAGGCCCTTGTCCGCGAGGTCCAGGTCCTCGGGCCGAACGCCGACGGTGATCTTTTCGCCGGTGCCGGACAGGACGTTCCGGTCGATCGGGTAGACGGTGTCGCCGAGCTGGACGCCGCCGTCGGTGACGGGCAGGTCGAGCAGGTTCATGGCGGGGGAGCCGATGAAGCCCGCGACGAACACGTTGTCCGGGTGGTCGTACAGCTCCCGTGGGGTGCCGACCTGCTGGAGCAGGCCGTCCTTGAGGACGCAGACGCGGTCGCCCATCGTCATGGCCTCGATCTGGTCGTGGGTGACGTAGACGGTGGTGACGCCGAGGCGGCGCTGGAGCGAGGCGATCTGGGTGCGGGTCTGCACCCGCAGCTTGGCGTCCAGGTTCGACAGCGGCTCGTCCATGAGGAACACCTGGGGCTTGCGGACGATCGCGCGGCCCATCGCGACCCGCTGGCGCTGCCCGCCGGACAGCGCCTTGGGCTTGCGTTCCAGGTAGGGGGTGAGGTCGAGGATCTTGGCTGCCTCTTCGACGCGCTGGCGGATCTCCTGCTTGCTCACGCCGGCGATCTTGAGGGCGAAGCCCATGTTGTCGGCGACGGTCATGTGCGGGTAGAGCGCGTAGGACTGGAACACCATAGCGATGTCGCGGTCCTTCGGCGGCAGCTGGGTCACGTCGCGCTCGCCGATGAGGATCCGGCCGGCGTTGACGTCCTCCAGGCCGGCCAGCATGCGCAGCGAGGTGGACTTGCCGCAGCCGGACGGGCCGACGAGGACGAGGAACTCCCCGTCCGCGATGTCGAGGTCGAGCTGGTCGACGGCGGGCTTGGTGGATCCGGGATAGAGCCGGGTCGCCTTGTCGAAGGTCACGGTGGCCATCTCTGATGCTCCTTCGCGGCAGGATTCTCAGACCAGGTGTCAGCCTTCGG
>DATKNA010000326.1:0-2557 GCA_035541595.1 Kineosporiaceae bacterium | reverse complement strand
CGAGCGCAGGAAGGACAGCGCGATCTGCGCCGACTCCTTCATCACGTCGCCCAGCTGGCCGGTCAGCGTGACGCCGTTCGCGCCCGTCTCCGCGTCGGCGAGCGACGCCTCGATGTAGAGCACGTCGCCGCCCGCGCCGGTCACCGCGAGGCCGGTCGCGACGCCGGGCACCGCCGTGCGGCGGTCGCTCGACGTCAGCTTGGTCTCCGGGGTGAACCGGGGACGGCCCAGGTAGTCCTTCAGGTTGGCCGGGCTGACGGTGATCGGCAGCGCGCCTTCCTCCAGGGCCTCCTTGGCCGCGACCTTCCGCAGCACCCGGGCGATCGCACGCTCCAGCGACCTGACGCCCGCCTCGCGCGTGTACTCGGCCGCGATGAGCCGCAGCGCGTCGTCGTCGATGGCAACCTCGTCGGCGTTCATGCCCGCCTTGGAGAGCTGCCTCGGCAGCAGGTGGTCACGCCCGATGGCGACCTTCTCGTCCTCGGTGTACCCGTCGAGCTGGACCAGCTCCATGCGGTCGAGCAGCGGGCCGGGGATCGAGTCGAGCACGTTCGCCGTGGCCAGGAAGACCACGTCGGACAGGTCGAGGTCGACCTCCAGGTAGTGGTCCCTGAAGGTGTGGTTCTGCGCCGGGTCGAGCACCTCGAGCAGTGCCGCCGCGGGGTCGCCGCGGTAGTCGCTGCCGATCTTGTCGACCTCGTCGAGCAGCACGACCGGGTTCATCGTGCCCGCCTCGCGGATGGCGCGGACGATCCGGCCGGGCAGCGCGCCCACGTAGGTGCGCCGGTGACCGCGGATCTCCGCCTCGTCCCGCACGCCGCCGAGGGCGACCCTGACGAACTTCCTGTCCATCGCGCGCGCGACCGACTCGCCGAGCGACGTCTTGCCGACGCCGGGCGGGCCGACGAGAGCGAGCACGGCACCGGAACGCCGTCCGCCGATAACGCCGAGGCCGCGGTCCTGGCGCCGCTTGCGCACCGCCAGGTACTCGATGATCCGGTCCTTCACGTCGTCCAGGCCGGTGTGGTCCTCGTCGAGGATCTGCCGGGCGCCCGCGATGTCGTAGGCGTCCTCGGTCCGCTCGTTCCACGGGATGTCGAGGATGGTGTCGAGCCAGGTGCGGATCCAGCCGACTTCCGGCGACTGGTCAGAGGTGCGCTCCAGCTTGTCGACCTCGCGCAGCGCGGCCGTCTTGACCGCCTCAGGCAGGTCGGCCTCTTCCACGCGGGTCCGGTAGTCGTCCTCCTCGGTGCCCTTGCCGTCGCCGCTCAGCTCGCTGAGTTCCTTGCGGACCGCGGCGAGCTGCTGGCGAAGCAGGAATTCCTTCTGCTGCTTCTCCATGCCCTCGGCCACGTCCTTGCGGATGGACTCCGCGACGTCAAGCTCGGCCAGGTGGTCCTTGATCCAGCGGATCGCCGTCTCAAGCCTGGTTTCCACGTTGGCGTTCTCAAGGAGCTGCAGCTTCTGCTCGGCGGACAGGTAGCTGGAGTAGCCGGCCCGGTCCGCGATCGTCGACGGGTCGTCGAGCTGCTGGATCATGTCCACGACCTGCCACGCGCCGCGCTTCTGCAGCGTCGCGATGACCAGGGACTTGTACTCCTTAGCCAGCTCGGTGGCCTTCGGCCCCAGGCCGGTCTCCTCGATGACGGTGCCCTCGACCCACAGCGCGGCGCCGGTTCCCGTCGTGCCCTGGCCGATCTTCACCCGCGAGAGGGCGCGCAGCACCGCGCCGGGCTCACCGCCGGGCAGCCGGCCGACCTGCTCGATCACGGCGAGCGTGCCGGTCCCCGCGAGACCGCGGTCCCCGATCCTCGGCACGACGAGGATCTGAGACTTCTCCTCAGAACGGATTCCAGGTCCCCGCCCGAACCCCTTGCTATTCCTAGCCGCGTCGATCGCGCCGCGGACCTCGTTGTCTGTGAGCTCGATGGGGACAACCATGCCCGGCAGCACCACGTCGTCATCGAGCGGCAGCACCGGCAGCGTGAGCGTCTCGCTCATCAGTCCCTCCTAAAGGTTGAGTCACCTACACTCAATCTTCTGGAGCCTGGTGTTGTTCCCCGGCGGCTGTCCGCTCACAGCGATCAGGATTTGCGTCCGTTTACACCAGCTTCGCCCGGCGGACGGGGCGCTCGATGGCGATCGCCGCCGTGTAGCCCTCGCTCGGTATCGGCTTGACCACCTCGATCCGCACCCAGTCAAGCCCGTAGTCGGCGATGAGCCGCTCCGCGACCCGTTCCGCGGCCGTCTCGATGAGCTGGAACCTGCCCTCGATCACCACCGTCTTGACCGTCTGGGCCACCGCCGAGTCGTCGAGCGTGTCCGCGATGTCGTCCCTGGCTGCAGCCTTGGCCACGTCCGCGGACATGTCCAACGAGAAGATCAGCGCCTGCTCGATCTCGCGTTCCCAGTCGTATACCCCGATGACCGTGGAGACCCGCAGGTCCCTGATCGACACGATGTCATTCACACCAACGATGCTAGGTGGTCGGTGGTTCTTGATAGCACTAGAGGCATGGCGGAAGACATGCGCGCGGCGGCCGAGGAGCACCTGCGG
>DATKNA010000325.1:0-11231 GCA_035541595.1 Kineosporiaceae bacterium | reverse complement strand
GCAACGTGGTCATGGGCGTGGTGTTCGCCGAGTGGTTCCGGCGACGGGGGCGGATCCTCCCGCTGATCGTGGCGCACACCGTGCTCGACACGGTCAGCTTCGTGGGCTACGACCTGCTCAAGCCGGTCCTGCACCTTCCGTGACGCCGGGGCCGGCCATCGGCCGGCCTGGCCGCTGCCGCTCCAAGGGCGCGACGAGCCCGGGCCGGGGCCGGGCCTGGCGCCTCCCGACGAGCTGGCGCGGTCGATCGAGGCGCGACGAGCCCAGGCTGTGCACGACGGAGAGGTGTTGGCGGGGGTTCCGTTCGTCGCGGAGGCGCTGGCCCGGGTGGCCGCCGCGGTGGACGATCTGCTCAGCGTGCGGTGGTCCGCGCTGTCCGGTGGTGAGATGGCAGCCGTCGGCGGCCTGGCTCGGCAGCAGGCCCGCTTGGACGCCGCAGTGCTGGGATCGGTGAAGGCAGTCGACGACAGGGACGACGTCGTCCCGGGCGGGCGGGCGAACACAGCAGGGCCGCGATTCCTGCTGCACGCCCTGGGTCTGGACCGACGGGTCGCCGCGCGCGAGGCCGAGACCGCACGGCTCCTCTGCGCGGGCAGCGGTGACCTTGCGGCGATGGGTGCCGCATACGCCGCCGGGGACATCTCTCGGGGGCATGTCGACGTCGCCACTCGCGTGCGCCGCCGCCTGCACACGGGCGTCCGGGACGCCCTCGTCGCGACGGTCGACCCGGCCACAGGCGAGGAGAGCGAGCGGCGCTGCATCGAGGTGGTCGACGACGTGCTGGCCCGGCAGGCCCGAGCTCTGACCGTCCCGGACCTGCAGCGCGCCGCCGACCGGCTGATCGAACACCTCGACCCGCCGTCCTCCGAGGGCGCGCACCAGCGGCGCTACCTCCACCTCGCCCAGCTGCCCGATGGGTCCCTGGTCGGGAGGTTCGCCTGCGGCCCCGCCCAAGCGTTGGCCTTCCAGGCCGTGATCGCGGCCGGCGCCGCACCCCAACCCGGCATCGCGATCGACCCCGACGGCGTCGAACGCGCCATCCCCGACGACCGCTCGATCGGGCAACGCCGGATGGACGCCCTCGCCGACGCGCTGGCCACCGCCGCCGGCGGCTGCAACACCGCCAGTGGCCTGCGCGCGCGGGGGGGAGGCGGCGGTGGCGATGCGGGAAGCCTGCCGGAGCCGGCACCTGAGCCGGCGCCTGAGCCGGAGGGTCGGGAGGAGATCCGGCGGCAGGTCGGGGTCCGCACCGGCCCTTACCCCTCAGCGGAGATCCTGGTCACCGTCACTCTCGACCAACTCGCCGCCGCCCTCAGCCTCCACCGAGACCTTCCCCAGGGTTCCGGACGGAACGAGGCCGGCAACGATCCGCCGCGGCCATGGCCGGACCCTCGGCCGGCAGACCATGACCGCGGCAGCGGTGACCTTCACCGGGTGGAAGGGTTCGGCCGGGCCCAGCTCGGCGGCCCGGTCCACCCCCGCACCCTGGCCATGCTGACCTGCTCGGCACGACTCCGCGCGATCGTCGTGGACGCCCACGGCGGCGTCCTGCACCTCGGACGGGCCTCCCGCCTCGCCAGCCCCGCACAGAGGCGCGGCCTCCTCGCCCGCGACAGCGGCTGCGTGATCCCCGGCTGCGCCGTGCCCGGCGAGCACTGCGACGTCCACCACGTGATCCCCTGGGCCGCCGGCGGGACCACTGATCTTCCCAATCTCGCGCTGCTCTGTCCGAGGCACCACGCCGAGGTCGACGAGCCCGGCGGCTGGCAGATCCACATGATCCACGGCGTGCCCTGGGTCCGGCCACCCGCCTGGGCCGGCGACCACCGAGCCCTGCTCAGGAACGCGACCCACCACCCCTCCACCGGAACGGCCTGATGGAACCCGCGCGGGCGGGGCGCGACGCCTCAGGCGAGACGATGCCGGGCGTCCTCGAACCGCGCGCGCGTCTCGAGCACCCAGCCGATGGCGTCGATGCTGGGTTCCACCAGCCCTGCGTCAGGTCCCTGGGCGAGTTCGTCCAGACGTCGCACGACCTCCTCCGCATCCGCGGCACCCGTCCCGACCAACGCGAGGGCCGCGGCGCCCAGCACGGCGGCGTGGGGAGCGGCCACGGGGCGCAGCGGCGTCCGGAGGACGTCGGCGATCAGCTGGCGCCAGGCCGAGTCCACGCTGCCGCCACCGACGAGGAGCGGAACGCCGGGGTCGGCACCCGTCTCGGTGACGGCGTCCCACGCATCGGCGAGGGCGCATGCCACACCGGTGAGCGCCGAACGAAGCAGGGCCTGCCGGTCGTGCTCCAGGCCGAGACCCGTCCACGCCCCTCGCATGCGCGGATCGAGCCACGGCGTCCGCTCCCCCGCGAGGTGCGGCAGGAAGACCGGGTCGTCCGGGCGCCGGGTGGCGATGGATGCCAGCGCCTCCTCCCACCCCGCGCCGAGCCAGCCGAGCACCCGCTCGAGCACCAGCCCGGCGCTCTGGATGGCCCCCATCCGATACCAGGCGCCGCCCGTGCGAGGCGGGGCCGCGGACCGGAAGGTGTGCACGACCGGATCGGGACCCGCCACCGCGGGGCTGGCCAACGGGACGACGACCTGAGCGCCCGTACCCACCGAGACGAGCCCACGACCCGGCCGGACCGTGCCCGTGCCCAGCGCGGCGCTCGCGGTGTCGGCAGCCCCTGCGACCAGTGGGAGCCCCGGCGGAACCCCGAGGGCGCCGCTGGTCCGGGCGACGACGTCCTGCGACGCCCGTACGGGCGGCAGCAGGGCGATGTCCACCTCGAGCAGCCGGCACACGTCCGCGTCCCAGCGGTTCCCCGGAACATCCCAGAGCAGTGTGGCGCTGGCGTCGCTCGGGTCGGCGGCGACAGCTGCGGGACCGGCGAGGGCGACGCGCAGCCAGTCCTTTGGCTGGACGGCCGCCGCAGTCCGCCACAGCGTCACCGGTTCGGCCCGGGCGAGCATCGCCAGGATCGGGCCGGCCATTCCGGGGACGAGCGGGTTGGCGAGCCGCGTCCTGACGGCCGCCGGAGCCGCCCTGAGCCGCTCCACCTCCCGCTCTGCGCGGGTGTCCGGCCACAGCACGGCCGGGCCCAAGGCCTCGCCGTCCGCGCCCAGCAGGACCAGGCCGTGCATCTGCCCGCAGACACTGACCGCCGACAGTGGGCTGGAGGGGGCGCCATACGGCCCGGGACGGGAGAGGACGGCAGCGACGGCGTCCGAGACAGCTGCTTCCCAGCGCGCGGGCTCGGTCTCGGCGGCGCCCGGCCGCGATGCGCGCACGGCGTACGGGCGCGAGGCCGCGGCCACGACCCGCAGGTCGTCCTCGACGAGCGCGACCTTGACAGAACCCGTGCCGAGGTCGATCGCCAGGACGCTCACCGAATCCCCGTTCTAGCCCGAGCACCCGGCGGGCGATCGGGCATGGCACTCCGTCAGCCCATCACCGCCGCGCCCACGTGGCCGTCCGGCCAGCCTACCAATCGTGATCGAGTCGTCGCGGAAAGCCGCGGCCGGCCGCGCCGGTTCCGGCCAGACGGTCACGCCCCCGCTGCCCCGGCCGTGGATGCGCAGACCCCGATGGACGGCCATCCAGACCAGGACCCCCGCCGCCGCGGCGAGGGCGACGACGCCACCCATGACGATCGTCCAGCGGGCGCCCACGTGCTCGCCGACCCAACCGATGATCGGCGATCCGACCGGGGTACCGCCCATGAACACCGCCATGTACAGCGCCATGACCCGCCCCCGCATGGCGGGCTCGGTCGAGATCTGGACGGAGGCGTTCGCGGCGGTCATCAAGGTCAGGGACGAGAGGCCGACAGGGATCAGGGCCAGGGCGAACGTCAGGTACGTCGGCATGACGGCGGCCAGCACGGCGAAGACGCCGAAGGCGGCCGCGGCGCCGATGACCAGCGGCAGCCGTGGGTGTTCCCGGCGGGCCGCCAGGAGCGCGCCGGCCAGGGAGCCGATGGCCATCACGGAGCCGAGCAGGCCGTACTCGCCGGCACCCTTGTCGAACACGAGCCTGGCCATCAGGGCTGTGGTCACCTGGAAGTTGAGGCCGAACGCGCCGACCATCCCGACGATCACCAGGGTGAGCAGGATGTCGGGTCGGTGCCGGACGTATGCCAGTCCCTCGCGGACGGGACGGCCGCCGCGTTGGCGCTGCGGCACGGCGCGCAGCTCGCCCATGCGCATCCGGGTCAGAGACGTGACGACGGCCGCGAAGCTGACGGCGTTGATGACGAACACGGGGCCGGTGCCGAACCAGTGGATGAGGAGCCCGGCGATGCCCGGGCCGATGAGCCGGCCGGCGTGGAAGGAAGCACTGTTGAGCCCGACCGCGTTGGGCAGCACGTCGGTCGGAACGAGCTCGGAGACGAAGGCCTGCCGGGCCGGGGCGTCGACGGCACTGACGATGCCCAGGAGCAGCGCGAGCAGGTACACCTGCCACAACTGGGCGGTGCCGCAGAGCACCAGGAGGCCCAGGACGAGCGCGAGCAGCCCGAGCACCGTCTGGGTGGCGATGAGCAGCCTGCGGCGGTCCACCCGGTCGGCGAGCGCACCGGCCACCGGCGCGAGGAGGAGCACGGGAGCGAACTGAAGCCCCGTCGTGATGCCGACGGCAGTCCCGGAGTTGTCCGTCAGGACCGTCAGGACCAGCCAGTCCTGTGCGACGCGCTGCATCCAGGTGCCGGTGTTGGAGATGATCGCGCCGCTCGCCCAGAGCCGGTAGTTGTGGATGGAGAGAGACCGGAAGATCGGGCTCACGAGTCGGCGATCCTCCTCAGGATGTCTGCGGCGCGGGCGAGGACCTCGCGCTCGTCGGCCGGCAGCGCGGCGAGCCGGCGGGCGAGCCAGGCGTCACGGCGGCGGCGCGTCTCGCGGACGGTCGCCGCACCGGCGTCGGTGACCGAGACCAGGACCTGGCGCCGGTCGGACGGGTGCTCGGTGCGCGTCACCAGGCCGAGCACCAGCAGGGCCGCGAGGGTGCGCGTCATGGAGGGGGGCTGCACCCGCTCGTACGCGGCGATCTCCCCCGGGGTGCGCGGACCGTCGCGTTCGAGCAGGGCGAGCACGGAGTACTGGCTGTCGGAGAGATCGGCGTCCGACGTCTCCGCCCTCAGCCGGCGCGCCGCACGCATCAGCGCGACGCGCAGTTCGGCGGCCAGGGCGGCGGCGCCCGGACCGCCGGCCGCGCGTGGCCTCGGTGGCTTCGGTGGCTTCGGTACTGCGGCGGCCGCCATGATGCTTAGCCTAACTCATTAGCCATGCTAAGCATTCCGTGCACGACGACGATCGCGCTCGCCCGGGCCACAGGCCTGAGAGCTCCCGGCAGCGGTCCATGGCGTCTATCCTCGTGCACGTGCGGCTCTACCCGCGGTCCGCAGACCGGCACCCCGATCCGCCGCCGCTCGCGACGAACGACCGTGCGGCCGTCCTCGTCGGCATCGCCGTCTGGGCGGTGGCGCTCGTGTTCACCCTCGTGTTCCACGACCAGCTGGTGGACGAGGGCCGGGGCTGGTGGACCTGGACGGCGGCGGCGGGCATCGCCGGCGGGCTCCTGGGCCTGGTCTACCTCAGGCGCCGTCGCGGCTGAACGCCTCGTCCAGCAGGACGGCGGGCAGATCGGCGGGATGCGTCAGCACGTCCGCGAGTATCCCTCGCCGCGACCAGGCGTGGGCCGCGAGCGCCAGGCCCCGGGCCAGGCCGTCGACGGTGCAGGCGTGCACCAGACCATCGGCGTCCACCCACCAGTCGACCTCCACGCCGTCGACGAGCAGCACGTCGTGCTCGCACCAGCGCGTCGCCGCCGCCGGCAGCACGGCCCGGACCTCGCCAGGGACGACGGCCGGCCGGCCGGCCGGCCCGCCGTCCGCGATCCCACCGGCCGTCGAGCCCTCCGCCACCACGCCCGCCGTGAGATCGTCGGCGAGCGGCAGGTCGAGCAGTTCGGCGAGCGCCGCGGCGGCCCGCGGGTCCGGGGCGACGACGAACGGCCCCAGGTCCGCCCGCTGCAGGTGCATCGGATCACCCGTCACGCACGCCAGGCCGGCGTCCACCACCGCCGTCGCGCCGGGACGGGCGGGGTCGAGTACCCGCACCTGTGCATGGGCCGGGGTGTCCGCGAGGTCGGGCACCCGCCCGGCGAGGAGGTCCGCGAGGGCGGCCCACACGCCCAGCACGGTCTGCACGTCGAGGTCCAGATCCGGATCGGCCAGCCGGTCGAGGACGTCGTCGACGGCGCCGTCGTCGAGCTGACCGGGTTCGCGGACGCCGCCGAGCGCCACCCGGACCGCCGGATCGGCGCCGGCCAGCTGAGGCGGCGCCGGGGGGAGCAGCCGGGCGAGACCGGGTGCGGCACCCTGGGAGGTTCCGGACACGTCCGGGTCGGCCCACGCACGGCCGCCGGCCAGCCGGTCGCGGAGCCACCAGGCCGTGTACGAGGGGGCCGTGGCGGCGGCACCGCCGGGGCTGAGCAGCGTGACCGGCGTGAGCAGGGCGCGCCGCAGGTCGGGATCGCGGGCGACGAGGGCGAGCGCGGCGGGCCAGGCGTCGTCCCGGACGGCGTCGAGGTCCATGACGGCGACCACCTCGACCGCGACCGCGCCCAGGGCCGACCCGAAGGAGCGCTCCGCGACGCCCGCCGTCCGCTCCAGCCAGGTGTCCACGCCATCCAGCGCGTGCTCCAGTAGCGGATCGATCGGGCCGTCGAGCGGGACGTCGGCGGCCCGGACGAGGGCGAGGCCGTCGAGTACCCCGGCGACGCGCAGCACCGCGCTCCCCCAGCGTTCCACGAGGGCTGCGTCGACCAGCCCGACCGCCTCGGGGTCGAGCAGCCGGGACGCCGGCGAGCCCGGCAGCATGAGCGCCCCGGCGGATGCGAGCCCGCCGGCCGCATCGGGTAGCGGCAGGTCCGCCAGCCACGGCAGGTCCCCGGGTGCCGGCCCGCCCTCCCGGACGGCGGCGGCCACGAGCGTCAGGACCGCATCGACCAGCTCGGCCTGGCGGCCTTCCCGGTCCCGGTCCATGTCGTCCGCCGCCCCGGCGGCCAGCATCTCGACCACGGCCGCGACCGCCGGAACCAGGAGCGCCTGCGCAGGACCCACCACCGCGGCGCCCAACCGCAGGAGTACCACCCGGACCGTGTCGTGGGCGGCCAGCTCGGCGCGGACCACCCGGGCACCGAGCCGTGCCAGCGCCGCTGTGACACCGGGCTCCCCGACCGAGAGGATCAGCCCGCGCACACCCCGGACGACGCGGCCGTCCGCGAGCGGCACGGGCAACTGCGCCAGCGCCTCCCGGGCGGCGGCATCGTCGACGAGTCCGGCCAGACCGGCCAGCAGCCAGCGCCACCCGTCGTCGTCCGACGGGACCGGCAGCTGCTGGACGACGTCGGCCAGGGCCAGCCTGCGCACGCCCAGCAGCTCGAACGCGGCGCCGGCGGCGCGCGGTGCGAGGACCAGCCCCGCGACCCTGCCGGCGAGCACGGCGACGGCGTCCGGGTCCGAGCCCGCAGGCGGCTCGAGCGCGACGGCGTCACGCGGGCGCACGGCGACCCCGGAGTCCTCGGCCGAGCGCAGCATCGGGACCCCCGGCAGCCGGTCGATCAGCGCGGCGCGGAGGGCGCCGTCCAGCGCACCGGCCGGCAGGCCGGTCGGGACGAGCCGCCACGGTTCGGCCACCCGCGGGTCGGTCCCTCCGCCCGGACGCCCGGTCGTGGGCTCTGCCGCGAGCTCGGCCAGCAGGTCCGCGTAGGCGGCCGCCGCCTCGGCGACCAGGGCGTCGGTGTCCTGGCCCGGCACGACGCGGCGCCTGGAGCTGTCCAGCGGGAACGTCGCGACCAGCAGCGCCGGCCAGCTCAGCGGCTCGTCGCTCGGCGTCGGCGCGTGGACGACGGCCGGCGGCCGCGCCGACGGATCTCGGGGCAGGGCCCATGTGACGGTCCAGCGGCTGCGCGCCCGGTCCTCGGTCGGACGCCGCCTCAGCAGGGCCGCATCCAGCGCGCCCGTCCGGCGCACCACCCGCCAGCGGGCCCCGAGGTCGCGCAGCTCGCGCGGCCGGGCCCCCGGGAGCTCGACCCGTACCTCGGCCAGCGCGGGCAGCGCCAGCAGGAGCGCGTCGTCGACCGCCTCGAGCTGGGCGCGGACGGCGGCCGCGGCGTCGCCGTCGCGCAGGGGGAGCACGACCGCCGTGTCGTACCCGGCCGGCGGGACCCCCCCGGGCACCGCCTCCTCCGGCCTGGCCGCCAGCGGCAACCGGAGCACCGGGACGTGGCCGCGCCGTCGCTCCAACTCCTCGGCCAACCCGGGCGATCGCGCGGCCGCCTGCCGTACCAGGGCGACGGTTGCGCTCCGGGAGAACCGGACCCCGCCGGCGCGACCGATCACCTGCGGGTCGTCGGCCACGCCGAGGACGGCGGCGAACCCCACTCCGAAGCGGCCGACCCCCTCGCCGTCCCGCTTCGCGCTCGCCCGCAGCGTGGCGAGGGCCTGGACGCCGGCTTCGTCGAGGGGGGCGCCGGTGTTGGCGGCGATCAGCTGCGGCGAGCAGCCGTCCGCCTCCACCAGCCGTAGCAGGAGGCGACCGCCGCCGGCGTCCCCGGCGCGGGCGGCGGCGTCCGCGGCGTTCTGTGCGAGCTCGACGACCACCCGGTCCCGGTACGCGCCGAGGGCGAGTTCCTCCTCGGCATTGGCGTCCTCCCGGAACCGAGCCGGGGACGCCGCCCAGGCGGCGAGGACGCGCTCGCGGATCGCGCCGGTCCCGAGCGGGTCCGTACCGAACGGGTCCGTGCCCGTCACGACTCGCGCGGGGGCAGCGCGACGGCCTCGGCGCCGGTCTCGTCGAGGATCGGTGCGGGCGGGGACTCCGCCGGAGCGGCCTCGACGTCCGTCTCGCTGTGCGCTCCGCAGCCGTGGTCGACGCTGACGACCCGGCCGTCGGACGGCGACCAGGCGTTCGCGCAGACTCCGAAGGCACGGCGCAGGTTCCCCGCGATGGGGAGGAAGTACCCGCACGTCGAACAGGGAGCGGTGGCGTGCAGCGCCTCCTCCCCGGTGGGGCCGCGGTCACCGAGGTACCAGCGGTCCGCCGCCGCCTCACGGCCCTCGATCGACAGCACCCGCACCCGACCCAACCCCAGCTCCCACACCTGCTGGTGGTCCTCGTCGGCCTCGTCCGTGATCGTGAAGCCGGGCACCAGACCGGGATCGTCGGTGCGATAGGGCAGAACGTCGGCCGGGCCGAGGTCGCCGGGCGCGATCCGATCCTGCCAGGGGACCCACGGCGGCGGGAGGATCGCGTCCGCGCCCGGCAGGAGAACGACCTCACACACCGTGACAGTGCGGGAACGGGGCGCGCGCGCCACCGTCACGGCCCACCGCCAGCCGCGGTACCCCCTGGCCAACGACGCGAACGAGTGCGTGACGAGGCGCTCGCCGTCCGCGACGGCACCGAGATGCGCGCCGACCGTGCCCGGGTCGGCGTCCTGCTCGGCGGCGGCCCTGGCCAGGTCCGTCGCGGCGGCACAGACGGCGTCCGGCGCGAGGGCACGGACGCCGGCCCGGGCGCCGGCCCGGGCGCCGGCGCGGGAAGCACGCGACCGGACGGCAGGGCGAGCGGACGCAGCGATGTCCGGAGCGGTGTCCGGAGCGGTGTCCGGGGCGCCGGCGGACGCCGCGCCGGCGCCGTCGTCGAGGCTCGTCGGGGGCACGCAGGGATTGTCCCCCATCGCGGACCGGCATCCGACACCGGAGCAGACACCGGAGCAGACACCGGAGCAGGCGTCCATGGGGTCCGGGATCGGGCGGGGCAGGATGGTCCGTATGGCCGCCCCCGAGCCTCCTCCGCCGGCCGGTGGGCTGGGCCCGGCGGCCGGTATCCGCGGCAGCGCCAGAGCGGCGGCGACCGCGACCCGGGCGATCGGGCGAGGTGCCCGCGCCGTCTGGCGTGGTGGCCGGCGCTGGATGCACGCGCACGGCGCCGGCGAGTCAGGACTGGGACGGATGTCGGAGCTCGGCTTCGTCGCCACCGCCGGGGACACGCTCATCGTCACCGCGCTGGCGGGGACCCTCTTCTTCTCGGTGTCACCGACCGCCGCCCGCGATCGCGTGGCCGCCTCGCTGCTGGTGACAATGGTCCCGTTCGTCCTGCTCGCGCCGGTGATCGGGCCGGTGTTGGACCGCGTCCGCAGCGGCCGCAGGTACGCGATGGCGACGACCATGCTCGTCCGCGCCTTCCTCGCCTGGGTGATGGCCGACGCCGTCACCGGCGGGTCGACGCCGTTCTCGCTGTACCCCGAGGCCTTCGGTTTCCTGCTGTTCCAGAAGGCGTACCTGGTCACGCGGTCTGCGGCGGTTCCCCGGGTGCTGCCGCCGGGGACGACGCTGGTGTCCGCGAACTCGCGCATCTCGATCGCCGGCGTCGTGGCGATGACCGTCGCCGCTCCCGTCGGCGCGGCGATCGCGCACGAGCTCGGGCCACCGGCGACCCTGCGCCTGGCGTTCGCCGTGTTCGCGGCCGCCACGGTGCTGGCGGTGGCGCTGCCGGAGCGGGTCGACTCCAGCGCCGGCGAGGAGCGGGCCCGGCTCACCGCGCGGGCTCCCCGGCCCCGGCGCACGAGCATCGGGCCGCGCGGTGTCCTGACCCTGCGCGCCGCCGCCGCGGCGCGCTGGCTCACCGGGTTCCTGATCCTGTTCCTGGCGTTCCGGCTGCGGACCGACCCGCTGCCCGGTCTCAGCGAGGCCGCCTCCGTGGGCCTCGTCGTCGTCGTGGCCGCGGTGGGCAGCGGGGTCGGGTCGGGCCTGGGCGGCGTCGTGCGGCGGTCCCGCCCCGAAGTGATCGCTGTGGCCCTGCTCGCCGGGACGGCGATCGTCACCCTGTGGTCGGCCGTGAGCTACGGGCTGGTGACGGTGCCCCTGGTCGCGCTCGCGACCGGGATCGCCGCCTCGCTGAGCAAGCTCGGCCTCGACGCCGTGATCCAGTCGGACGTCGACGAGCGTGTGCGGACCTCGGCGTTCGCCCGATCCGAGACCGTGCTGCAGCTCGCCTGGGTGGCGGGCGGCGTGGTCGGCCTGTTCCTGCCGCTGTCCGGTCCGTGGGGGCTGGGCTTCGCGGGACTCGCCACGGCCGGCGCGGCCGTGCTGGCCGCCGTCGACCTGTCCCGTCTCGGGGCTAGTGACCCGCCTCGAGGTCGTCCGCGACGGCCCGCAGCACGGTAGCGACCTT
>DATKNA010000324.1:0-3367 GCA_035541595.1 Kineosporiaceae bacterium | reverse complement strand
GTCCCCGACACCGACGAACCGGCTGCTCCCGTAGGTCACGTCACGCAGTCCCCACGC
The DNA here is from genome assembly GCA_035541595.1 of Kineosporiaceae bacterium. Classification (GTDB taxonomy): domain Bacteria; phylum Actinomycetota; class Actinomycetes; order Actinomycetales; family Kineosporiaceae; genus DATKNA01. The sequence goes on along the minus strand of DATKNA010000324.1, from coordinate 3,310 downwards.
GCCGATATCGTCGGCCATCCAGGCGGTGCCGTCCGTCGAGGTCCAGCCGGTGTCGCCCTTGGCCACCAGGACGAACGTTCCATTCGCGTAACGAAGCCTCGCTGGGGGGGCCTGGTACGGGTCTTCGCCGATCTCCGCGGGAACCCGGGTCCAATGGACGCCGTCCTCCGACGCCAGCAGGAACCGCCTGCCGCCTGAGAATGGCTGGCCCACGATCAGGAAGCGACCCGCACCGTACGCGACCGAAAGCAACGGCGCGACCGGAACCCCGGGGACCTCGACCTCCGACCAGTGCGTGCCATCCGTCGACGCCTGGATCGCCGCGACCTGGGTGCCGTTCACGTACTGGTTGCCCACTGCGACGTACCGGCCGGCGCCGTATGCGACGTCTTTGAGCGGGAGCCTGGTCGACCATGTCGTCCGGGCCCAGCTCGGCGGACGGCTGGTCCAGGTCCGGCAGTCGGGGGAGGTGAGGATGGCATCGCCCACCGCGACGAACAGGTTCGCGGCCCAGGTGATCGCGTTGAGCTGACCGTAGTCGTCCCCGGGCGCCGGCGGCGGCGTGGTGGCGTTCGTCCAGGTGATGCCGTCGGCGGAGCTGGCCGCCGCGCCGTAGGCCCCTATGGCGCAGAAGCGGATGCCGTCGAACGCCACGCCAGCGAAGTTACGGCTCGCCGGTAGCTGACGGCTGGTCCAGGTGACGCCGTCCGCAGAGGTGAATACGGCGCCGTTCGTGCCCACGGCCACGTAGGCGCTGCGGCCATGGGCGATCGCCAGCAGATTCCTGGCGCCGCCGAGACCCTTCGGCAGCATTCGCTGTTCCCACGTCGCCCCGTCCGTCGACGTGGCGACGGCGCCCTGGCCCACCGCGACCAGCGTAGGGCCGGGGCCGAGCGTGACGTCCTGGTATTGGTGGTTGTCGAGCCGGTTTCCAGACCAGGAGCTGCCGTCGGGCGAGGTCCAGGCAGAGTTGTTGCTCATGGCGACGAACTGGGTCCCGTCGTACGTCACGGCGGAGAGCCACACGGCCGGGAGCTGGGCGGGGGTAGTCCAGTGCACCGCGTCCGTCGACGTCAAGATCGTACCGCCGACCGCCACGAACCGGCCATCGCCGTAGGCCACGTCATCCAACTCGATCGTGGTGCCGGAGTCGGCGGCCAGCCAGGTCCCGCCGTCAGCGGAGGTGAAGATGTTGCCGTTCCAGCCGACCACCACCCACGTGCCGCCCCCGAAGGTGATCCCGCGCGGGGTGAACCCGGAGGGGAGCGTGGACGAGTGGTCGGTCCAGGTGAGGCCGTCCGCCGAGGTGACGACGAGCTGCTGGCCTGCGGCGGCGAACTGGCCGCCTCCATAGGCGATCGCCACGGCGGTGCCGGCGAGTGGGTCCGGCCGCTTGGACCAGTTGGCGCCGTCCGGAGACGTCCAGACCTGGCCGGAGTCGCCGACGCTGACGTACCGGCCCGCCCCGTAGGCGACCGCATGCAAAATCGGCATGCCCTGCTGTGCCACCGCCCACGTACTGCTCGTCGGCGGCGACGGGGTGCTGTCGTCGTCCAGGATGGCCCCGATGCCGGTTCCCCTGGCGATCGTGGCGTGGGTCGCATTGCTGAGAGTGATCTGGAACGTCCTGGTGGGTTCGGGGATCGAGTCGTCGCCTATCGAAACCGAGATGGTCGCGCTCGTCTGTCCGGCGGGGATGGTCAGGGTGCCGGACGTCGCGGAGTAGTCCGAACCCGCGGATGCCGTGATGTCGCTCGTCACGTACTGGACGGTGACGTCGCTGTTGAGCGGCGCCGAGAGGGACACCGTGAAGACGGCGTAGGTCGCCCCCTCGCGCACGGTCACATCGTCGATCGAGAGCGTCGGCGACGGCTCGTCCCCGCACTGGTACAACCGCACGTCGTCGATCGCCCAGCCAAACCCGCTTCCGAAGCCCACGCCGGGCGCCGGCACCAGCGCGAGGCGGAAGCGGAACTGGACGTTCTGGCCGGCGAGCGCGCTCAGGTCGAGCAGCGAGGTGACGAAGCCGGAGCTTTCGGACAAGAACGCATACCGCCCGGATAGCGGGGCGTAGGAGACGTAGCTGTTGGGTACAGCGCCGCCGTACTTGCCCTGGCTGAAGAACAGCGACCCGGCGTCCAGCCAGGTCGTGCCGCCGTCGGTCGTGTACTCGACCGCGCCCGCGGCGAAACGGCCGTCGAGGTCGTACGCGTGGTCGAACCGCAGGCGGACGTCACCGGCCGGGATCGTCACCGGCGCCGCCATCTCAGCCCGCGCGTCGCTCAGTTGTGGCCACCAAGCATAGGCGAGGAGGGCCAGGCTCCCGCTCTTGACGTAGTTTCCGGCGACCATCCACCGCGCGTCGGCGGATCCGACGGGTTGCGTCAGCTTCCACTTCGCCGAACCCGACTCGAAGTCGTCGAAGAACAGGTCCGACGCGACCTTGCCGGCAGGGCAAACGTCCGGCTCGACGGCCTGGCTGCACAGCGCGGGGGCCGCGATCTGCACGGCGTCGAGCGCCCGCTGCACCTGGACGCAGTCCGCGGCGGTGATGCCCTCGGGCCCTGCGATCAGGTCATCGCATGCCAGCTGAACGGCATCGTAGTAGTCCATGAAGTCCGAGCCCGCGGTGGTGTAGCCCGTCAGCGTCCGGTACTGGATCCGGGCGGCCTTGCGCAGGCCGATGCCGGCCACCGTGACCCCGTTGTAGGTGCCGCCGTCGACCATCAGCGCGTAGGCGTGGTTCGGCACCCCCGCGTTGGAATGGAGGGAACCGTCGTCGTCGCTCCCGCAGCGGTACTGGGGGTCGCTGGTCTTGCCCGGGTCGCCAAACTGGTTGGGGTTCATCATGTTGCGGATGGCACCGCCAGGCAGGTCCTCGCCGATCAGCCACCGCACGGCGGCGGTGTCGGTGCCCCGCCGCGCCTGGTCCCCCCGGCCCGTGTTCCACTGGTCCACCGTCTCGCCGAACATGTCCGCGAAGGCCTCGGCCAGCGCCCCCGACTGCTTGTAGCTGATGAGCTCTGCGGTGTTCGCGATGATCAGGTGCGTCAGCTCGTGGGTGACGATGTCGTCCGCGCGGGACCAGCCCTCGCCGAAGACGAGCTGGCTGCCCCAGCCGAAGGCACCTTTGTAGGGACAATCGAGGGACGTAGGGCAGTAGTGAACCGTCAGGCGCAGGAAGTCGTTCTTGTCGGAGTAGCCGTCGCGCCCCTGCTCCGTCCAGAAGTAGTCGTAGGCGTCGCCCGCGAAGTCGTAGGCCGCGGTCGCGTCGGCGTCGCCGGCCGGCGGAACCCACTCCGTCCCGATG
>DATKNA010000323.1:0-26206 GCA_035541595.1 Kineosporiaceae bacterium | reverse complement strand
GGTCCGGCAGTACTCACTGTGCGGCGACCCGTCGGACAGCCGGTCCATCCGGCTCGGCGTGCTCAAGGCGCCCGACTCCCGCGGCGGCTCGGAGTACGTGCACGAGCGACTGGGCAAGGGCGCCACGGTGCGCGTCCGGGGGCCACGGAACCACTTTCCGCTCGTCGGCTCGGCCCGGTACGTCTTCATCGCCGGCGGGATCGGCATCACCCCGCTGCTGCCGATGATCGCCGAGGCGGAGGCGGGCGGCGCCGACTGGCACCTCCACTACGGCGGCCGCAGCCGGGCGTCGATGGCCTTCACCGACGAGGTGGCCGCGTACGGGGACAAGGTCACCCTCGTTCCCCAGGACGAGGTCGGGATGCTCGATCTGGCGACCGTCCTCGGGGAACCGAGACAGGACACGCTGGTCTACTGCTGCGGGCCGGAGGGGCTGCTCGCCGCGGTCGAGGACCGTTGCGCTGCGCACTGGCCCGAGGGGACCCTGCACCTGGAGCGGTTCGCCGCCAAGGCGACCGAGGCGCCGGACGGAGGCGAGCGCTCTTTCGAGCTCGTGCTCGCCAGCTCCGGGTTGACCCTCACGGTTCCCCCGGACAGGTCGGTCTTCGACGTCATCCAGGATGCGGGGGTCAGCGTCCTGGGGTCCTGCCATGAGGGGATCTGCGGGACCTGCGAGCAAGCGGTCCTGGACGGCGTCGTCGATCACCGCGACTCCGTCCTGAGCGCGTCCGAGCGCGAGGCCAATGACGCGATGATGGTCTGCGTCTCCCGCTGCCTGTCCGACCGCCTGACCCTGGACCTGTGAGGAGCCCGCGATGCGTCCCCAGCGGAAGACCGCCGACCTGGCCCCGAGCGACTGCTGGTACGGGGTGGCCGCCGCCGACGCCGTGGGCCGGCAGCTCACCGGGCTTCGCCTGCTCGATCGCCCGGTGCTGCTGTACCGGACGCAGGACGGGCATGCCGTGGCGCTGGAGGACCGCTGCGCGCACCGGGCCTACCCGCTGAGTGCCGGAACGCTCGTCGGTGACGACGTCCAGTGCGGCCTGTGCGGCTTCGTCTACGGCACCGACGGGGTGTGCAGCCGGGTGCCCACCCAGGCCCGGGTTCCGCTGGGGGCACACGTCGCGAGCTATCCGGTCCAGGAGACGGACGGGGTGGTCTGGGTCTGGCTCGGCGAGCCGGGACGGGCGCGCAGGCACCGCGTGCCCGAGCTGGCGTGGCTGGCGCAGGAGGGCTGGGCGACCGTCGCGGGGGAGCGGGTCGCGGCCGCCGGCTTCCTGCTGCTGCTGGAGAACTTCGCCGACGTCACCCAGGTGCCGTTCGTCGCCCCGGAGATCGCGCCGTCCGCGCTCGGCCAGGCGCCGCCGGAGCTCGACGTCGAGGTCACCGAGACCACCGTGACCCTGCTGCGCGAGTTCCCCGCGGCCGTGCTGCCGCCGTGGCAGGCACGCATGCTCGGGGTCGACGTCCGGGAGCGGTTCACCACCTCCCAGCGCGGCTTCTTCCTCTCGCCCGCGGTCTGGGTGGACTACTGGGACGTCACCGGCTCCGACGGCCGGACCGCACGACTGCGGTTCACCCATCTGGTCACGCCGGTGAGCGAAGCGCGCAGCCGCGTGCTCTGGCGGGTGAGCCGGGACTTCGCCCTGGACGACGCCGGCGCGTCCGCCGCCGTCGCCGCCATGTTCGAGGACTACTACCGCCGCGTGTTCGCGGCCATGGAGACCGCCCAGGCGGCGCTCGACCTCGACGGCCCCGGAGCTGAGGTCAACGTCAGCGCCGACGTCGCCGCGCTGAGGGTGCGCGAGATCGTGACGTCGATGCTGGCGGAGGAGCTCCCGGTGCGGGCGGCCCGAGTGCCGGCGGCCGGGCCGCACCGCTGAGACCGGCGTCACACAGGCGTCAGACCGAACCGACGAGGAGACCGATGACCGCCCTCAAGGGCTTCGCCCCGCCCTTCACCCAGAGCGGCCACAGCGCCCTGATCCCGGCTCCGCCGTGGTACTACAGCGGGGACCTCCTGACCGTCGAGTACCGCACCGACGTGGACAAGGTCCGCGCCATCCTGCCGGCCGACGTCGAGCTCGCCGACGAGGATCCGGCGGCCGTCGCCTTCATCTGGGCAGACTGGCAGTCCTGCTCCGAAGGGGGCGCGGAGCTCCTCGACCCCGCCCGCGCGCAGTACAAGGAGGCCTTCGCCGTGGTGCGCTGCCGCTACGACGGCGTGACCTACTCGCGCTGCGTGCTGATCTGGGTCACGACGGACTTCGCCATCGCCCGCGGGATGCATCAGGGCTACCCCAAGAAGCTCGGTTCGATCTATCAGACCCGGCCCATGCCCTTCGGCAGGGGAGCTCCGCGCATCGAGGCCGGCGGGCGCTTCGGCGCCACCCTCGCCGCCTACGACCACCGCCTGGCCCAAGCCGTCGTCACCCTCACCGAGCCCAGCGACACCAACGGATTCGTGAACGCCCTGCCCATGCTCCACCACCGCCGGGTGCGGCCCATCGAGCGGGGTGCCGAGGGCTGGGCGCTCGACGAGGTGCTCACCATGAGCGGGGTCGGCTTCGAGCACGGCCGGCCCTGGAGGGCCGAGGCCGACCTGGAGCTGTTCGACTCGCCGTGGGACGACCTCGCCTCGACGCTGCCCGTCCGCGAGATCATCAGCGGCTACTACATGCAGGTCGGCACCAGCTGGGACGGGGGCACGACGCTCGCGCACCGCTGACCCGACGTGATCGCCCGCGGCTCAGAGGTGGTAGGCGTACTCGCGGAACTCCCAATCGGTGACGTAGCGGGAGAACCGCTCGACCTCGTTGCGCTTGTAGGTGAGGAACGACTCCACGAAGAAGCCGCCGAGGGCCGCGCTGAACTCCTTGTCGGCGTCGAGGGCGTCGAGTGCCTGTGGCAGCGTCTGGGGCAGCATCGGCGCGCAGGTGGGGTCGTAGCCGTAGCCCTCCAGCGGAGCGGCCGGCTCCAGCTTGTCCCGGACGCCGAGGTAGACGGCGGCGCCGACCGCGGCCATCGCCAGGTAGGGGTTGGCCGTGGCGTCGCCGAGGCGCACCTCCATGCGCGATGAGGAGCCCCGCTCGGGCGGGATGCGCACCATGGCGCTGCGGTTGTCCATCCCCCAGTCGATGAGCCAGGGGGCGAGGGTGTCGGGACCGAAGCGCTTGTAGGAGTTGATGGTCGGGTTGAGGATCGCGGCCATCGCCGGAGCGTGGGCGAGGACGCCGGCGACGGCGTGGCGCCCGATGGCGGACAGGCCGTCCGGACCGTCCGGATCACCGAAGACATTGGTGCCGGACTCGTCCACCAGGGACACGTGCAGGTGGAAGCCACTGCCGCCCTCGTCGTTGAAGGGCTTGGCCATGAACGTGGCCAGCATGCCCTCGTGCCGGGCGATCTCCTGGACGGCGGACTTCATCCGGAAGGCGCGGTCGGCGGCGTCGAGGAGCTCGGAGTGGTTGAGGTTGATCTCGAACTGCCCCGGGGAGAACTCGTGATTGGCCGCGGTCACCCGCAGCTGCGCGTCACGCAGGTGGCGCAGCATGGTGAGCAGCGTCCCGCGCGGGTCGCCCTTACGGCCCACGACGTAGACGTTGCCCGGCGCGTCGGCGTACCGGTGCCACCCGTGCGACGCCTTCTCGTCCTCCTCCAGCAGGTAGAACTCCAGCTCCGGTCCGATCACGGCCTGCAACCCGAGGGTGAGCAACCGATCCGCGACCTGGCGGGCGACCTCGCGCGGAGCCTCGGGCGCGGGGGCGCCACCCAGGACGTGCGTGTCCGCCAGACACCACGCCGCGCCCGGCTCCCACGGCAGCGGCGTGAGCGTGCCCAGATCCGGCACGGCCTTGATGTCGGGAAGGCCCGAATCCAGGCCGCCCTGCACCGGGACGACGTCGCCGACGGGAGTGGTGTGGTAGACGGCGCGGCAGAACGCGATGCCGTGCCCCATGGCGGTCTGCAGCTCGTCGATGAGCACGTCCCGGCCCCGGTCGACGCCGATCAGGTCGCAGTAGGAGACGCGGACGACGTCCACGCCCCGGGACCTGAGGTCCTCCACGACGGCAGAAACGTCGGTGCTGTCCATGCGCGGTTCTCCTCGCGGGCGACGGTATCCGACATCTCGTTCGGATACGAACGATAACGGCACGATAGTGGCGCGAGCCGGAGAAGGGAAGGCCCGCCGAAGACCGGACGCGGCCGCCGGCCGGGCCGGCGTCGGTTGCCGGTCGCCGTGACCGGCAATATGTTCGTACCCTAATGAAAGGAGGCCAGGGGTGCGCGCGCTCTTCGTGCAGCAGGATCACGTCTCGCCGCCCGGGCCGGTCGGCGCGCAGTTCGCGGCCAGGGGGTTCGATGTCGAGGAGTTCCTCGTCGTGCCCGCCGACCGCTTCCACGACCCCGATGTCACCGTCACCTTCCCGGACCCCGGGTCGTACGCGGTGATCGTCGCCATGGGGGCGCCCTGGTCGGTGTACGACGAGGCGACGATCGGGGCCTGGGTCCTCGAAGAGCTCGCGTTCCTGCGGCGCGCCCACTCCTCGGGTGTGCCCGTCCTCGGCATCTGCTTCGGCGGCCAGGCCCTGGCGGCCGCGCTCGGGGGCGCCGTCGAGCGTGCGCCGCACCCGGAGATCGGCTGGTACGCGGTCGACTCCGACCGGCACGAGCTGATCGAGCCGGGCCCCTGGTTCGAGTGGCACCACGACCGGTGGCAGGCCCCGCCGGGCGCGCACGTGCTGGCCCGGACCGCAGCGGCGGAGCAGGCCTTCGTGCTGGGCAGGAGCCTCGCGGTGCAGTTCCACCCCGAGCTCACCGAGGCCATGCTGGACGGCTGGCTCGACCACGGTGGCCGCACGTACCTCGATGCCCACGGTCGTGACGTCGAGGCGCTGGTGGCCGAGACCGAGCGTCGGGCCGCCGACGCAGAGCGCCGGAGCCGACGCCTGGTGGACCGGTTCCTGGACCTCGTCGCGGCCGGCCGGCGCCCCGAGGCCCTCGACGTCACCGCCACCGCGGTCCGAAAAGTGTATGGACCCAAACGATCGGGGTAGACTGGCGGCGTGCCTCCCGGCCGGAAGACGAACTCGGCGGCGCGCGGCGGTACCAGGGCGGCAGACCTTGATCACGCACCGTGCGACACCGACCCGGCCACGCGCCACCCCGATCTGGCGACGCCTGGGTCCCCCTCCGGCCAGCGCACCCTGGATGCCACCGAGCAAGCGGTCGCGGAGCGACTGCGAGGGATGTCGTTGAACATGTCGGCCACAGCTGCGGTGTCCAACATCTATCGGGCGGCAAACGCCGTCCGTAACCACGTGGAGCGCACGGTTCTCGCCTCCCACGACATCACCTGGACCGGCTGGGTCGTGCTGTGGGTGATCTGGATCTGGGGCGAGATCGAGACCCGGCATGTCGCCGCTGAGGCCGGCATCTCGAAGGCGACCCTGACCGGCGTTCAGAACACGCTCATCAGCCGCGGGCTGGTCCATCGGCAGGTCCACCCGGAGGACGGACGCCGGGTGCTGCTGTCACTGACGACCAAGGGCGGGCAGTTGATGACCGAGCTCTTCCCGAAGTTCAACCAGGCGGAGGCGTTCGCGATGGGAGACCTCGACGAGGAGTCCCAGCTCGAGCTGGCCCGCTCGCTGCGCGCCGTCGTGCGGCGCATCGAGCTCGGCTGAGCTACCCCTCCGCGAACTTCTCCGTCCGGCGTCGCGCCCCCGCCGCCACAAGGTCACGGAACAGGGCCAGCTGCGCGGGGTCGGTCGTGACGGTGTCCTCCGGATGCCACTGCACGCCGACGAACCATCCCCGGGCGCCGGTCAGGAGGGCCGCCTCGACGGTGCCGTCTGCGGCGTGCGCCACCGGCGTCAACCCGTCGCCCAGGCGACGAACGCGCTGGTGGTGGTAGCAGGACGCCTGGACGGTCGTGCCCACCAGGGCCGTGAGCGTGCTGCCCGGCTCGGCGGCCACGGGGTGCACGACGTGCCGGTGCGGCTCGGGCATGTGCTGTTCCAGGTCCCCGCCGAGCGCGACGTTGACCACGTGAAAGCCGCGGCAGACGGCGAGCAGGGGAACCCCTTGCGCCAGGGCCCACCGCGCGACGGCGAGGTCGAAGGAGTCCTGCTCGTCGTCCACCTCGTCGACGTCGCCGGTCGCCCGCTCGCCGTAGGCGGCCGGGGACAGGTCCCCGCCGCCGGGCAGGAGCACGGCGTCGGCGAAACCCAGCCGGCGGCCGACCTGCTCGGGGGAGACCGATCCCCCGGGCGCCCACGGGTGGACGGTCAGCGGCTCGCCGCCCGCCAGCAGGACTCCCTCCGACAGCGCCCGCGCGGTGCTCAGCGCGCGATACCGGTGAGCCGACGCGGACGCCGAGAACCGGGCCGGGATCGCGACCAAGGGAGGACCGAACATCTTGACACTCCAGGGAAACGACAATACGTTCGTGTCCGAACGATACAGCTGGGGCGCCGTTCTGACGACTCCCGCCCGAGCGAGGCAGCACCGGGTCAGCACCGGGTCAGCACCGCATCCGCACCGGGTCACCGCCCGCCCCGGGTGCCCGCCGGCCGATCGGAGGCAGCATGAGCACGGCGAGCGTCGCCGGCGTCGAGGTCGACACCCGGCACTGGATCGGGGGACGTCGGGTGACCGGCGAGGACACCTTCGAGGACGTCTCGCCGCTGGACGGCCAGGTGATCGCCCACGTCAGCCGCGGCGGCCAGGCCGAGGTCGTCGCGGCCGTCGCGGCCGCGAAGACCGCCTTCCCCGGGTGGGCGCAGACGTCACCGGTGGACCGCGCGGCCGTGCTCAACCGGGTCGCGGACGGTATCGAGGCACGCCTGGAGGACCTTGCACAGGTCGAGACCCGGGACAACGGATCGTTGCTCCGTTCGCATCGGCGCGGGGTCATGCCCCGGGTGGCGGCGAACATCCGGTTCTTCGCGAACCACCGGCTGGAGTTGTCGCACCCGGACTTCGCGACCCGCGGCCACCGCAACCACGTGAGCTGGGACCCGGCGGGTGTGACCGCGATCGTGACGCCGTGGAACGCGCCGCTCATGCTCGCCACCTGGCGGATCGGGCCCGCCCTCGCCGCCGGGAACACCGTCGTCGCCAAACCGCCGGAGTGGGCCCCGCTGACGGCGTCCCTGTTCGCCGACATCACCCACGAGGCGGGGCTGCCCGCCGGTGTCTTCAACGTCGTGCAGGGGCTCGGGGTCGAGGCGGGCGCACCCCTCGTCGCCCACCCGGACGTGCGGCGGATCTGTTTCACCGGTTCGGTGCCGACGGCGATCACGATCGGGGAGTCCGCCGCGCACAATGTCACGCCGGTGAGCTTCGAGCTCGGCGGCAAGTCGCCGCTGATCGTCTTCGCCGACGCCGACCTCGATCTGGCGGTCGACCTCGCGGTGGAGCAGTTCGACAACTCCGGGCAGGTCTGCCTCGCCGCGGTGCGGATGCTCGTCCAGGACGGCATCCACGACGAGTTCCGTGGCCGGTTCCTGGAGCGTGTGAAGGCGCTCAGGCAGGGCGACTCCCGGGACGAGAGCATCGACCTCGGCCCCTTGATCAGCAAGAAGCACCTCGACCGCGTCGACGGGTTCGTCAAGCGGGCGATCGCGGACGGCGCGACGGCGATCCTCGGGGGAGCGCCGAACCATGAGCTGAACAGCGCCACCGGCGGCTTCTACTACAAGCCCACGGTGTTCGAGGACGTCGACCGATCGATGGAGATCACCTGCCGTGAGGTGTTCGGTCCCGTGCTCACGCTCCAGCGCTTCGCCACCGAGGACGACGGCGTCGCGATGGCCAACGACACCGACTACGGCCTGGCCGCGACCATCGTGACCGGCAGCGAGGAGCGGGCCGGGCGGGTGGCGTCCCGGGTCCGGGCCGGAACGGTGTGGGTCAACTGCTTCTTCGTCCGGGATCTGTCCGCCCCGTTCGGCGGCAGCGGCAGATCCGGCATCGGCCGCGAGGGCGGCACCTGGTCGTTCGACTTCTACTGCGACGTGAAGAACAGTGTCTTCGCTCCCGAGGGATGGACGTGACATGGGCGAAGTGGTCGGCGCGGGTCTGCTCGCGCACGTTCCCACGATCATGCTGCCGCCGGACACGCGGCGAGAGCTGAACGAGGGCAAGGAGATCTCCCTCGTTCCGGCGCTGCACCAACTGCGCCGGGACGTGTTCGAGACCCTCGACTACGACACCGTCGTCGTCCTCGACTCGCACTGGTTCACCACCGTCGAGTTCGTGGTGACCGCACAGGACCGCCGTGCCGGCCTGTTCACCGCGGAGGAGCTACCGCGCGGGATGTGCCGCATCCCGTACGACTGGCGGGGTGACGCCGAGCTCGCCCACGCGATGGCCGCGGCGGGCGCGGAGCACAGCACCTGGGTGACGGCCATCGACGACCCGTTCCTGCCCCTCTACTACGCCACCGTGAACGTGTGGAAGTTCCTCGGCGAGGGCCTGGACAAGCGCTGGATCTCCGTCAGCGTCGCGCAGACCGGCGAGGCCGAGGACTTCCTGCGCACCGGCCGTGCCCTCGGCGACGCCATCTCCCGAGTCGACCGCAAGGTGATCGTCATCGCCTCCGGCGCGCTCTCCCACACGTTCTGGAAGCTGCGCCACCTGCGCGACCACGAGGCCAGCGACCCCGCGCACATCCGCACCCCCGAGGCCTATGCCGCCGATCAGGACCGGATCGCGTGGTTCAAGGAGGGCGACCACGCCCGGGTGCTGTCCACGATGGACGAGTTCATGACGTTCCGCCCCGAGGCCATGTTCGCCCACTACCTGATGATGATCGGCGCCCTCGGTGAGGAGCAGGTGCGGGCGACCGCGCGCCAGTACGGCGACTACGAGAACTCGATCGGAACCGGCCAGGTGCACCTCTGGTTCGACCGCCCCGTCGGCGGGTTCCCCGGTCCGAAGCGCACCCCGCACGACCCTGAGTACGCCCGGCAGACGGCAGGACCCGACCTGCCCGCCGCCGGCTGAGCCGAGCCCCGACCACATCGAGGAGACCCGTGCCCGAGTACCGCCGCATCCTGCTCGACGGTGCCGCCGTCCAGGTGATCCGTCACGGTGACGTCCTGGTGGCCGGCGACGGCCGGGCGGTCGAGGTGGATCGGGCCGTCCACCTGCCACCGACAGAGCCCTCGAAGATCATCGCCGTCCATCTCAACTACGCCAGCCGCACCCGTGAGTTCATGACCAGGCTCCCGCCGGCCCCGACCTACTTCCAGAAGCCGGTGACCGCACTCAACGCGCACCAGGGCGCGGTGGTGCGTCCGCAGGGCTGCAGGTGGCTGAACTACGAAGGCGAGATCGTCGTCGTCGTCGGGCGTACGTGCCGCAACGTGTCGCCCGCCGAGGCGGGTCACTACATCGCCGGGTACACCGTCGGGAACGACTTCGGGCTGCACGACTTCCGCGACACCGACGCCGGATCCATGCTGCGGGTGAAGGGCTCGGACACCCTCGCGCCCGTCGGCCCGGGCCTCGTGACCGACTGGGATTTCCGGGGGAAGACGTTGCGGACGATCGTCAACGGCGACGTGAAGCAGGAGGCGTCCACCGACGAGATGGAGTGGGACATGCACTATCTCGTCGCCGACATCGCCCGGACCATCACGCTGGCGCCCGGCGACCTGCTCTTCTCGGGGACCCCGGCGAACTCGCGGCCGGTCCAGCCCGGGGACGTCGTCGAGGTCGAGGTGGAGGGCCTCGGCAGGCTGACCAATCACATCGTCGTCGGCCCGACACCCATCCGCACCGACGTCGGCGCCCAGCCCACCGAGAGCGAGGATGTCGTCAGCACCGCACTGGGCGGGGACTGGGAGTTCCGCGGGATCCGCACGCCGAGCAGGGACCTCTATCCGTCCACGGTGGCCGGACCCGGACGGCCGGACACGGCCTAGAGGGTCCTGCCCAGGCCCCAGGACGCGCTTCGCCAGTGCAGGCGACGTGCTTCCCCGGCGGGGACGAGGGTCATTCCTCGTGCGCCGAGAGCACGGCCACGCGATGCTCGGCGGCCGACCGGCGCGCGGCCTCGATGACGCGCAGGCCGAGGACGGCGTCCCACGGGTCGACCGGCGGGGGCGCGCCGTCCCGGACGGCGTCCCGGACGCCGGCGTAGAACGTCTCGTACGCGCCGGGCAGCAGCTCGACGGCGGCGCTGACGGCGACGCCACCGACGTCCGCGCTCAAGGTGCCCGTCCGACCGGACGGATCCATCCCCCACCCGGGGTCCCCGGGCCGGCGGCCGGCCCGCAGCGCCGCCTCCTGCGGGTCGAGACCGCGCACTTCGAAGGTGCCGCCGACACCGGCCACCCGGAACCGCGGCCCGGGTGCCCGGGCCGTCATGGTCGCCCAGAGATGCACCCGCGGCCCGTCCGGGTAGCGCAGCGCCACGAAGACGTCGTCGTCGACGGCGGCGCCCGGCCGCACGCGGTCCACCTCGGCGTACACGGCCTCCGGTGCGCCGAAGAGCGTCACCGCCTGGTCGACGAGGTGCGCGCCGAGGTCCAGCAGCAGTCCACCGCCGAGGGCGGGGTCGCCGCTCTCGCGCCAGCGTCCCTCCTGGACCGTCGGGCGGTAGCGGTCGAACCGGGACTCGACCCGGACGACGCCGCCCAGCGTCCCCCCGTCGAGCACGGCGCGCAGCGTGCGGAAGTCGTCGTCGTACCGCCGGTTCTGGAAGACGGTGACGAGGACGCCCGCGGCCTGCGCCTCCCGTGCCACCGCCGCGGCGTCCGCAGCGGTCGTGGCGAAGGGCTTGTCGACCACGACGGGCAGCCCCGCCGCGACCGCGCGGCGCGCGAGCAGGACGTGCGCGCTGTTCGGTGCGGCGACCACGACGAGGTCGGTCCCTCCCGGTGCCGCGAACAGCTCGTCCGGGTCCGACACGATCCGGACGCCCGGATACGCACCCGCCGCGGCGGCGGCGCGGGCGGCGTCCCGGGTCACGACGGTCGCCACCCGGAGCCCCGGCGTCGCGGCGACCAGGGGGGCGTGGAAGACAGAGCCGGCGATCCCGTAGCCGACGATGGCGACGCGCAGCGCGTCCGGCGTTCCCACGGCGCCGGACGCTAGCAGGGACACGGCGATGGACGGGCCCACCCGGGCGTGATCGCGCGGGCGGGGGCGGCGGTCGCTCGGCGGGTCCAAAGACCCGGGACGCGGGTTCGCGACGGCCGTAGCGTTGCCCGCATGGTCCGACCGAACGACGCGGTCGCCGACGTCCTGCAGGAGTACGCCGACCTGATCGCGATCACGGGGGGCGAGGCCTTCAAGACGCGGGTCTACGAGAAGGCCGCCCGCTCGATCGCCGGGTCCGCCGTCGACGTGTCGACGCTGGACGTCGTCGGCCTGCGCGCCATTCCCCACGTCGGCAGCTCCATCGCGGACAAGATCGTGGAGTTCCTCGGCACGGGGCAGATCCAGGCCGTCGAGCAGCTGCGCGCCACGGTCCCCGCGGGGGTGCTGGACATGACCCGCATCCCGGGTCTGGGGCCCAAGAAGGCGATGCTGCTGTACGAGGATCTGGGCGTCACCTCCGTCGACGAGTTGCGTCGAGCCGTCCGGGAGGGGCGACTCGAGGGACACCGCGGATTCGGGCCGCGCTCGACGGAGAACATCCTGCACGGCATCGCGGTGCTGGAGCACGGCCAGGACCGGGTCCTGATCGACGTCGCGTCCGCGATCGCGGACGAGATCGTGGCCGCCCTCGCAGCACTTCCGGGCGTCGACCGGTGCACCTTCGCCGGGTCGTTGCGCCGGATGCGCGAGACGATCGGGGACGTCGACGTTCTCGCCGCCGCCGCGGACTCCGCCCCGGTCATGGCGGCGTTCACCGGCCTTCCGGTCGCGGACGAGGTCGTGGTGCACGGGCCGACGAAGTCCTCGATCCGCACCCATGACGGCCTCCAGGTCGACCTCCGCGTGGTCCGGCCCGAGGCGTGGGGAGCGGCGCTGCAGTACTTCACCGGCTCGAAGGCGCACAACATCCGGCTCCGCGAGATCGCCATCCGGAAGGGGCTGAAGCTGTCCGAGTACGGCCTCTTCCGGGCGGACGACGGTGCGTTGGTCGTGTCCGAGACCGAGGAGCAGGTGTACCAGCAGCTCGGCCTGCCCTGGATTCCACCTGCGCTGCGCGAGGATCGCGGCGAGGTCGAGGCGGCCCTCGCCGGAACGCTGCCCGAGCTGGTCACCGACCGGGACATCCGGGGCGACCTGCACACCCACACGGATCTCACGGACGGGGTCGCCAGTCTCGCCGAGATGATCGCAGCCGCCCGTGCGCGCGGCTACGAGTACTACGCCGTGGCCGACCACGCCAAGAACATGCCGATGCAGCGGATGACCGACGCCAAGATGCTCAGCCAGCGGGCCCGGCTCCGCCAGGCGGAGGCCGGCGGCGGCATGGCGCTCCTCCACGCCACCGAACTCAACATCGACGCGGACGGCGGCGTCGACTGGAACCCCTCGTTCCTGGCCGGCTTCGACCTGTGCGTCGCCTCCGTCCACTCGCTCTTCCACCAGAGCGCGGACGCGATGACTCGCCGCCTCGTCCGCGTCTGCGAGAACCCCTACGTGACCATCCTCGGTCACCCCACGACCCGGCTCCTGGGCCGTCGTCCCGGCGTCGACGCCGACTTCGACGCCGTCTTCCGGGCGGCCGCCCGGACCGGCACCGCACTCGAGATCAACGCATCGCCGCAGCGCCTCGACCTGCCCGACGAGCTGGTCCTGCG
Source organism: Kineosporiaceae bacterium (assembly GCA_035541595.1). Taxonomy (GTDB): domain Bacteria; phylum Actinomycetota; class Actinomycetes; order Actinomycetales; family Kineosporiaceae; genus DATKNA01. The sequence continues at coordinate 13,436 of DATKNA010000323.1, read as the reverse complement.
AGCCAGGCGGTACGGCGTCATGTTCGCGATCAACACGGACGCGCATGCGACCGTGCACCTCGACCACATGAGGTACGGCGTCGGCATCGCGCGGCGGGGATGGGTCACCCCGGTCGAGGTGCTCAACACGTGGCCGCTGTCACGCGTGCGCGCCTTCGTGGAGGCCAAGCGCCGCCGGGTGGCGTGACGCGAGCGGGGTCGTCGCCCGTTCCATGCGTGGATCTCGAAGACCACGGGCGAGTACGGGACCTTCGGTCCTGGCGCCGGGCGGTTTCGTCGGGCTGCATGGGAGGGGCGGGGAGAGCACCGTCGGCGCGCCCCGGGAAGGGACGACGAGTGATCGGGCACGTGCCCGCTCTGGAGGTCTTCGGTGAGGTTCGCGAATCGTGCCGACGCCGGGCGACGCCTGGCCGCAGCCGTCAGCGCGGTCGGAGTACCCGATGCGGTCGTCGTCGGGCTCCCGCGCGGCGGGGTTCCCGTGGCCTACGAGGTCGCCCGCGCTCTGGACGCCCCGCTGGACGTGATCGTCGTCCGCAAGCTGGGGGTGCCCTTCCAGCCGGAACTCGCGATGGGCGCGGTCGGGGAGGACGGCGCACGGGTGATCAACGACCGGGTCCTCGCACTCGCCCACATCAGCGACGGGGAGCTCGCCGAGATCGAAGAGCGCGAGCGTGCCGAGGTCCGGCGCCGAGCCAGGCGGTTCCGCGCCGGCCGGCCACGCGTCACGCTGGCGGGGCGGACCGTCGTCGTCGTGGACGACGGGATCGCCACCGGCTCGACGGCGCGGGCCGCCTGCCGGATCGCCCGTGCGCAGGGCGCCGCCAGGGTGATCCTGGCCGTGCCGGTCGCGGCGGAGGGCGTCGAGCAGCGGATGCGGCCGGACGCCGACGAGGTGGTGTGCCTGACCACACCGCGGGACTTCTTCGCGGTCGGGCAGGCCTACACCGACTTCAGTCAGGTCGAGGACGACCAGGTCGAGGAGCTGCTGCGACGGGCGGCTGACGCCAGGCCCCCTGCCGCGACCACGAGCAGCCGGCCGTACGGGGCGGATGCCCCGGTCCGCGACCCCGAGGTGATCGTGCCGGCGGGCACCGTCCGGCTCACCGGTGACCTCAGCCTGCCGGCCGGGGCCCGCGGCATCGTCGTTTTCGCGCACGGCAGCGGCAGCTCGAGGCACAGCCCCCGGAACCGGTACGTGGCGGGTGCGCTCGAGCAGGCCGGCCTGGGCTGGCTGCTCTTCGACCTGCTCACCGAGGACGAGGAGATCGACCGCGCCAAGGTCTTCGACATCGAGCTCCTGGCGCGTCGCCTGCTCGACGTCACGAGCTGGCTGCGCGAGCAGCCGACCACGCGCGAGCTCGCGATCGGGTACTTCGGTGCCAGCACCGGCGCGGCCGCCGCGCTCAGCGCCGCGGCCGACCCGGACGCCGACGTCGCCGCGATCGTCTCGCGCGGCGGGCGGCCGGACCTCGCCGGGAGCAGGCTCGCCCTGGTGCGCGCACCCACCCTGCTCATCGTGGGGGGCGACGACCGGGTCGTCCTCGACCTCAACCGGGCGGCCCAGCGCCAGCTGCGCTGCGAGACCTGCGTGGAGGTGGTCCCGGGAGCGACCCACCTCTTCGAGGAACCCGGGGCTCTGGAACGCGTCGCCCGGCTCGCCGCGGACTGGTTCACGACCCATCTCGCGCCGGCGGCGGGGTGAGGCCGCCCATGCGACCCGCCGAGTCGCCGCGCCCCCGCCGGGCGGCGGGGGACCGGTGACGACGCTCGCGTTGGCCGGGGACACGATGCTCGGCCGCGGGGTGGGCGAGTACCTCGCCGGCCACCGGGCGCGAACCCTGTTCGGCGAGGACCTCCTCGAGGTCCTCGCCGACACCGACGCCATGCTGCTCAACCTCGAGTGCTGCATCTCCGAGCGCGGGACGCCGTGGCCGGGCCGCGTCTTCCACTTCCGGGCCCCGCCGTCGGCCGTCGACGCGCTGGCGCTCCTGGGTGTCCGCTGGGTCACCCTCGCCAACAACCACGCCCTCGACTTCGGCCCCGCCGCCCTGCTCGACACCGTGGAGCATCTCCGGCGCGCCGGGATCGCGGTCGCCGGCGCCGGTGAGGACCTCTCGGCCGCCCGAGCACCCGTGCGCGTCGAGGTCGGCGGGACGGTCATGACACTCGTGTCGTTCACCGACCATCCCGCTGAGTACGCCGCCGGCCACGACCGCCCGGGAGTGGCCTACGCGGACGTCGGACACGGGCTGCCCCACTGGCTCGCAGAGGCCGTCCGCGGGCTGTCCGCCGGGACAGCTCCGCTCATCGTCAGCCCGCACTGGGGACCGAACCTGACCGCTCGGCCGCGGCGCTACGTCCAGCAGGCTGCCGCGGAGCTGCGGGCCTGCGGCGCGAGCCTCGTCGCGGGCCACTCCGCCCACGTCGTCCACGGCGCGGCGGACCGCGTCCTGTTCGATCTCGGAGACTTCCTCGACGACTACGCCGCGGACCTGGCGCTGCGCAACGACCTCGGCCTGCTCTGGCTGCTGCACCTCGAGGGGAGCGTGCTGACACAGGTCCATGCCGTCCCGCTGCGCCTCGGCTACTGCCACACCGCCCTGGCACGGGGCGACGACGCGGAATGGGTCCGCCGGCGGTTCCGCCGGGCATGTGCCGAGCTGGGGAGCGACGTCGTCGACGCCGACGGACGGTTGGTCGTGCCGCTGAGCTGATGCCCACGGCCTCCCTCGGCCACCGCGCCACCCGCGGTCACCTGCTGTGCGGCGGTTGCACGCGGTGTGCCGCGTTGCACGCGTTGTGCCGCCCAGGATCCGCCGGCGGGCGGCACAACGCGTGCAACGCAGGACACCGCGTGCACCGGGACACCGGGAATGAAGCGGCCACGCAGAGCGATCACGCTCAGCCACGCGCTCTCCCCGCGACTGCGACGCCCGTCACGGGCGGATCAGACGCCCGTCACGGCGGATCTGAGCTCGTCAGGGCGGATCAGCCGTGAGAGCGCGTGGCTGAGCATGATCCGACCGGTCGCGTCACGGACCTTCGTCGGGGGGACCAGCCTTCGTCGGGGGGACCAGCCTTCGTCGGGTGGCACAACGCGTCACCGTGCTGCCGGTCCTCATGACAGGATCGGCGGCGTGGAGCGGCCGAACCGCGGGACCGCGCTCGTCCGCCGTCCCGGCCCCCGGCTCGCCGAGGGCATTCTCACGCACCGTCAACGCACCCCGGTGGACGTCGTCCGCGCCCGGGCGCAGCACGAGGCCTACGTCGCGGCCCTCGAGGCCGCGGGGTGGCGCACCGTGCAGGTCGAGCCGGCCGACGACCACCCAGACGCGGTCTTCGTCGAGGACACGGTGGTCGTGGTCGACGACCTCGCGGTGCTGACCCGTCCGGGCGCACCCGAGCGACGCGGCGAGGTCGACGGCACCCGGCGCGCCGTGGCGGCGCTGGGACTGCGGACGGCGACCGTGCAGCCGCCCGCCACCCTGGACGGGGGCGACGTCCTGCAGGTCGGGCGGACGGTGTACACCGGGCGCGGCGGCCGGACGAACGCCGCCGGCGTCCGGGCTCTGCGCGATGTGCTCGCCCCATTGGGCCGCGCGGTCGTCCCGGTGGCGCTGCGCGGCGTCCTGCACCTGAAGTCGGCCGTCACGGCGCTGCCGGACGGAACGCTGGTGGGACTTCCCGGGTTCGTCGACCCGGCGGGCCTGCCGTCCCTGCGCCTCCCTCCGGAGGAGCCCGGAGCCCACGTGGTTCCGCTCGGTGGCGGCCGCCTCCTGCTGGCGGCGTCCGCGCCGCGGTCCGCGCAGTGGCTCGACGACCTGGGGTTCGACGTCGTCGTGGTCGACATCGGTGAGTTCGAACAGCTCGAAGGATGCGTGACCTGCTTGAACGTGCTGGTGGACGGGGCGGGATGACCGCCGGGCCGAGACGTGTCGCGGAGCCCTCATGCGATCCGCAGTGATCCGCCCGCATTGATCCGCGCTATTCGGGATCGTCGGGTCTGCGCTCCGGCCGTGCCGCCGCTTCCTTGATCGGTGCGTTTCCGGAATTGGCTCCGACGGATATAGATCACGTCGCTGACCAGCACGAACACCGGTGCAGCGGGGATCTGTCATGCCACTGTTCCGATCGTTTGTCCGGCTCACCGGGAGTCGTGGCGTTGACGATGAAGCTTGAGCCGGCGTTAAACCAGGCTTAGCCGTCGGTCGTTGATTCCCGCGGGAACCTGCGTACCCTGGTCCGTCGGGGCGGTACCGGACGACCATGGAGGGTCTTGATGAAGATTGCCCTTTCCCGCCGGAGGGCCCTCTCCTCGGGCGTGATCGCGGCCCTGGCCGTGGCCCTCGTCGGAGTCGGCGTGGCGGACGCCGGTCAACGACCGCACCCGGACCGGCACCGCCATCGCGACCACACCCCTACCCCGACGCCCACGCAGGTGACGGCCTCGACGACCACCTCGGCGTCCGCTCCCGGGACGACCACACCCACGACGGCGACCACGACCACCTCGGTACCGGCCACGACCACGACGGCAACGGCGACGTCGACGACGTCCGTGCCGGCTCAGCCGTCCGGCGTCGTGTTCGCCGACCACGTCGCCCAGTTCAACGTGCTGTGCAGCTCCGATCACTACGCCCCCGACGATCCGATCGTCTTCCCGGGCAAGCCGGGCGCGTCCCACATGCACACGTTCTACGGCAACACCTCGACGGACGCTTTCAGCACCGTAACCAGCCTGTCCGCGACGAGCCCGTCGAGCTGCGGCCGCGGAATGGGCACGAGCGATCTGTCGGCCTACTGGGTGCCCTCGCTCAAGAAGAACAATGCAGACGGCACGAGTTCGGTGGTCAAGACTGATCAGACGAACACGGTGTACTACCGGCGGGCCGGCGGCGGAATGGGTCCGGCGGTCCATCCGTTCCCGGTCGGTCTTCGTATGATCGCCGGCAACGCCATGGCCACCTCGGACCAGTCCCTGTCGATCGTGCAATGGGACTGCGGCGGCGGCGGCCTGGAGAGCCCCCACATGTACGGCTGCCCGGGCGGGCCCTCGGCGCCGATCCACGCCTCCCTCGTCTTCCCCAGTTGCTGGGACGGCGTCCATCTCGACAGCGCCGACCACAAGTCACACATGGCATACGCGGCGGCGAACGGCGCCTGCCCCGCCGACCATCCCGTCTCGCTGCCCGAAGTGACGTTCGAGGTCGACTTCCCCGGCATCGCCGGCGGGTCCGACTACTTCCTGGCGAGTGGCGGCATCTACTCCATGCACGGTGACTTCGTCGCGGACTGGGACAACCAGGTCCAGAACGCGCTGGTGGCCTCGTGCCTCAACGTCCCGCGCGACTGCAGCGACATGAACCGCGACGGCACCACGTTGTTCAGGCCGAACTACGACCCGAATCCCGTCCGCATCGACCTGACGCAGTTCCCGAAGACCTCGCCCTACGATGGGCAGACCTTGCAGGGCCCGGTGGCGGGCCCGACACCGGCCATGTCGATGCCGATGCCGTGAGCCGCCGGCGCCCGTGGGTCCGGCCCGGGGCCGGACCCACGGGCGGTGGGCGGTGAGGACGACGGGGTCGCGGGGCACGGGCGGTCGCGGTTCCTTCGAACACCCGGCCGGCGCACCCTGACGGTACGGCACCGTGTCCTTCCGGACGACCAGCGGGAGGCGAACCGTGGTGAACGGGGGAGAGGCTGCGAGCCCGGTTCCACCACCGGTGGTGATCGGCGCGGGTCCGGCCGGCCTGGCGGTCGCCGCGACCCTGGCCCGGCACGGCGTGCCCTGCGTCGTCCTCGATCGCGCCGGCTCGGTCGGCTCCGCCTGGCAGGATCGCTACGACAGCCTGCGGCTGCACTCGGTCCGGTGGCTGTCGGGTCTGCCGGGCTTGCCGATACCCCGTCGTTACGGCCGGTGGGTCGGCCGCGACGACTTCGTCGCCTACCTGCAGGACTACGCCGAGCGATTCGAGGTGTACCCGGAGTTCGGGGTCGAGGTGCGCCGGCTCGACCGGACGGGTACGACGTGGACGGTGCAGACGTCGCACGATCGCCGGGCGGCGTCCGCCGTCGTGGTCGCCACGGGCTACTGCCGTGTTCCCCACCTGCCGGACTGGCCGGGTCGGGACACCTTCCCCGGTGTCCTCCTCCACTCGGCGGACTACCGGGACCCGTCCCCGTACGCCGGCCGGGAGGTGCTCGTCGTGGGCGCCGGCAACTCGGCTGCGGAGATCGCCGTGGAGGTCGCCCGGGTCGGCGCCCGGGTCCACCTCTCCGTGCGGACGCCCCCCAACATCATCCGCCGGGACACCCTCGGCGTGCCGAGCCAGCTGTTCGGTGTCGCCCTGCATCGCGCACCCGAGCGGGTGATGAACCCCGTGGCCACGGTGCTACGCCGCCTCTCGGTACCTGACCTGTCCGGCTACGGGCTGCCGGCGCCGGCGGGCGACGGCTTCACGCAGTTCCTGCGCACGCGGACGGTGCCGATCCTCGACCACGGCTTCGTCGGCGCCGTCAGGGCCGGCCGGATCAGGGTGGTCGCGAACGTGGCCGACGTCGACGGCGCCGACGTCAGGCTGAGCGACGGCTCCGCCCTGCGCCCCGATGCCGTCATCTGCGCCACCGGGTACCTGACGGGGCTGGCTCCGCTCGTCGGCCACCTCGGGGCGCTGGACGAACGCGGGCTGCCGCGCGTTCACGGCGCGGAGACCCTGCCGCACCTGCCCGGCCTGTACTTCGTCGGCGTCAGCGTCGATCTGGCCGGGCTCCTGCGCGAGATCGGCCTGGAGGCCCGGGCGGTCGGCCGAGCGCTGGCCCGGGACCTGCAGGCGGCCTGAGGGCGGGGGCGAAGGCCCGCGGCGCGGAGCTACTCCTCCTCGAGTCGGAACCCGATCTTCAGGCCCACCTGGACGTGGGCGACCTCGCCCCCGTCCAACTGGCCACGGATCTGCGTGACCTCGAACCAGTCCAGGTTCCTCGTGGTCCGCGCCGCTCGCGCCACGGCGTTCCGGATGGCGGCGTCGAGACTGTCGGGTGACGAGCCGACGACCTCGACGACCCGGTACACGTGATTCGACATGGGACGCTCCTCCCGCCGGAGCCCAGGGACGGATGCCGATCATGGCGCGATCGGCAGGAGCAACCGTACCCGAAGCGGGCGTGAAGATCGACGCGCCGAGAGGGCCTGGTGGGCCGGGAGGGTTCACCGGGGTTCTGATCGGACGCGCCGCCCGACGTACGGCAAGCTGGCCAGGTGCCGGCCTTACCGATGCGGACCGATCGCAGCGCCCCCGCGGTGCAGCGGACGGGCGGCAGCGGATGGCGGGCGTTCTGGCCGCGGCCCCGCGTCCGGCGCCCGCTCGACGTCGCGTGGTTGCTGCTGTCCGCCGGCGGGCTGGCCGGGGTCGCCGTGCTGGCGGCACTCGCCCCGTCCGGCCTCGCCGCGAGCGCACGTCTGATCCCGACGGCGACGGCCGGCCTGCCGCGGACGCTGTTCTCGGTCGCCAACGTGATCGCGTCGTTCGCGGTCCTGTGCGTGCTGGTCGCCATCAGCGTGGACGCGCTGCGCTGGCGGCGGTTCGCCCTGACGTCGGCGGCGCTCGCCTGCGTCGCGGGCCTGCTCCTCGCCCTCCTGGTGGCCGTCCCCGTCACCCTGGCCGCCGGGAGGGCGGCGACGTCGGTGCTGGTCGGGCCGCATGACGAGGCGGCGGGGCTGCCGGTCACGGCCGCCGTGGCGTTCGTGGTGGGCGCGGACCTCCAGCGGCGGCGGTGGTTGCGTCCGGCCGTGCTGGCGCTCGCGGCCGCCGTCGGGTGCGCGGTCGCGTTGGGGACGCTGACCCTGCCGAGCGCCGCCTACGCCGTCCTCACGGGGACGACCGCCGGCTTCGCCGTGCGGGTGGCCATCGGCGTGGTGCCGGCTCACCCGCCCGAGGACCTGGTCCGGTCGGTGCTCGACCGTGCCGGCTGGCAGGTCACCCAGCTGCGCGAACGTGAGCGGGCAGCGGGCTTCGTCCGGTACGTGGGTCACCCCGCGGGCGGCGACGAGGTGACCATCGACGTCCTCGACCCCGACCTGCGGGGCACGCCCTTCGCGCGGCGGGCCTGGCGCGTGCTCCGGTTGCGGACGGCGGCCGTGGGCCGGCCGGCGCTGTCGCTGCGCGGCCAGGTCGAGCGGACGGCCCTCAGCGGAGCGCTCGCGGAAGCCGCCGGCGTCCCCACCCCGAGGGTGCTGGCGTTGCTGGCCGCAGGGCCGGCGCTCGTGCTCGTGGAACGACCGCTCGTCGGGACGGCGTTGCAGGCCGCGCCGTTTCCGGAGCAGGCCGCCGAGAACGCCTGGCTCGCGCTGCGCACGATGCACGACGCCGGGCTCGCCCACGGCGCCCTGACCGCCGAGACCGTCGTCGTCCTGGCGGACGGCCGAGCCGGGTTCAGCGATCTCGGGGCCGCCCAACCCGCGGCGACCGAGCTGCAACGCGAGCTCGACGTCATCGCGCTGCTCGTCGCCATCGCCGTGCTCCTCGGGCCGGAGGAGGCGGTCAGGGGGCTTCGCTCCGGTTACGGCAGCACGCCGGTCGCGGAAGCGCGACTGGCGGCGTTGCTCCAGCCGTTGGCGCTGCCCGGGCCGGTACGCAGGGCAGTTCGCGGCACATCCGTGCTGGACGACCTGCGAGCAGAGGTGACCCGACCCGGGGCCGGCGCCGTCCAGGCCGAACCCTCCAGGCTCGAGCGCCTGCCGGCCCGGACCGTGATCAGCATCGTGGCCGGAAGCGCCGCCGCCTACGTCCTCGCCGGCCAGATCTCCCGGGTCAACCTCGGTGACGCGCTGGGCACGGCGAAGTTCGGTTGGATCGCCGTCGCCGTGGTGGGAGCGGCGCTCACCTTCCTGGGGTCCGCACTGACCCGGATCGCGTTCTCCCCGACCGCGTTGCCGCTGTTCCGCACGATGCTCGTCCAGCTCGCGTCGTCCTTCCTCACGCTCGTGACGCCGCCGGCCGTCGGTCACGTGGGGCTCAACATCCGGTACCTACAGCGTGCGGGCGTGCCGACGGCCACCGCCGCCGGGACGATCGCCGTCAGCGAGGCCGTGACGATCGCCGGGACGGTCGTCCTGCTGGTCGCCTGCGGGTGGCTCAGCGGCGTCTCCGGGTCCCGGCTGGCGCTGCTGCCCAGCGGGAACGTGCTGGCCGTCATCGCGGTCGCCGCCGTCCTCCTCGCCCTGGCCGTGGCGGTGGCGCCGACCCGGCGGCTGCTGCGGAGCCGTCTCGAGCCGATCATCCGCGGCACGCTCCCGCAACTGGCCGCCGCGACCAGCGATCCACGGCGGCTGGCCATCGGCCTGGCCGGGGTGATCGTGCTGAACGGCGGCTACGTCATCGCGTTGGCGGCGTCGTTGCAGGCCTTCGGGGCGTCGGTGCCCTTGCCGACGCTCGTCGTGGTGTACCTCGCGGCATCGACCCTCGGGAACGCCGCACCCATTCCCGGCGGCCTCGGCGCCGTGGAGGCGGCCCTGGTCGGCGGGCTCACCGCGACCGGGGTCCCGGTCGTCACGGCGATCCCGGCCGTGCTCGCGTTCCGCACCGTGACCTTCTGGCTGCCCGCGCCGCTGGGCTGGGGGGCCTTCGTCCTGCTGCAGCGCAGCGGCTCGATCTGAGCCGCGTCGTCGCCGATACCCGTCATGGCCGCCCAGGCAGGGTTCACGCTGAGCACCCCCCGTGAGCTGCAAACGCCAGGCTGTGCCGCGTTCGGTTCGCGAGGCGGGGCTGTCACGGGGCAGGGCCGTCACGGGGCAGGGCCGAAGGACCCTGGGCGGCGCTCCGCGGTGCGGTTAGGGTGACGCCATCGGGAGGCCCCATGGACATCACGACGGAAGAGCAGCACGTCACGGCGCTGGTGGCGGCGCGTTACCCCGACGTCCCGCCCGACCGGATCCAACAACTGGTCGACGCCGCCTTCGCGACGTACGACGACGCCAGTGTCCAGGGCTTCATTCCGATCCTCGTGCAGCGCGCCGTCGAGCGGCAGTTGCGGGACGCCGCCGGTCCGCCCCGGGCCCGGGCGGAGTCCGCCTGACCGGTTCGGCCGCGGCCACGCCTGTTACGGTCTGCTGAGCATCGCGACACGACGTGGCCGGGGCAGGGATGCGCGTTCTCATCGCACCGGACAAGTTCAAGGGTTCGCTGACCGCGGCCGAGGCGGCGGAGGCGCTGGCCGCCGGCTTGCGGCGGGCGGCCCCGGACGTCGAGGTGGACTGCTGCCCGGTCGCGGACGGCGGCGAGGGGACGGTGGACGCCGCCGTGGCCGCCGGCTTCGGTCGTGTCGCCGTCACGGTCCGCGGACCCACCGGCGCGCCGGTCCGCGCGGCGTTCGCCCTGCGTGACGGGACCGCCGTGATCGAGCTCGCCCAGGCCTCGGGCCTGCACCTCCTGCCCGCCGGCCGGCCGGCGCCGCTGACCGCCTCGAGCCGGGGGACCGGCGAGCTCGTCGCCGCCGCCCTCGACGCCGGCGCCGGCACGATCGTGCTCGGCATCGGGGGCAGCGCCGGCACCGACGGGGGAGCGGGCCTGGTGGCGGCCCTCGGGGCGCGGCTGCTCGACCGGCGGGGGCACGACCTGCCAGACGGCGGCGGAGCCTTGTCGGAGATCGACAGGCTGGAGCTCGGCGATCTCGACCCGAGGCTGGGGGACGTCACCGTGGTCGTCGCGTCCGACGTGACCAACCCGCTCCTCGGCCCGCGTGGGGCCGCGGCCGTCTACGGGCCGCAGAAGGGTGCGGCGCGCCCGGACGTCGTCGCCCTCGAGGCGGCCCTGACCCGGTGGGCCGAGGTCGTGGCGGCGGCGACGGGGGAGGACCTCGCCGGCAGTCCTGGGGCGGGAGCCGCCGGCGGGGTGGGCTTCGCCGCCCTCGCGATCCTCGGGGGGACCCTGCGCCCCGGCATCGACCTGGTGCTCGACCTCCTGCGATTCGACGAGCGGCTCGCCCTCGCCCAGCTGGTCGTCACCGGGGAGGGGTCCCTCGACGCACAGACCCTGCACGGCAAGGGCCCGGCCGGCGTCGCCGGCGCGGCTGCCCGGGCCGGGCGACCCGTCGTCGCGGTCGCCGGCCGCCTCCAGGTGGCCGACGAGGAGCTCGCGGGGGCCGGGTTCGGTGGGGCGTACGCGCTGAGCGACCTCGAACCCGACCTGGTGCGTTGCATGACCGACGCCGGCTCGCTGCTGGCCCGGGTCGCTGCCACCCGACTCGTGCCCGAGTGGGTGTCGCCCGGCCGCCCTCGGGCCCGCCCAGAGGGGCCGACGCCGGGAGTCCGTCGCCGATCTCCATGGCCGCCGCGGACCAAGGACGTCGATAATGTCGTGGTGCCCACATCGGCCGGCCCGACGGCGCCGCAGACGCAGGAGGGCGATGGCTCGGTGGCCACCGGGCTCCGGGTCGTGCTGGCGGAGGACGACGTCCTCCTGCGGGAGGGGCTGGCGAGCCTGCTGGACAGGTCGGGCCTGCAGGTCGTCGGTCAGGCGGGAGATGCCCGGGAGCTGCTGTCGCTCGTCCGGGACACGAGGCCGGACGTCGCTCTGATCGACATCCGGATGCCGCCGACACGGACGACGGAGGGCCTGCAGGCCGCCCAGGTGATCCGGGAGGAGCAGCCAGACGTCGCGATCATGGTCCTGTCCGCCCATGTCGAGGTCGAGCACGCGATGGGGCTGCTGGCGAGCGGCCGGGGGGTGGGCTACCTCCTCAAGAGCCGGGTGACGGACGTCGGCGACTTCCTCGAGACGGTCGACCGGGTGGCCCGCGGCGGGTCCGTCGTCGATCCGGCCCTGGTCGCAGAGCTGGTCGGGGCCCGTCGGCGCAGCGATCCGCTGTCCGCCCTCAGCGCCCGGGAGCGGGAGGTGCTCTCGCTGATGGCCGAGGGTCGCTCCAACGCGGGCATCGCGCGCCGGCTGTGGGTCACGGAGGGGACCGTCGAGAAGCACGTGCGCAGCATCCTGGCGAAACTCACGCTGCCGGAGGCTGAGGACGATCATCGGCGGGTGCTCGCCGTGCTGACGTTCCTCGAGGCGCGCTGACCTCGTCCGGCCCTGACCGATCGGCTCACCCTCGCGTCGAACGGGTCCCGTCATCGCTGCCGTCTCGTCCGGCGTCTCATCAGGTCCAGTCGTCCGCCAGGTGGTTCGTGCCGGCCAGGACGTCCTCGTGCAGGATCCGGTGCGCCCTCTGCGGCTCCTCGAAGATCGGGCTGTGCGCCGAGTCGGTGAACGTGTAGAAGCCCTTGAGCGGCGCCTCGACGTGCTCGGCGTAGCTCCGGGCGAGGTCGTAGGAACACGTGCGGTCGTGGACGCCGTGGAGGAGGTAGAAGGGCAGCTCAAGTCGGGGTACGCAGTCGGCGAGATCCGTGCTCAGCATCTCGGTCCACAGCGGGCTGACGCCGGAGGCCAGCTTGGCCCGCCACAAGGCCGCCTTCTCTCGCGGGGTGTACCCGCGGCAGCGCAGGGACGGCCAGATGATCCCGGTGACCACCGAGGTCATCTCGTGGGTGGTCCCGATGCCGAGCCGGTGCATGGCCGTATCCCGCAGGGCCAGGTATCCGGGCGGCGTTCCCCCGCCGGCCGTCACCGGTACGGCGTCGAGCCGCCGGACCATCCGGTCGTCGCCGAGCTCCCTGAACCGGCCGAGCATGTAGGCGTACGCCAGCATCTCCGAGCGGAGCTGGTCCACCATCTGCGCCGTCCCGATGTAGGCGTGGTACCGGTCGGGCGCCCGTGCCGCGGCCTGGAGCCCGATGAACGAGCCACCGGAATGACCCATCAGGTAGACCCTGCGCTGACCGAAACGTCCCCTCAGGTAGTCCGTCACGGCGAGGGTGTCGGCCACGAGCTGCTCCGACGTCAGCGTCCCAGCGGGGATCCGCGGACTCCAGGACAGCCCGGCGCCCCGCTGCTCCCACCACGCGACGGTGAAGTCCTGTTCCAGCGGTTCGGGGTATCGCTCGGCGAGGAAGTATTCGGGCATGCCGCCGTGCAGGTACAACAGCACGGGGTGGGACGGATCCCGGGTTCGGATGAACATGCCCTGGCGGAGGCCGTCGACCTCGATGAAGACCTTCTCGGACAGGCTGCCCGGTAGGGGCTGACCGTCCCGACCGGTGAGCGGGCGGGGCTCCCCGTCACTCCACAGCCCGGATCGGCGCAGAAGGAACCCCGAGAGGGCGACGGCGGCCGCTACCCAGCCGACTCTCCGGAACACGGTGCACCACCTCGCCGAGAAGCCTGCGACCCCACCATCCGTCGGTCGAGCGCCCCGCATCGGGAGCCCCGACATCAGGGTCGGCGACCGGCGGCGACGGAAGGTAGGGGCGAAGGTCCGTCGGCGATCGGAAGTGCAGCGGTAGGGACCTTGGTCCCTACCGCTGCCAGGGTGGCGGCGTAGCGTCGCAC
>DATKNA010000322.1:0-4282 GCA_035541595.1 Kineosporiaceae bacterium | reverse complement strand
CCTGCTAGCCTCGACGGGCACGCGCGCCGTTAGCTCAATTGGCAGAGCAGCTGACTCTTAATCAGCGGGTTCGGGGTTCGAGTCCCTGACGGCGCACATCCCCCCAGCTCAGGGCCCCGGCACGTCCGGGGCCTCGGCGTTCGGGACACCTTTGGGGGACGAAGCTGGCCGTCACGAGGAGTGGCGCAGCTTCATCGGGTCTTGAGCGCCTCGGACAACGTGGAGATCCCGAGGTAGACGGCAGCGGCGATCAGCAGGATGCCGAAGCCGGCCCGCAGGTTGCCCAGGACCACAGAGACGATCGCCCACAGCCCGACGAACGCGAGTCCGACGACGGCCGCCCCGATGACGAGCGAGAACAGTTGTCGCCGGAGCACCGCCTCGATCACGAGCATCACGCCCGCGACGCTGAGCAGCGCGAAGAGCGGGGCGTCGCCGCGGAGCATGAGGACACCGAGGGCGCCGAGCAGGATGCTCGCCGAGGCGGCGGTCCAGACGCGCACCACCCGGCCGGACTCGACCGCCGTCTGGTCGATGGGCAGCGCCCGGTGGCGCAGGTGCCCGTGCACCGGTTCCTCGGGGATCGGCGCGGCGAGCGCGTGGTCGACGCCCTCGAGCATCTGCTGCAGCTGCGCCTGCTCCGTTCGCAGTCGCGTCGTCTCCTCGTCGAGCTCTCTCACCTGTGCGCCGGGCCGGTCGGCACGCAGCCCGAGTGCGCGCTCGGCGGAGTACCCTCCGCGCAGTCGTTCCCTGGCGACCGACAGCTGGCCGCCGAGCTGGGTCATCCGTGCGACGAGGTCCGCTCGAACGTGCTCCATCCGCGCGAGCGCGAGGGCGCGGCTGGGCGGCACCTTGTCCAGACCGGACCAGGCGACCGGCTGTCCCCACGACTGTCGGACCCGGCCGTTGCGCTCATAGCGCGGACCGGCGGGGGCCCGCTCGCCGCCGAAGGGGTCGCTGGTGTCCAGTCCCCACAGGCCGGAGTAGTCGCGGACCCACGGGGTCGTGTCGTCGACGAGGACCGCAGTCCACGAACGGTCTCCGCCGGCCCCGACGGCCAGCCCGTCGCCGCGCTTGTAGTCCAGATACGGGATCCGCAGCCCGCCGCCGGACTCCTCCTCCCGCTCTCCCCGGAAGACGGCGACGAGGCGCCGGAACCACGCCGGCTGCGGCAGCCCGACGCCGATGAGGTACTCGCCCTCGAGATAGGCCCCGGAGTGCGAGCCCGCGCCGGCATACACGACCGGGTGGTCACCGACGAGGATGAGGTCCGGGTCGTCCCAGCGGCGGCGCAGGTCGTCGCCCACCTCGTCGTGCGACGAGAACGCGACCCAGGCCGGCCGCAGCCGCGTCGGATCGCCGCCGCCCGCATCGTCTCCGTCCTGGCTCGCGACCTCGTCAGGAACCAGGTAGATGGTCACCTGCTCCCAGTCGGCTTCGTGGTCGTTGACCCCGCCGAAGGTCGAGCGCCAGTCGTTCATCGCGTAGAAGTACCAGTACTGCAGCACGGTGTAGCCGCCGTCCTCGGTGACGTGCCCGTAGTAGACGGCCTGGTCGTGATGGGCGCTCGCGGCATACAGCTGCTGTGCGGCGGCGGCGAGCCCGCCCGGCACGCTGCCGCGCAGCAACAGGGTGAGCCGCATGATGCTGTCGATGAGCCGGGCCAGCAGGCCGACCGCGGCGAACCGGCTCGACGCCCGGAAGTGGTCCCGGCCCGGGCGACGGCGCCACTGCCGGTACGCCTTGCGGTCCAGCGCCTTGTCGACGTGCTCGAGCGAGAGCCGTTGGCTGGTGTCGGCGCGACCCAGCTCGGCGAGCCGGTCGAGGGTGAGCGACCCGCGCGGCGCGACCTCGCGCTTCTCGTCACCGCGGGTCTCGACCAGCCGGGAGGCGGCGACGTAGTCCTCCACGGACATGGGGAAGAACAGCTCGCCGGTGGTGTACCGGATCGCCGGCTCGAAGCGGCGCAGCAGCGTCAGCCGCTGCTCGGGGGGGAGGGTCGTCACGCTCCGGCCTCCGGCGCCCGGGCGGCGGCCGCAGGCGCGTCGTCCTGAGGGCCGGCCAGCGCCGGCCGCGGTGGGAGGCTCCCGGTCATCCGGCCGCGGATGTCGAGGCCCGCCTCCGCCCGGCGCTGCGGGTCGATGTCCGGCCGGAACCGCCGCCCGACCAGGCCCGCCGTACGGCCCGGGACGTCGGCCCAGGCGTCCGCGCGCAGGAGCAGCGGCAGGGCGATGACCATCGCGACGCAGAGCACCGCGAGGGCGACGTCGCCCTGCTCCGCGCCGGCGACGGCCGGCGGCAACACGCCCACCGTGGGAACGAGCCGCCACACGGCGTAGCAGTCGACGGCTCCGACGACGAGGCCGACAAGGCATCCCACGACGATCGACACGACGACGAGGGCCACCGTGAGATACCGCCTGACCCGCGCATGGTCGTCCTCGTCGAGCGGCACCCAGCGCCGGCGACCGCGCTCCTCGGGGTCGCCGAAGGTCGGTGCCACCGTGTCCTCGTGGTCGCTCATCTGCGTTCCGCTCGTTCGGTCCGAGCCAGAGACTAGAGCCCGCCGGTCCAGTTCCAGGCCGACGTGGCCATGAAGACCGGCGGTGGCCGGACGCTGACCGAGCAGTGATCGCAGACCAAGCTCACCTTTGACGGCGACGGCCGGCTGACGTCGAGCGCCGACCGCAACGGCAACCCCAGAACGTTCGGCTATGACCCGTACGGCACGCCGACCAGCATCGTCTTGAGCCGGGGTACGACCGCGGCGACGACCCTGACGCAGACCAGCAGCACGCTCGGGACGCGGACCGTCACGTTCGGGTGCTCCTCGGGTGGCGTGGTGCCCCGGACGACCCCGCGATCGACAGCAGCACCGGAGAGTCGGTGACCCGCCCGAGCTACGCGTCCTCAGCCGTTCAGGATGCGGGCCTTCTGCTGCTCGAATTCGGCCTGGGTCAGCACGCCCGCCGAGAGCAGCTCACCGAGCTCCCTCAGATGGGCCAGCCGGTCAGCCGTGCCGGCGGCCGGAGCCGGGGCCGGCGGCTGAGCGTACGGCTGGTTCGCATGGGCCGGGGCCGCGTACTGCGGCGGTGGCGGTGCAGGCGCCGGAGCGGCGTTCGCGTAGTCCCGGGCGGCCCACCGCTGCTGCTGACGGCGCTGAACCCGGCCGTGCACGGAACTGGCCACCGCAACGGTGGCAGCGGTCTTCAACAGGCCCACGATGACCTCCTCGCTTGTGGCCTCATGGCCGAATTGGGAAAGCCGCCGGCTCAGGACGGCTCGGTCGCATCGAGGGCGGCGACGATGTCATCGGGGGACAGCCCACCGGTGGCGATCAGCTGCGCGCCGTCGCGCCGCCAGGCGTCGACCAGGCCGAGAGCCCAGCGGTTCTCGTAGATGACCACTACCGCAACGCTACCCGGCTGCATCGCCGCCGCGATCTCGGTCACGTCGGAGTCGTCGAGCAGCCCGGAGGAGGCCCCGGCCCACGCGCTCAGGTCTACACCGCCCGGTACGGCGAATTCCCAGGCGTCGATCTTCTTGCTCGTGCCGTCCGCGTCCTTGGTGATGAACTCCATGTCCAAGATGTCCACCACGCCCTGATTGGCCAGGGAAAGCAGCCGCTCGAAGCCCGCCGCGGTGAGCTGGCCGCCCGGGAACTCGATCGCCAGGAAATCTACGGGTGCCAGTACGTCGTCTGAGCCCGGCTGGGCTGCCGCCGTCATGCCCACCTCCTAGCTGGATGCCTGTGCGCTGCCGACCGATCCAGCAGCCCAGCCGGGCCAGCAACTCACGCCGGACCCGGCCCGGTCAAGGGCTCGCGGCCCGGAGCCGTGCATTCGCACGGCGTGCACCGATGCAACTCACCTGGGTGCTGCCCATGCCGCTCATCATGACGCCAGGCTGCCGGGCGCGCCGTGACCGGCGCCACGGCGCCGCACGCCCGGAGCGGCCGCCGAAGCGGGGGGTGGTTCCGCCCGTCCCGTCATGTCAAATCCGCGCACGTGGCCCGGAGGACGCCGTCGGAAGGTCCAACGGCCGAGCAGCTGCGTCGTGATCCCGCACGCGGCAGAGGGCCGGGGACCGGGCAGCCGAACCAGGCCGTCGCCGGAGCGGAGGCGCAGGGTCACGCCCGGTGCGGCAGCACTCGCTGTAGTCGGGTCTTCTTGCGGTTCTCCCGGACAATCCAGGCCACATCCGCATCCTGATTCTCCGCCAGGGCCAGGAAGCGTGGAATGCCCTGATCGGGCGCGGCGGCGACGGCCACGCTCCAGCAGTA
>DATKNA010000321.1:0-2730 GCA_035541595.1 Kineosporiaceae bacterium | reverse complement strand
GGCCGCGACCGCGTAGCCGATGAGCTGCTTCTCGCGCACCGTGAGCTCGGTGTCCGTCATCTGGAACACCTTGAACTCGTTCCACTCGTTCTCGAGCGTCGAGTCGGGCATGGTCTGGAAGAACGAAGGGACCTGTCCGAGCGTTTCGCGGATCTCGTTCTCGACCTCCGTACGGCTCATGGTCGACCTCCCGGATGTTGACCACCAGGGCGCGTGGGCGCCCCCAAGCTGACACTCGGGCATGTTCCCGGGAAGGGCCGACCTAGCCGTGTTGGTCGGGCGCGGCGTCTTGCAGGCACCCGCCCGCCACGCCGCACGCCGCGACGCGCGGCGAGCCTGACGTGGCCGATCGCGCTCAGCGCCGGCCGACGTGCTCGAGGATGAACTCGACGGTGCGCCGCTCGTAGTCGACGCGGTGCTCGAGGCTGCTGATCTCGTGTCCCTCGTCGGGGTAGATCATGGCCTCGCAGGGCGTGCCGGCCGCGCGTACGCGCTCGACGACGGTGTCGATCTGTCGCGTGGGACAGCGCGGGTCGCAGGCTGCGGCCAGGATGAGCAACGGCGCCTTGACGCGCTCGAGATGGTTGATCGGTGAGTAGTACTCGAGCCGGGCGCGGTCGGCGTGGATGTCGCCGCAGTTCTCGACGTCCCACCAGACGAGGTCGCCGCGCACGGCCGGGTCGAGCTGGGCGTCGATGTGGTCGAAGAACGGCACGCCGGCCACCCCGCAGGCCCACAGCTCCGGGAACTGGGTGACCATCTGCATGGTCAGGTAGCCGCCGTGGCTGCGCCCGGTGACGGCGATGCGCGCGGGGTCGCAACCCTCGGCGACGAGGAAGTCGACCGCGCCGGCGCAGTCCTGTGCCTCACCCTGGCCCAGCAGGTAACGGTTGGCGAGCTGCCAGCGCCGCGTGTCGCCGTCGCTGCCGCGGTAGTTGGGGTGCACCACGTGGCAGCCGGCGTCGAGCAGCGCCTGCCGCACGGGGTCCCATTCGTTGCTGTGATGCCAGGTCGGTCCGCCGTGGATGATCACGACGCCGGCGCCGGTCGGGCGTGGCGCTGCGCAGAACAGTCCCGGTACCTCGGCCAGCCGGTCGCGGCTCGTCCAGACGGCCGGGATGCCGGACACGAAGTGGTGTCCGGCGAGGTCGGCCGGCAGCGAATCCGTGAGCCGGCGGGCGTCGCCCGAGGCCAGATCGATGAGGAAGAGGTCGGTCGGGCCGCCTGGGCCGCTGTGCGTGCAGATCACGCCCGCACCGTCGCGCGTGAAGCCCGGACGGTAGTGGTTGCCGGGACCGAAGTCGATGGCGCGCTCCGCGCCGCTCGCGAGGTCGACGTGTCGCAGCGAGTTCTCCGGACCGTCGTCGACGACGAACGCGAGGGCGCGTCCGTCCGGTGACCAGGCGGGGGCGTGGGCGTTGCCGTCGCCTCGCCAGACCCAGCTCGTGAGGCCGGCGGCCACGTCGTACAGGCCGATCGCTTCGTGCTGGTCTGGTCCACCGCAGAAAGCGAGCAGGCGGCCGTCGGGCGACCAGGCCGGGTCGCGGGCCTGCAGCATGGCCTCGCCCCCGACCGCCTGCAGTCCGGTCCCGTCGACGGTGGCGACGAACACGGCCGAGTCCTGGCCGTGCGTGTCGCTCGCAAAGGCGAGCAGGCGGCCGTCGGGCGAGAACACCGGCGACCAGTCGTTGTACCAGTGGTCGGTGAGCATGCGCAGACCGGAAGCGCCCCCGTCGACCGGCATGACGGCCGCGGCCTGGCTCTGGCCATGATTGACCGACACGGCCAGCGTGCGGCCGTCGGGCGAGAGAGCGAAGTCGGGCGCCGGGGCGAGCTCGGGCGTGTCCGGCAGCAGGTTGACGAGGGTGCCGTCTGCCAGGGTGTAGCGGTAGACGTCGTAGCACTCCGTGCCGCGATCGTCGCGGGCGAAGTACAGGAAGGCGCCGTCGGGCGAGAAGAGCGGGCACAGGCAGGCGTCGTCGAACGACTCGACCCGGCGCGGTTCGGCGCCGTAGAGGTCGGTGAGATAGACGTGCCAGTCGCCGTCGCGCCGCCAGGCGAAGGCCAGCGCGCGCCCGTCCGGCGACAGGGACCACGGGCGGGCGTCGACGTAGGCCTCGGGAACGGCCGCCAGTCGCTCGATCAGCGCGGGTGTCATGCAGCCCCCTCGGGTCGTGTGCCGGTACGTGGTCGCGCCGCCCGCCTGCACGGCGGGGACGCCCCTACGATATCGGCTGGGAGCCCGCCGGTGCCACCGTCATGGGACGGTGCGGAGGGCAGAGCCGTGGTCGCCGCGGCGCGGTCTCCACCCGTGGGTGGATGACGTTCGCGCGGCGCTCGAGCACGCCGCTGACGGACCCGGCCCAGGGGCCGACGACAGCGGTGCGGCGACGTCGTACTCTGGCCGGGCCACGACCACCGCCGGTCCCGGCGCTCCTCCCGGCGCGAACGGCGGACGGTCAAGGCCCGCGGCGCCCCGCCGCCCTCCCCGCGCTCTCAAGGCCCCCGCACCACCCACCCCCGACCCGGGCCGGCGTCCGTCTCCCCCCGGACGCCGGCCCAACCCTCCGTGCGCGCGGCCCCGCGGTCGGGCATCCTCGGTCGGCCGGGTCTTCCATCGCAGGCTCGCGGCGCCGGCCGCGACCTGTGGTTCGGGGCCAGGCACGGCGTGAGTAGGCGCATCGCGGACGACTGCAAGGACCTGTGCGCTCTTCCGACCCTTCGGCCCGG
>DATKNA010000320.1:0-17674 GCA_035541595.1 Kineosporiaceae bacterium | reverse complement strand
TCAGCATGGCCGGGGACAGCCTCCACACGATGTCTTCGTCAGCTACAGCACCGGTGACAAGCCCATCGCGGACGCGATCGTGTCCCGACTGGAGCAGGCAGGTATCCGTTGCTGGGTGGCGCCGCGCGATGTCATCCCCGGACAGGTGTTTGCCGAGGCGATCGTTCAGGCAATCCACGCAAGCCGGATGATGGTGGTGATCGTGTCGGGGCATGCGAACCAGTCCCACCACGTGCTGCGCGAGGTCGAGCGCGCCGTCGCGAACAACGTCGTGATTGTCCCGTTCTGCATTGAAACGATCGAGCCCAGTGGGGCCTTGGCCTACTACCTCGCCAACGAGCACTGGCTCGACGCGATGAGTCCACCCGTAGAGGCCCACGTCGCCGAGCTCGTTCAGGTCGCACACGTCCTGCTCGCCCGTGACTCGCCGACCCCAGCCGCCCCACCTGTTTCCCCCGCGCCGCGGCGGGTCAGGCGGCGTCGGCTCGAGGCAGTTGCGGTGGGCGTTGCATCGCTTGCAGTTCTCGGCGTCCTGGGGGCGATTCTCTTCCTCTCCTCAAACCCGAAACAGCCCACGTCAATCGCGCAACCGGGCAGGCCGGTGAACAT
This sequence comes from Kineosporiaceae bacterium, assembly GCA_035541595.1. Lineage (GTDB taxonomy): Bacteria > Actinomycetota > Actinomycetes > Actinomycetales > Kineosporiaceae > DATKNA01. The sequence goes on along the minus strand of DATKNA010000320.1, from coordinate 17,065 downwards.
TCATAAGCTAGTGGGCGGCGACTGTCTGCTCACCCCACAGGACTACGCGCACAGCGGGTCGACCACATCGAACTACTGGGCGGATTCGCAGGCTGCGCTTCCGCAGGTGCTTTCTGTCGTGCCGTGCGGCCAACCGCACAGCGCCGAGGTTGTTGTTTCGTCTAATGTCAACGGGAGCGCCACGGCATCCTACCCCGGCGACACGGCCATTAACAATGAGTGGTCCTCGCAGTGCGAGAGCGCTTTCGAGACGTATGTTGGTATTCCATATCGCGATTCGACTCTGGCCTACACGGGGATTTCCCCAGACGCTTCGTCCTGGTCCTCCGGCGACCGCCAGTTGCTCTGTATTGCCTACAATCCCACGGGTGACACTCTCCTGGGCAGCATAAGAGGATCCGCCCAATGATGCGCCGTCGAGACCTGACTGGAGCCTGGAGCCATGAATAGGCCACCTGCTTTCCCAAGGGTGTAGAGCTGTACGAACGACCGCGACGATCGCGCTTACCGCGCGGCGCCCCGGGAGGTGGATGCATGAGGCTTCGGCAGCGACTCGCGGCAGGAAGCAGTCGTCACGCTGAGGACGCGCAGCCATGGGGCCTGATCCCGGAGATCATCGCTGTGGGTGTCACCGGGCATCGGACCCTGCCACACCCAGAGCGGACGGCCCGAGCGGTCGACCAGGCCCTCGCGCTGATCGTCGGGACGCTCCCGCTAGCCCTACGCTCGCGGATACGTCTCGTGGCGGTCTCCTCGCTCGCTGAGGGGGCCGACCGTCTGGTCGCCGAACGCGTTGCCCGGACCAGCGGCGGGGGCCTCGGCGTCGTGCTTCCGTTTCCGGCCGAGCGCTACCTGGACGATTTCGCGACCCAGGACTCCCGTAACGAATTCCACCGGCTACTGAGGACCGCGGAGTGGGTGCGACACGTCGAGGAATCGACTGATAGAGATGCTGCGTATCGGGCCGCCGGGCATTCGGTTGTCGAGAGGTGCGATGTCCTGCTCGCGATCTGGGACGGCGCACCTCCCCGCGGGGTCGGCGGGACCGCTGAGATCGTCAGGCATGCTCAGCGCCTCAGTCACCCTGTCGTGGTCATCCACCCGGATGCTGATACCCCTGGCGAGACGGAACTTGCCAGCCTGCTCGACGTGGCGAACGCAACGGGCACGTGGGTCTCCGGCGCCGTCGAGCTGTCGTCGCGGCGACAACGCGCCACCGGGCACGCAACCGCGAGGAACCTCGCAACAGGTCCGGCGGGCGGGTGCGACGAACGTGACCTCAACGACCCGAGGGAGCGCGTCAGGGAGGTCAACCAGCTCACGCTGCGCGGGCCCTTGCGTCGGGCCGGTCCTCCGCCGCCGCCGCAAGCCGATGCGTGGACCTCGGACCCGGTCGCACAAGGACTGGCGCGGGTCTACGACTGGGGCTGGGCCGCCTTCGCCCGCGCGGACGCGTTGGCCAAGCAGCATCAGCGGAACTACAACCTGGTAAGCGTCGCCGTATTCACCTTGTCGGGGCTCGCCGTGGCTGTAGTAGCCACTCAAGTCGAGGTGGATCCCCGACACACGACGATGGTGCTAGGCGAAATCGGATGCCTGGTTGTGATCCTCGTCCTCCTGAACTGGGTCCGTCGCAAGGAGGTCCACGAGCGGTGGATATCCCTGAGGGATCTTGCCGAGCGACTCCGGGCCGGGCTCTACCTGGCTCTTGCGGGGGTCGAGGAGCAGCCGCGGTCCAACAGCCCGGCCACTCCTCCAAGTCCAGTCATTGTCTGGACCCGCTTTGCGGCGGCACGCCTTTGGGTGAGCCGCCCCGGACCGGTACTGAACGAGACCACCGTGACCGAGGTCCGGAACATCCTGCTCACGCAGTGGATCGAGAACCAACGCAGTTACTTCCTCGGCAGGGCCGAGTACTTCGGCCGGTGGCACAAGCGGTTGGCCCGGGCCACGGAAGTCCTCTTCGGCGCCTCGCTACTCATGGCAGTAGTACACTTCCTGCTTCCCTCGGTCATGCACGAGCACGAGGGGGAGATCTCCCACGCGGTCGGCATGCTGTCCATCAGCATCCCCGCCGCAGCTGCGGCCCTCGCCGGATACACCGCTCAGCGCGAGCACCACCGCCACGCATTGCGATACGACTGGGGGGCCAGGAGCCTTGCCCGAACGGCTCAGGAACTGCGGAGTGCTTCAGACCTGACATCGCTGCGGGCCGTGACCCTCAAGGCGGCACAGACTCTCCAGGCAGAACGCGGCGAGTGGTTGGGCGTTGTCAGCCTCGAAGACATCGACTACCCATGAGCCGGCGGCGGCGCCTATTCCTGGCACTGCGTGGAGCTCGTCGAACGCCTCTACCGGGTCGACGGCGGCTGGGTGATCAAGGGTGCCACCGCGCTGCTGGCCCGCCGCCTCGCGGTCCGGCACACCATCGACCTCGACGTCTACCGCGCCGGAACCCTGCGCGACGTCGAACGCGACCTGCGTCGCGCCGCCGTCCCACACCGTCCTCGAGATCGGCGACGGGATGCGCTTCGACGTCGGACCGTCGCGGACGGTCCTCGCCGCAGGCACCGACGGCGCCCGGCTGCCGGTGACGGCGTCCATCGGCACCCGAGACTGGGCACAGTTCCACGTAGACGCTGTCGCCGACGGCATCCGCATGACCGGGCAGCCCGACCCGGTGCTCCCGCTCACGGACATCGCCCCCGGCACCGACCGACAGCCGTGGCGTGCCCACCCGCTGGTCGACTCGCGCGCCGCGGACAGCGACACCCCGCACCGGACTGCCGTCACGAGGCTGGCCCCAGGTCCGCAGCGGTTGGTCCACCAGGCGGCGTGGTCCCCACCGGGCGGGGCCAGCCGGCCGGTAGCGTAGGCGCATGCCCGACATGCCCGGATCGCTGCCCGTCGGCCGCCGTTGCGTCACCTGGTCAGAACCAGAGGCTGTGTTCGCCGGCCTGTTTTCCGCGGCGGGACTGGCAGGTCTTGACCCAGCCGAGGTGTGCACCTGTCCGGTCTGCCAGGCAGGTGACGATCGGACGTCGCTGCCCGTGCAGCGTCCGGAGCCGGATGACGTTCTGGCCGTGGCGGCAGCGGCCAGTCCTCTGGTCGGTCGGGCCTGCGCGCTGGCTCGCTGGCTCGGCCCGGGGCGTGCCCTCACCCCGGCGAAGGTATTGCGGCCCGCCGACGCCGCCGCAGCGGTAGCCGACCTGGGCCTGAACCGCCCTGTGGTTCCTGCCGACAACGCCGTCGACCCCAGACCGTTCGGACGCAGTGTCGGCAGCACGGGACGGCGGGCCCGCAGCGCCAAGCACCTGCCGGCTCTGCACCCGATCTGGTCAGCGGCTGTTGCCGCCGGCCTGATCGAGCTGCGCGGGCAGAAGGCGGTGCCCGGTCCGGCCCTGGCGGTCTGGTCGCAGCCCGCCATCACCGGCGCTACCACCATCGAGCTCGCCACGGACGATGCCGCTGCCGCCGGCCCAGGCGCCGATGCCGCAGACGTGCACCGGCGGCTGGACAGCTGGGCCCGGATGCTCGCCGGCTACCTGCGGGCACAGGCCGAGATGGAGGAGGCCGACGAAGGCTGGTTCGCCGGACCGCGGCAGTTGCTGCTGCCGATGTCCGCTGTGCTGCTCTACACCGCGGACGAGACGCCGCTGACGCCCGCGACCCTGGCCGTGGGCGCGTTGATCGCCACACAAGAGGACGACGACCTCGATCCGATGCTCCTGCTGACCCTGCCCGAGCAGGTCGCCCGGTGGACGGAGATTCTCCAGGTGTGGGCGATGGCCGGTGCCATCACGCAAGGCGGCGACGCGGTCGATGCGCGAGGCGGCGACGCGGTCGCCATCCCCTCCTCGGCCGCTGAAGAGCTGGCAGAGCAGTTGAAGCCCCTGGTCGAGGAGATTCGGGAGGTCTTCACCGATCAGGCGCCCTTGCTGGGGCCGTTGCTGAGCGCCCTCCGGCAGGGCCCCATGGTCACGGTGACCCCGTGCGGGCGTGACCTGCTCGCCCGAGTGCTACGTGGTCAGGGGCTCACCGTGCCAACGGTTGGCGACCTTGCCGACACCCCGCCCGAGGAGTTCCTGCTGGCGTTGTCCGGTCACAACCCCGAGGCGGCCGTCGACGAGATCAGGATCTGGCTCGATGCGCGCGGGCAGGCCTGGCCGGGCGCGCTGGGTGAACTGGTGGCGTCGGCGTCCGGTAAGGACGACCAGGGCCCTCTCCGCCGAGCAGCGCTGCCTTTCGTGATCGCGCTCGCCTCCCAGGCGGCCGAGTCCATGATCACGGAGTGGCAGCAGGACCCGTGGCTGGCCGTTCCGGTGGCGCTCGGTCTGGCGGCCGCCTCCCATGCCTCGCAGCCCGCACCGGGGCATCTGCTGTGGATGGCGGTGGACATGCTCTCGACCAGCCTGGACGATGATGACGCGTTCGCCGACCTCGTGGGCGCCTCCGGCGTTGCCGACCTGCTGGCCGCGCCCGGCGCTGTCCCCGCCGCGGTCGGCCTGAACCACCCGCACACCCGCGAGGTGCTCCGGCTGCTGGTCGACCACCTGCCGGACCGGGCGCTGGCCAGGCAGCTCCGGCGGGCGCTCACCAAGGACAAGCCTGCGCGGACACCGAAGACGCGGCCATCGGCTGCCCCGCTGCTAGGTCTGTGACGGTGGCGACAGTGGTCAGGCCGGCGTTGGTCCTCATCGCGTGAGCGGCCGTGACGGGGCCGAGCTGCAGCCACCACTCGATCCAACCGACACCCAAGGGGCCGTGACCGGGAAGCCTCACCTGGCGGCGGGCACGGCGGACAGTGGCGCTGTCACGTCGGCCAGGGCGGATACGAACGCCACCCGGGATCGGGTCGCGGCCTTCAGCGCGCGCTGCTGCTGCGCCCCCGTGCCGAGGCGCTGGAGACGGTCCAGTCCCGGGAGGACCGTCTCGGCGTCATCGGCCGCCTCGAGCGCCGGCAGGATCGCGTCCACCACGCGGGACAGCTGCGGATCCGTGGGCGCGGGGGAGGCGGGCGTCGACGGTGCCGTCCCGGGGCTGACGGTGGCGCTCGCCAGCCCGTGGTGGGCTGCCGCGAGCAGTTGCCGGCGTAGTGATCCGCTGGCGGCCGGTGCGACGGACGGGCGATCGAGCCGGACGTCGGCGGCGAGGGTGGTGACCAGCCCCCTGACGACCCCGGCGAGCAGCACGGCGTCCTGAACGGTGAGACAGGCGTCGGCCACCCGGACTTCGAGCGTGGGGTAGCGCGGCGAGAGCCGGGCGAGGAAGTAGACGCTGCGTGGGTCCAGTGCCACCCCGCGGCGCATCAGCCTGGTCACGGTGCGGTCGTAGCTGTGGGCGTCCACCACGGCCGGTGGCGGCCGGAACGTCGGCCAGCTCAGCTGACGACAGTAGCGAACACTGTCCCAACCGGTGTCCGTTCCGTTCGCATGGGGGGAGTTCCCGGTCATCGCGAGCAGCGTGGGCAGCCACGGCCGTAGCCGGTTGAGGACCTGTACCCCGAGGTCACGATCGTCCATCCCGACGTGGACGTGGCACGCGCAGGTGCCCCCCGCGGCCGTCGCGACGGGGAATCCGGCCGCGAGCCGACGGTACCGGGCCACGTCGGTGAGCATGACCAGCCCCGGGTCGACGAACGGCGACGATCCGGCGGCGACGAGCCGGACACCGACGGCGTGACCGGCCTCGCGAAGCGTTCGGCGCAGCCGGGTCAGCTGGTCCTCGACGTCATGGAGGTGCCCGCACACCCCGGTGACCGCCTCGATCTGGAAGGTCATCAGCTCGGGTTTGATCTGACCGGGGCCCGCGGCGTCGCGGGTCAGGCGCAGCAGATCCGGCGCGGCGGGTGCCGGGGCGCCGTCCGGGACGAGCAGCAGGAATTCCTCCTCCACACCGATGGTGAGCACGCCTGACCACCTTCTTCCCGGGTGTTCCCGCACGCGATGCCGGTCGTCACCGGCGTCGTGCCGGTCACGACTGCCCGGCAGGGGCGCAGTCTCGACGGCCTCGAGGACCACGAGGCCGCCGAGCTACAAGGGCGGTCGGAACCATGACTGGTCGAGAGCCTCCACGCAGTGCTTGAGAGACCGATTCACCCGCCCCCGGACGAGGGCGTTGGTCGCGGTCGACCAGACCAACCCGAGGGCGACCAGTCCGAGGCCTTGGGCGAAGACTCCGCCGAGGCCCAAGAAGGTGGCGGTCGCCATGATCAGGACGCCCGGGATGACCAGGCAACGGGGCCGCGGGTACCGGCGAGGAACAGCACGTGGACGGTCCTGGCCGAAGCAGGCGGAGAGGTCCGGATCGCGAAGCAGCACTTCTTCGATGGCTTCCAGCTGGTGCCGTTCATGCTCGTTCAGCATGATCGCCCACCCCTCTCGGCAGTGCACGAGTCACGCGACTCCCCCGGCCCGGCGCGCACGGTGAAGGCGAGCCGAGTGCGCCCCGCCCACCGGCGGGAACGCGTCGACGCCGGGCCGATCCGGGTGCACGACGGGTCGACGACGATCGCCCGGCCGCGATCACCCCGACCGGCGTCTGCCGGTCCTGCGCGGACGTCGCCATCCCGACCGCCTCCTCATGGACGGGGCCGGAGCCATGGTCATCCGGGGCCTGGTTCCGTGCGTCTGCAGGCTCGACGCTAGGCGCGACGGGGCAGACCGCCCAGAGACGAAGGTCCTTTCCTCGCCCGTGGGCGGTGAGGGTGTCGTGGACCGAAGGACTGCGGGCCTCCGCGACGCCGAGACATGATCGGTGGCCGGCGGATCGCTGGGGCAGGACCGATCTGCGGCAGGATGGGGACATGCCGGACGACGGGACGATCTGCTCTCACCTCGATGCGGTGAACCTGGACGCGGAGCCGTCCTCGCAGGGTTGTGAGGACTGTCTGCGGATCGGCGGCCGCTGGGTCCACCTGCGGATGTGCCTGACCTGCGGCCACGTGGGCTGCTGCGACAACTCGCCCAACAGGCACGCGACCGCGCACTACCACGCCGTCGGGCACCCGCTCGTCCAGTCGTTCGAGCCGGGCGAGGACTGGGTGTGGTGCTACGCCGACGAGCTGGGCTTCGAGCTCGAGGGGCTGCCGGACCACTCCTACGCATGACCTCCGACGGAGCCCGCCCGGGTCAGGCCGGGACGCCGAGGGCGGCGTACCCGGGTTTGACGACGTCCTCGATGAGCGCGAGCCGCTCGTCGAACGGGATGAACGCGCTCTTCAGCGCGTTGATCGTCACCCATCGGGCGTCCGCCAGCGTCCAGCCGGCCTCCTTGGCCAGCAGCTCCAGCTCGCGGCTCGTCGACGTCGCCGACATCAGCCGGTTGTCGGTGTTCACCGTCACCCGGAACCGCAGGTCCTTGAGCATCGTCACGGGGTGCTCCGCCACGGTGGCCGCGGCTCCCGTCTGGACGTTGCTCGACGGGCAGAGCTCGAGCGGGATCCGCGCGTCCCGGATCCAGGCCGCCAGCCGGCCGAGGTGCGCCCGCGGCCGGCCGAACCGGTCCCGGCCGCCCAGCAGCTCGACGTCGTCGACGATCCGCACGCCGTGCCCCAACCGGTCGGTGCCGCACACCTGCACGGCCTCCCAGATGCTCGGCAGCCCGAACGCCTCCCCCGCGTGGATCGTCACGTGGAAGTTCTCGCGATGCAGGTGGTCGAAGGCGTCGAGGTGCCGGGACGGCGGGTAGCCCGCCTCGGCCCCCGCGATGTCGAACCCGACGACGCCGCGATCGCGATGCCGCACGGCGAGCTCGGCGATCTCTCGGCTGCGCGCGGCGTGCCGCATGGCCGTGACCAGCGCGCCGACCCGGATCGGCCGGCCGCCGGCCGCGGCCTCGGCGCAACCGTCGTCGAAGCCCTCCTGCACGGAGAAGACCACCTCGTCGAGCGTCAGCCCGCGCTCGAGGTGCTGCTCGGGTGCGTACCGCACCTCGGCGTACACGACCCCGTCGGCGGCGAGGTCGAGCGCGCACTCCCGGGCCACCCGGGCGAGCGCGTCCGGCGACTGCATGACCGCGACGGTGTGCTCGAAGGTCGTGAGGTAGCGCTCGAGGGAGCCGGAGGACGACTGCCGGACGAACCAGTCCGCCAGCCCCTGCGGGTCCTGGGCCGGCAGGGGATGACCGATGTCCGCGGCCAGCTCGACGACGGTACGGGGACGCAGGCCACCGTCGAGGTGGTCGTGCAGCAGGGCCTTCGGAGCCGTGACGAAGATCGCGTCGGTCGCGCTGAACGGGCCGCCCGGCGGGACCGGCGGCCGTGCCGGCGTGCCGGTGGAGGCTGTGGCGGAGAAGGGGTCGGCCGTGCTCATCGCCCCGACCCTAGCCGGACGGGACGCCGCGCAGCGTGACGCTCGTCGCGTGTTCCCGCGTGCTGACGTGCCGGACGCCGGGCGCTCGGCACTACCGTGCGCAGCATGCTGATAACGACCGGGAACGAGCTGCCGGGGTTCCAGATCACGAAGGTGATCGGCGAGGTGTTCGGGCTCACGGTCCGCTCGCGCAACGTGGGCTCGCAGCTGGGCGCGGGACTGAAGGCGCTGGTGGGCGGCGAGCTGCGGGGCATGACGACGATGCTGGTGCAAGGCCGTCAGCAGGCGATCGACCGGCTCGTGGACGAGACGCAGGCCAAGGGCGGGAACGCCGTCGTCGCGATGCGGTTCGACACCAGCGAGTTCGGGGGGATGGGCACCGAGATCTGCGCCTACGGCACGGCCGTCGTCGTCCGCCCCACCCCGCCGGCCTGAGGCGCGGCGACCTCGGCGGGGCGGCGCGAGGCGGGTGAACCCTTCAGGTGATCGCGAGGGTGACGCCGGCGACGGCGATCGCGATCGTCACCGCGGCGCCGAGCACCAGCCGGCCGTACGGCTCCTCCGGGGGGAGCCGGCTCCCGGCGAGGGTCGCGACCCCGGCGACCAGGCAGGCCAGGACCGCGATCAGCAGAACGCCGGCGTCGCCCCGGTGCGCGGCGGAGAGCGCGGCAGCGGAACCGACCACCGTGCCGGCGACCCCCGTGCGCTGCCACGCCAGCCGAGTGCGCTCGGCTTGCAGGCCGGGGTCCCGGGCCATCGCTAGGCCCTCGACAGCAGGTAGCCGGCGAGGACGAGCGCGGCCACGGCGACGGCGCCGCCGAGCCAGGGCAGGGCCACCGGCGCCGGCAGCGGCTGGTCCAGCCGCATGGCGAGCTCGCGCCGCCGCCAGCCGACCACCGCGACCACGGCGAGCGCGGCGCCGGCGACACAGAGCGCGACGGCGACGACGTCGAAGGCCCGGGACATGTTCGCCAACCGGGCGACCGAGGTGAGGCCTACCCCACCGGCGACGAACGCGAGCGCGGTGCGGACCCACGCGAGCGCCGTCCGCTCGTTGGCCATCGAGAACCGCGGATCGGGCTCGACGCCCCGGCTGTACAGCGACCGTGGGCGGCGGCCGTCGGCCGGCCGCCGGCTGTCCTGGCTCACCTCGGCACGCTCAGGTCAGGCGATCCGGTCCAGGACCAGCGGGCCGGGCGCCGGCCGGGACCCTTCCGGGGCGATCTCGACACCGCCCCGGAGGTCACGCAGCGCGGCCTCGAAGCGTTCCGGCGTGTCGGTGTGCAGCGTGAGCAACGGCTCGCCGCCCCTGACCTTCGCGCCGGGCTTGGCGTGCAGCTCGACGCCCGCGGCCGCCTGCACCGGATCCTCCTTCCGGGAGCGGCCGGCGCCCAGGCGCCAGGCGGCCGTGCCGACGGCGAGGGCGTCGAGCCGGACGAGGACGCCGTCCGCGGGGGCCAGCACCGCATGCGTCTCCCGCGCCACGGGCAGCGGGCCGTCCGGATCCCCGCCCTGCGCAGTGATCATCCGTCGCCAGGTGTCCATCGCCCGCCCGTCCGCCAGCGCGTCCGCCGGGTCGGCGCCGTCACGACCGGCGGCGGCCAGCATCTCCCGGGCCAGGGCGAGCGTGAGCTCGACGACATCCGGCGGGCCGCCGCCGGCCAGGACGTCCAGCGACTCCCTGACCTCCAGGGCGTTGCCCGCGGTCAGCCCCAGCGGGGTCGACATGTCGGTGAGCAGGGCGACCGTCCGGACGCCGGCGTCGGTGCCGAGGTCCACCATCGTCCGGGCGAGGTCGCGGGCGGCGTCCGCCGTCCGCATGAACGCCCCGGACCCGACCTTGACATCGAGCACCAGGGCCCCGGTCCCCTCGGCGATCTTCTTGCTCATGATCGAGCTGGCGATCAGCGGGATCGACTCGACGGTGGCCGTGACGTCGCGCAGCGCGTACAGCTTGCGGTCCGCGGGGGCGAGCCCACCGCCCGCCGCGCAGACCACCGCCCCGACGTCCCGCAGCTGCGCCGTCATCTCCTCGGTGCTCAGCGAGGCCCGCCAGCCGGGGATCGACTCCAGCTTGTCCAGCGTGCCGCCGGTGTGGCCGAGGCCGCGGCCGGAGAGTTGCGGGACCGCGACGCCGTGCGCGGCCACCAGCGGAGCCAACGGCAACGTGATCTTGTCGCCGACGCCGCCGGTGGAGTGCTTGTCCGCCGTCGGCCGCCCCAGGTCGGAGAAGTCGAGCCGCTCCCCCGTCGCGATCATGGCCGCCGTCCAGCGGGAGATCTCCCGCCGGGTCATCCCGTTGAGCAGGATCGCCATCGCCAAGGCGGCCATCTGCTCCTCGGCGACGGCGCCGCGGGTGTACGCGTCGACCACCCAGTCGATCTGCTCGTCGCCGAGCTCCCCGCCGTCGCGCTTGCGCCTGATGACGTCGACGGCCGCGAAGGGCTCGGTCATGGTCGCCATGCTAGAGCCGGGATCGGGTCCTCCCGGCTCACCGCCTCGGCGGGTGGCGTCGTCCCGGAGTCCGCGCCGGTGGCGAGGCGCGGAGCCGTCGCGTCCGTCCGACACCTGCAGGCCGGTGAGACCCCGGATCACGAACTCGGGCCGGCGGGTCGGCTCGGCCGCGAGCCGCGCGCGAGGCAGCCGGCGCCGGAGGGCGGCCAGCACCGCCTGGACCTCGACCCGGGCCAGCGGAGCGCCCAGGCAGAAGTGGATCCCGGCGCCGAACCCGACATGGGGGTTGGGCGTCCGGCCGATGTCGAACCGATCGGGCTCGTCGAAGGCCTCCGGGTCGCGGTTGGCGGCGCCGAGCAGGGCGGCGATCTTCTGACCGGCGTCGACCCTGGTCCCGAAGACCTCCACGGGGCGGGTGGCGGTCCGTTCGAAGATCTGCAGGGACGAGTCGTAGCGGATCATCTCTTCGGCGGCCGGGATCACCAGGTCGGCGTCGTCCACCATGCGCCGCCACTGACCGGGGTTGCGCAGCATGGCCAGCATGCCATTGCCGATCACGTTGACGGTCGCCTCATGGCCGGCCATGAGCAGGAGCACGCAGGTGCCCACGATCTCGTCCTCGGTCAGCCGGTCGGCCCCCGAGGCGGCCACGACGAGGTCCGTGACCAGGTCCTCCTCCCGGGGCGCGGCCAGGCGGTCCGCCACCAGCGAGCGCAGGTACGCGACGAACAGGCGGGCGGCCGTCTCGGCCTCCACGCGGCCCTCCAGGGGCAGGCCGTACTCGTACATCTTGACGATGGCGTTGGACCAGGGCCGCAGGTTCGCCCGGTCCGCGGCGGGGACGCCGAGCAGCTGGGCGATGACCTCGACGGGGAGCGGCTCCGCGACGAGGGCGAGCAGGTCGGCCGACCCATCCACGCGGGCCCTCTCGGCGAACTGCGTGACGAGGCTGTCGGCGAGCTCCGAGATCCAGGGCCGCATCCGTTCGACGTGACCACGCCCGAACGCGCCCGCGACGAGCCGGCGCAGCCGGGTGTGTGTGGGCGGCTCGCTCTCGAGGATCGACCTGCGGTGCAGGAGATTGAACGCCGGGTACAGCTCGGCGGGTTCCTTGTCACGCCAGAGGCGCCCGAGCGCGCGGTCGCGCAGCACGACGTCAGCGGCACGGTGCGAGACGGCGACGAACATGCCGAGACCCTCGTGCCAGTGCACCGGCCCCCGGGCGCGCAGCCGAGCGAACGTCGGGTACGGGTCGGCGAGGAACCGCGGATCCGCCGGGTCGAACGGACCGGTGGTCACCGCGCCGGCAGGTTGTCGACGGGCTCGATAGCGTGCACATCCTCAACGTACGCGCACCGGCCGGGTGCTCGGGCCCGATCACGGGCCGGTGAGCTCGGCTCCGGCGCGGCCGCAGACCTCAGCCCTCGACCCGCTCCAGGTCCTCGCGCCCGAACGCGTCCGGCAAGACCTGCGTCATCGACACCACGCCACGCGGCGTCTCCAGCAGCAGGTCCGGCCCGCCGTTCTCCCAGAGCAGCTGCCGGCACCGCCCGCAGGGCATCAGCGGGTCACCGGCCGGACCGACGCAGGACACCGCCACCAGGCGGCCGCCACCGCCGGCGTGCAGCGCGGAGACCATGCCGCACTCTGCGCACAGGCCCACCCCGTAGGCCGCGTTCTCGACGTTGCAGCCGACGACGATCCGGCCGTCGTCGGCGAGCCCCGCCGCGCCGACCCGGAAGTCGCTGTACGGCGCGTAGGCACGCTCCTTGACCTTGCGGGCCGCCGACCGCAGGGCGGTCCAGTCGACCGTCCGGTCCGGACGGCCGATTGGACCGCGGCGGCTCACCTGCCCTGCCCTCGGCGGTAGATCTGACCGTCGGCCTTCGGCATCCGCAGTCGCTGCGAGGCCACGGCGAGCACGAGCAGCGTGGTCACGTAGGGCGCGACGAAGGTGACCTGGCCGGGCAGGCTGTCCGTGCGCAGGTACCAGGCGAGCAGACCGGCACCGATGACGGCGAGGACGGCGGCGCTGACGAACCGGCGGCGCCAGGCCTGCCAGGCCGCCCCCCCGAGCAGCGCGACCGCGATGATCAGCAGCAGCGCGTGCACGGCGGCGGCACTGCGCAGCTGCAGGGCGTCGGTGTAGCCGAAGAGCCCCGCGCCGGCGAGCAGGCCGCCCGGTCGCCAGTTGCCGAAGATCATGGCCGCGAGGCCGATGTACCCGCGACCGCCGGTCTGGCCCTCCCGGTAGATGTTCGCGGCGACGATCGCGAGGAACGCCCCGCCGAACCCGGCGAGCGCGCCGGACATCAGGACACCGGCGTACTTGTAGCGGTACACGTTCACGCCCAGCGACTCCGCCGTGTACGGGTCCTCGCCGCAGGAGCGCAGCCGGAGCCCGAAGGCCGTCCGCCACAGCACGAGGTACGTCAGCAGGACCAGCAGCAGCGCGATGATCGTGAGGTAGGACAGGTTCGTCGTCACCCCGCGGACGACGCCGGCGACGTCGGAGACGAGCAGCCAGTGCTTCTTCTCCACGGTGTCCAGCGAGCTGAACCCGGGCACCGAGAACGATCCGACGGGCTGGATCGGCGGCGACTGCGTCGAGCCCCCACCTGGCGTGCCCTCGAGCAGGATCGAGGCCAGGAATCGGGTGACGCCGAGGCCGAGGATGTTGACGGCGACGCCGGAGACGATGTGGTCGACGCCGAACGTGACGGTGGCGATCGCGTGCACGAGGCCCCCCACCGCGCCGAAGGCGACCCCCGTGACCAGGCCGGCCCACGGCCCGTGCTGCCAACCGATCCACCCGGCCCCGAACGTGCCGAGGATCATCATGCCCTCGAGCCCGATGTTGACCACCCCGGACCGCTCCGACCAGAGGCCGCCGAGGCCGGCCATCGCGATCGGCACGGTGGCGCCCAGGGCAGCCCCGACCGTGCCGGCCGAGGTGAGCGCCTCCGCACCGGTGATCACCCGGACGACGGAGAGCAGCAGGATGCCGGCGCCGACCGCCGTGAGGACCGAGCGCCAGTCCCTGAATCCACGCTCCCGCAGCGGCGCCGCCCGGATCTCGGAGTCGACGGCGCGGTCGTTGGTCAGGCTCATGACTGGGCCCCCTCCGCGACGGCCGCCGCCTGCGGGGTCGTGGCGGCGAGCGCCCGGGCGACGTCACGCTGCTCGGCCACGACCCGGTACCGGCGGACGAGCTCGTAGGCGACGACGACGGACAGGACGATGACCCCCTGGGTGATCTGGACGATCTCGACCGGGATGTCCTGGAGGTTGAGGATCTGCGCGGAGTTGTCGAGGAAGCCCCACAGGAGGCAACCCACGGCGATCCCGACCGGGTTGTTCCGCCCGAGCAGCGCGATGGCGATGCCGGTGAAGCCGAGGCCGGCCGGGAAGTCCAGCGAGTAGGTGTAGGAGGCGCCGAGCAGCTGGGGCATGCCGACCAGGCCGGCGACCGCACCGGAGATGACCATCGCCGCGACCACCATCCGGCGCACGTCCACGCCGCTGGCCACGGCCGCCGCCTCGCTCATGCCGGTCGCCCGCAGGTCGAACCCGAACCTGGTCCGGTTGAGCACGAACCAGAAGGCGACGCCGACGATGACCGCCAGCACGATGAGGCCGTACACCTGCGCCTGGGTCCCGGGGACGAGCGAGATGCCCGGCACCTGACCGGACGGCGGGATCGGCTTGGTGCCCAGGTTGTTCGACCCCTGCGTCGTGACCGCGAGGCGACCCGGCGCCAGCAGGTAGGCGATGAGCCCGGTCGCGACGAAGTTGAGCATGATCGTCGAGATGACCTCGCTGACCCCGCGGCGCACCTTGAGGACCGCCGCGACGGCCGCCCACAGACCGCCGACGAGCATCGCGGTGACGAGAATGAGACCGACGTGCAGCGGCGCCGGCAGCGTGACGGCGCCGCCGACCGAGGCCGCCAGCATGGCGGCGAGCCGGTACTGGCCGTCGACGCCGATGTTGAACAGGTTCATGCGGAACCCGACGGCCACCGCGACGGCGGCGAAGTAGTACGTGACCGCCGAGTTGATGATCAGAACCTGGGTCCGCGGCTGCATCGCGTAGTCGAACATCGTCCGGAAGGTGTCGAGTGGCGACGCCTTGATCGTCAGCAGCACGATCGAGGTGACGGCGAGGCTGAAGACGATCGCCAGCACCGGGGCGGCGAGGACGAGCGCGATGCGTCGCAGCACTCTCACGCCGCCTCACCTCCTGCCCCGGTCATGGCCGAGCCGAGCTGCTCAGGCGTCACGTGCTTGGGGTCGAAGGCCGCCACGAGCCGCCCGCGCAGGATCACCCGGAGGCTGTCCGAGAGGCCGATGAGCTCGTCGAGGTCGGCGCTGATCAGCAGCACCGCCAGACCGAGGGCCCGGGCGGCGCGCAGCTGGTCCCAGATCGCCGCCTGGGCGCCGACGTCGACCCCCCGGGTCGGGTGGGCCGCGAGCAGCACGGCCGGCTCGTTGCTCATCTCCCGGCCGACGATGAGCTTCTGCTGGTTGCCGCCGGAGAGCGCGGACGCGAGCACGTCGACCGACGGTGTCCGCACGTCGTACTCGCGCACGATGCGCTCGGTGTCCTCCCGGGCGCCGCGGCGGTCGATGAGCGGGCCGCGGGCGTTGGGGGTCTGCGTCTGGTGGCCGAGCATCCGGTTCTCCCAGAGCGGCGCCTCGAGCAGCAGGCCGTAGCGCGAGCGGTCCTCCGGGATGTACCCGATCCCGGCCTCGCGCCGCCGCCGGGTCGACCAACCGGTGATGTCCTGGTCCCCGAGCAGCACCCGGCCGCCGGTCGCGGCCCGCGTCCCGAGCAGCGTCTCGACGAGCTCGGCCTGGCCGTTGCCCTCGACGCCGGCGATCCCCAGGACCTCGCCACGGTGGATCGTGAAGCCGATGTCGTCGAGCACGGCCCGGCCGCCCGGAGCAGTCAGCCTGAGGTGCTCGACGGTGAGCTGCGGTACGGCGGTGACGGTGGACTCGGTGGTCGCCGGCGACGGCAGCTCACTGCCGACCATGAGCTCGGCGAGCTGACGCGCCGTCGTCCCCTCGGGGGCCACGGTCCCGACGGTGGTCCCGCGGCGGATCACGGTGATGACGTCCGCGACGGCGAGCACCTCATCGAGCTTGTGCGAGATGAAGATGATCGACAGGCCCTCGGCCTTGAGCTCACGGAGGGCGCGGAACAGGTCCTCGACCTCCTGCGGGACGAGCACGGCGGTCGGCTCGTCGAGGATGAGGATCCGGGCCCCCCGGTAGAGCACCTTGAGGATCTCCACCCGCTGGCGCTCGCCCACGCCGAGGTCCTCGACCAGCACGTCGGGGTCGACGTCGAGCCCGTACTGCTCGCCGAGCTCACGGATGCGGCGCCGCGCGGTCGCGACGTCCAGCCGGACCCCCGTGCGGGGCTCCGCCCCGAGCACGACGTTCTCGAGGACGGTGAAGTTGTCCGCGAGCATGAAGTGCTGGTGCACCATGCCGATCCCGCGGGCGATGGCGTCGGACGGGTTGGCGAAGGTGACCGGCCGGCCGTCCACCTCGATGACGCCCTCGTCCGGCCGCAGCATCCCGTAAAGGATCTTCATCAGGGTGGACTTGCCGGCGCCGTTCTCGCCGACGATGGCGTGCACGCTGCCGCGGGTCACGGTGATGTCGATGTCACGGTTGGCAACCACGCCGGGGAACCGCTTCGTGATGCCTCGCAGCTCCACCGCGGGAGGTGAGGAGTCCGTCCCGGCGACGGCGCCGGTGTCGCTCGGCGTAGCGATGGCGAGCCTCCTACCCGAAGGGACCGGCAGCGGGGTCGGAAGGTACCGACGGCAACGGGTCCGGCCGAACGCTACCGCGCCCGGCCGGACCCGTTGAAGCAGGTCCGCGTGCCGACTATGGCTTCTCGGGAACCTGGATCTGACCAGAGATGATCTTCTGCTTGTACTCGTCGGCCTTGGCCGTGTACGGCTGGACGATGCTGTTCGACGTCGAGTAGCCGACGCCGTCCGCCTTGAGGTCGAACCGCTGTGTGCCACGCAGCGGCGTGCCGCTGGCGTCGGCCTTGATGTAGTCGTACACGGCGACGTCGACGTGCTTGAGCATCGAGGTGAGGATGACGGCCTTCACTGCGGCGGGCGCGGTCAGGTACTGGTCGGAGTCGACGCCGATCGCGAGCTTCTTGGACGCCGAGGCCGCCTCGAAGGCTCCCGCGCCCGAGCCGCCCGCGGCCGCGTACACGACGTCCGCGCCGGCGTCGAACATGCCCTGCGCCACGGTCTTGCCCTTGGC
>DATKNA010000319.1:0-11774 GCA_035541595.1 Kineosporiaceae bacterium | reverse complement strand
ACTCCCACGATCACGCCCCGAGCCTGGCACACCCGCCCGCCCCGCAGCGACCGACCCGACCCGAAGCGCCCGACCCGATGTCCGACCCGATGTCCGACCCGATGTCCGACCCGGTGTCCGACCCGGTGTCCACCTCCACCCCGGCGGCGGTCTCCCGGGCGAGGGCCTCGTCCTCGGACTCGTCGCCGAACTCCACGTCCGGGTCGAGGTCAGCCGGCGCGACGTCCGGCTCATCGGCCCCGACGGGCTTCGCCCGGGAGGCCGATTCGGGGTCGCCGTCCGCGGGTCCGGGCCTGCGTGGCTGCGCGCTCACGACCAGGAATCCTGCCAGAGCGAGCGCGGAGCCGTTCCGGTGAGGCCGGTCCCGCCGGGTCCACCTAGGGTGGCCCGGTGACCCTTCCCGAGCGCCCCGGCTCCCCGGACGCCGACCGGCTGGACCTCGTCGAGCAGCTGCACGGGTACTCCGTCGCCGACCCCTACCGCTGGCTGGAGGACCCGGAGGACCCGCGCACCGAGGCGTGGTCGCAGGCGCAGGACGCGCTCTTCGCGGTCCAGGCGGACACCTGGCCGGGGCGTACCGCCCTCGCCGGGCGCGTCCGCGAGCTGCTCTCGGCCGGCGTCGTCGGTGTCCCGGTATGGCGGGGCGACCGGCGGTTCTTCGTCCGGCGGGAGGGCACGCAGGAGCACGGCGTGCTGCTCACCATCGACGGGGTCGACCGAGTCGACCGGGTCGACGGGGTCGACGGGGTCGACCGGCCCGAGCGTGTCCTCGTCGACCCGATGGCGCTCGACCCCACCGGCCTGACCACTCTCGACGCCTGGCAACCCAGCGTCGAGGGCGACCTGCTCGCCTACCAGCTCTCCGAGGGCGGCACGGAGGAGAGCCTGCTGCAGGTGCTCGACATCGCCACCGGCGAGCAGGTCGAGGGGCCGATCGACCGCGCCCGCTACTCCCCCGTCGCCTGGCTGCCCGGCGGCAAGGGCTACTACTACGTGCGGCGTCTCGACCCGGCCGGCCTGCCGGTGGACGAGCGGCAGTTCCACCGCCGGGTGTGGTTCCACCGGCTGGGCGCCGATCCCGCCACGGACGCCGAGATCTTCGGTGCGGGCCGCGACATCCGCAGCTATTACGGGGTGTCGGTATCCAGGGACGGCCGCTGGCTGGTGGTGACCGCCGCGACCGGCACCGAGCCGCGCAACGACGCCTGGATCGCGCCGCTCACGCTCGCCGACGGCTCCCCGCTCGATCCCGCTGCCCCCGTCCTGTCCATCGTGGCCGCCGGCCTCGACGCCCACGTCGGCCCACACGTCGGGCGAGACGGGCGGCTCTACGTCGCCACCGACCTGGACGCCCCCCGCGGCCGGCTCGCGGTCACCTCACCGTCCGACCCCGGCCCGGCCACGTGGCGGGACCTGCTCCCCCAGGACCCGGAGGCCGTGCTCGAGGACTACGTGATCCTCGACGGGCTCGAGCTCGCCGACCGTCCGCTACTCGTGGCCTCGTGGACCCGACACGCGGTGTCCGAGATCACAGTGCACGAGCTGGCGACCGGGGAGCCACTGCCCGGGCCTGCCGGCCGCCTCCCCCTCCCCGGCCTCGGCTCGGTCGGCGGCTTGGTCGGCCGGCCGGAAGGCGGTCACGAGATGTGGTTCAGCTACACCGACCACACCACGCTCCCGCACGTGTACCGCTACGACGGCCGCGACGGCTCGGTGACGCTCTTCAGCAGGCCGCCGGGGGTGGTGGAATCCGTCCCCGAGGTCCTCACCCGGCAGGTGAGGTACACCTCGAGGGACGGTACGACGGTGCGCATGTTCGTGCTCGCCCGCGACGACGCCGCCGGCGCGGGCGGGGCACCCGCCGAGCCGCGCCCGGCGATCCTGTACGGGTACGGCGGGTTCGGCGTCCCGATGACGCCGGGCTACTCGGCCACGATCCTGGCCTGGGTCGAGGCCGGCGGGGTGTACGCCGTGGCCAACCTCCGCGGTGGGTCCGAGCAGGGCGAAGCCTGGCACCGCGCCGGGATGCTGGCGAGCAAGCAGAACGTCTTCGACGACTTCCACGCCGCCGCCGAGAGGCTCATCGCCGACGGATGGACCACCTCCGACCGGCTCGCCATCAGCGGGGGGTCGAACGGGGGGCTCCTGGTCGGGGCCGCACTCACCCAGCGGCCCGAGCTCTACGCCGCGGTGACCTGCTCCGCGCCGCTGCTCGACATGGTCCGATACGAGAAGTTCGGCCTGGGCGCGACCTGGAACGTCGAGTTCGGCTCGGCGGACGACCCGGAGCAGCTCCGTTGGCTGCTGTCCTACTCGCCGTACCACCACGTCCGGGCGGGGGTCGACTATCCCGCCGTGCTCTTCACGGTGTTCGACGGCGACACCCGGGTCGACCCGCTGCACGCGCGCAAGATGTGCGCCGCGCTGCAACACGCGACGTCCGGGACACGGCCCGTCCTCATCAGACGCGAGAAGGACGTCGGCCACGCCGCCCGGGCGCTGTCCCGCTCGGTCGAGCTCGCGGCCGACACGCTGGCGTTCACGGCGCGGTGGACGGGTCTTCGCCTCGGCTCGTGAGCGGCAGCTGAACGATGACCGAGGTGCCCTCACCTCGCGGGCTGTGGAGGGTCAGCCGACCCCCGAGGGTGTCGACCCGGTCCCTCAGCCCGAGCAGACCCGACCCCGTGTCGAAGCGGGCGCCACCGGCGCCGTCGTCCTGGACGAGGACGCGCAGCAGATCCCCGTCCGTCACCGCCTCCACCACGATGGCGGCCGCGTGGGCGTGCTTGGCCGCGTTGGTGAGCGCCTCCGAGACGACCAGGTACGCGCAGACCTCCGCGGGCTCGGGGAGCCGGCCGTCGATGCGCACGTCGATGTCGACCGGGACGGGCGAGCGCTTGGCGAGCACCGTGAGCGCAGGCCCGAGGCCGCCCCTGGCGAGGATCGCCGGGTGGATGCCTCGGGCGTACTCGCGCACCTCGTCGACGACCTCGGACAGTTCGGCGGCGATCTGGTCCAGTCGCGCGGCCACCTCCTCGGCCCCGGCCGGCACCTCGGCACGCACGGTGCGAAGCTGCAGCACCAGGGAGACCAGCCGCTGCTGGGTGCCGTCGTGCAGGTCGCGCTCGATGCGCTGGCGCGCGGCGTCGGCGGCGGTCACGATGCGCGCCCGGGACGCGGTCAGGGCGGCGTGGGCTTCGGCGTTGGCGATCGCGGTGGCCGCCAGCTCGGTGAAGTCGGCCAGCCGGGCCTCGGTGTCCGCAGGCAGGGACCGCGCGCGCCTGGACGCGACGAACATCACCCCCCACAGCCGGCCCTCGATGGTGATCGGCACGCCGACCGCCGACCGCACGCCCCAATCGCGGGTGGGGACCGCCCCTGGGCCGGAGGCCTCGCCGTAGTCGTCGATCCGCGCGGGACGGCCTGTCTGGAACACCAAGGTGGACACGTTGCGCCCCCCGATGCTCCACCTGGTGCCGAGGGTGGCCGGCCTCGCAGCCAGGACCGTGACCGTGCCGTCGGGGTCGTAGCGGTCCATGGAGACCAGGTCGACGTCCAGCAGCCGCCGAGCCTCCTCGGTCACGACGGCGAAGACCTCCTGCGCCGGCAGTCCCCGCGCGACCAGCGTCGCGACCCGCCGCAGGGCGGCCTGTTGGGCGGCCAGCTCCGCAGTGGCGGCGGCCTGCCGAAACGAGCTGAGGTCGCGGATGGCGGCCACCACCAGGAGGTCGCCCTCACTCATGACGGGCGCGAGGCTGATGTCCAGCCGAACCTCGCTGCCGTCCGCACGGCGTCCGGTGAGTTCCATGCCGGCGCCCATGGGACGGGTCTGAGGAGCAGCCGTGAACGCCCGCCGGTGCCCGCGGTGCCGGTGGCGCACGGGCTCGGGGACGAGCGTGTCGACGCTGGCGCCGACGAGTGCGCCGCTGGCGTAGCCGAACAGACGTTCGGCCTGATCGTTCACCGACACGATCGTGCCGCTGCCGTCGACCACCAGGGCCGCATCGGGGATCAGGGTCAGGGCCAGCCCGAGGCCGTCGGCCGGGACGGCTCGAACGGGCACGGCGCCACGTCCGCCGTCTCGGGCGTGAGGCTCGCTCACCGACCACCCCGATCCCTTGCCGTGGCGAGAGCCGCCCCCGGCAGTGGCTCCCGCCACGGCGAGGACTCGTCGAAGCCACGGCGACGCCCCGGGGAAGGCTAGCAAGACCACCACCTTGTGACCAGGGCGGACCCATGTCGGGCGGGCCGGTCCGACGGGGTCAGAGGTATCGGCGGCTACCCTCGTGCGGTGCCCGGAGCCGCGACCCCGTCCCCGACGCCGTCGGCTGTCATCCCCGGCACCGGCGTGACCGACGAGCAGGTGGGTCACTGGTTCGACGTCCTCCTCGGGACGCCGCTGACGATCGTCGTCATCGTCCTGGTGGCGATCCTGGCCCGGTTCCTGCTGAACCGGGTGACGGACAAGGTGGCGGCCGGCGTGATCAGCGGGCACGCCGGGCTGGGGCGCTTCGAGGACCGCCTGCCGAGCGCGCTGGTCGCGAACTCCAAGGCCTCCGCCCGCAGGGAGCAACGCGCCCGCACCGTGGCGTCGCTCCTGAAGAGCGTCGGGACGGCCACCATCGGCGTGATCGCAGCACTCATGATCCTGGACACGCTCGGCATCCCCACCGGTCCCCTGCTGGCGAGCGCGGGGATCGTGGGGATCGCCGTGGGCTTCGGCGCTCAGGCGCTGGTCCGGGACGTGATCTCGGGGGCGTTCATGCTGGTGGAGGACCAGTACGGGGTCGGGGACGTGGTCGACCTCGGGGACGCGTCCGGGGTCGTCGAGGCCGTCGGGCTGCGGGTCACCAGGATCCGGGACGTCGACGGCACCGTCTGGTACATCCGCAACGGACAGATCGCCCGGGTCGGCAACAAGTCCCAGGGTTGGGCCCGGGCGGTCCTGGACGTCGGCATCGCCTACCGCGAGGACGTGGCCCACGCCGAGAACCTGCTCCTGGACGTCGCGAACCGCGTGCGTGCGGACGAGCGCTTCGGCCCGATGGTCCTGGAGGAGCCGGAGGTGTGGGGTGTGGAATCCGTCGACGCGGACGGTGTGGTGCTGCGCCTCGTCGTCAAGACACAGCCGCTGGAGCAGTGGGCCGTGGCCCGCGAGCTACGTCGCCGGATCAAGGAGCGATTCGACGCCGAGGGCGTCAAGGTCGCCTACCCCCAGTCCGCGGTCTCGGCGGAGGGTGAAGGCCCACCCCCGGCCGGGGGCTCGACCGCCGGCACGAGCCAGCACCCGGAGCAGCCGGTGCTGCCCTCGTCCCCGGGGTCCCAGCAGCCGTCGGCCCATCAGCCGTCGTAGCTGCGCCGGGGGACGGCTCAGGGCAGCACCCGCAACCGCACCGTCTCCGGCAGACGGGTGAGCTCGCGGACGACGTCCTGCTCGTAGTCGACCCGGACGTCGGTGACCGCGTACCCGAGGTCGTCCCGGGTGCCGAGCAGCTGCGCCTCGATGTTGACGCCGTGGCCGGCGAGCACGCCGTTGACCCGGGCCAGCACGCCCGGCACGTTGCGGTGCAGGTGCAGCAGCCGCCGCGTGCCCGGCGCCCGCGGCAGCGCCAGGGGCGGAAGGTTCACCGACAGCCTCGTCGAACCCGTCTCGACGTAGTCCAGCAGCTTGGCCGCGACGAAGGCCCCGATGTCCTGCTGGGCCTCCTCCGTCGAGCCGCCGATGTGCGGCGTGAGGATGACGTTCGGCAAGCCGCGCAGCGGGGATTCGAACGCCTCGGCGCGGCCGGCGGGCTCCTCCGGGAAGACGTCGACGGCCGCACCGGCGATGTGGCCGGACTCGATGTGCTCCCGCAACGCGGCGTGGTCGACGACGAACCCGCGGCTGAGGTTGAGGAACAGCGACCCCGGACGCATCCGGGCGAACTGCTCCTCTCCGAAGAGGTCGGCGTTGCCGGGCCGTCCGTCCACGTGCAGGGTCACGACGTCCGCGTGGTCGAGAAGCTCGTCCAGCGACGCGCACCGGCGCGCGTTGCCGAGCGCCAGCCGGTCCGCCGTGTCGTAGAACAGCACGCTCATGCCGAGCGCCTCGGCGACCACCGAGAGCTGCGTGCCGATGTTGCCGTAACCGACGATGCCGAGCCTGCGGCCCCGCACCTCGTGGCTGCCCCGGGCCGACTTGTCCCACACGCCCGCGTGCATGGCGGTGTCCTTCTCCGTGAGCCGCCGCGTCAGCGCGATGATCTCGGCCAGCGCGAGCTCGACGACGCTGCGCGTGTTCGAGAACGGGGCGTTGAACACCGCTACACCTCGTTCGGCAGCCGCCCGCAGGTCGATCTGGTTGGTACCGATGCAGAAGGCGCCGACGGCGAGCAGATCCGGGGCGACGTCGAGGACCTTCTCGGGCACGTTCGTCCCCGACCGGACGCCGAGCAGCGTGACCCCTGTCATCCGGTCCGCGAGCTGCACGACGTCGAGGGCGCGCTTCTCGCCCGCCACCGCGAACCCGGCCGTTCGCAGCACGTCCTCCGCATCCGGGTGGATGCCCTCCAGGAGCAGGGCGCGGCGCGGCCCGCGCGGCGCGGCGGGGGTGGGCGTCGTCAGGGCGGGTTCGGTGACCGGCACGCCCTCCATGCAACCACGGACGCCGCCCGCGATCCGCGCCCCCGGGCTCGGAGTGCGCCGGCTTCGCCGCGCCGGAAGACTGGTGGCGTGCCCGAACTCCCCGCTGCGGCCGCCGACGGTGACGTGCCGGAGGAAGGCCTGCCTCCCGGCGGAGGCCGGCTCGCGCTGGTCACCGGCGTCACCGGTTACATCGGCGGCCGGCTCGTGCCGGAGCTGCTCGCGGCGGGGTTCCGGGTGCGCGCCCTGGCCCGGCACGCCCGCCGGCTGCAGGACCGCCCGTGGTTCGCGCGGATCGAGGTGGTCGAGGGCGACGCCGCGGACCTCGACACCGTGCGAGGAGCCCTCCTGGGTGTGGACGTGGCCTACTACCTCATCCACAGTCTCGGCACCGGTCCCCGGTTCGAGTCCACCGACCGGCGGACGGCGCTGACCTTCGCGCAGGCCGCCCGCGAGGCCGGAGTCGCGCGGATCGTCTACCTCGGAGGCCTGTACCCCGAGGGCGAGCTGCTGTCGCGGCACCTCGACTCGCGCAAGGAGGTCGGCGAGATCCTCCTCGCGAGCGGCGTCCCCACGACCGTGCTGCGCGCGGGGGTCATCCTGGGATCGGGCTCCGCGTCGTTCGAGATGCTGCGCTACCTCACCGAGCGCCTCCCGGTGATGATCACGCCGCGCTGGGTCCGCACCCGCATCCAGCCGATCGCGATCCGCGACGTGCTGCGATACCTCGTCGGGAGCGCGTCGATGCCGCCGGACGTCAACCGGGCCTTCGACATCGGCGGCCCCGAGGTGCTCACCTACCACGAGATGATGCAGCGCTACGCCGCCGTCGCCGGGCTCCCCCACCGGCTCATCGTGCCGGTCAACCTGCTGTCGCCGCGGTTGTCGTCGCACTGGGTCGGGGTCGTGACACCGGTCCCGAACAGCATCGCCCGCCCGCTCGTCGAGAGCCTCGTCCACGAGGTGGTGGTCAAGGACCGGGACATCGTCCGCTACGTGCCGGACCCGCCGGACGGGCTCGTCGGGTTCGACCGCGCCGTCCGGCTCGCGCTCCAGCGGATCGGCGAGGCCGACGTGACCACCCGCTGGGCCTCCGCATCGACACCCGGTGCACCCTCGGATCCGTTGCCCAGCGACCCGGACTGGGCCGGTGGCAGCCTCTACGTGGACGAGCGGGCCTCGACGGTGCGGGCGAGCACGCGGTCGCTGTGGGCTGTCATCAAGGGCGTCGGGGGCGCCAACGGCTGGTACTCGTGGGCACTGGCCTGGCAGGTCCGCGGCTGGCTCGACGTGTTCAGCGGAGGTCCCGGCCTGCGCCGCGGCCGGCGCGACCCGTACGAGCTGCGGGTGGGCGACACCGTCGACTGGTGGCGGGTCGAGGAGGTCGTCGATCGCCCTGACGAGAAGCTGCTGCGGCTGCGCGCCGAGATGCGGCTCCCGGGCCTGGCCTGGCTGGACCTCGCCGTCGAGCAGGACGACCAGGGGCGGACGGTGTTCCGGCAGAAAGCGTGGTTCCACCCGCGCGGGCTGCTCGGTCAGGTCTACTGGTGGTCGGTCACGCCGTTCCACGGCATCGTGTTCGGCGGCATGCAGCGCAACATCGCCCGATCGGCCGAGCAGTACGAACGCATCGGGTCACCGCCACGGTGGCGGCCGCCGCGCCCGTTCGGGCGCCGGGATGCACCGGACTCGGAGCTCACAGACTCGAGCACGTCCCGGTGAACTTCGTCGTGGTCGAGGAGTACCACGGCCACTTCATCCGGCCGGCCGTCACCGGACCGTAGACGGGGCCGGTCTGGCCGACGGCGGCGACGGCGCCGGCGGTCAGCGGTCCGTAGATGCCGTCGGTCACCAGCGGATGGCACATGCACAGCGCCATCGCGCGCTGCAGCGTCGCGACCGGCAGCCCCGTGTCGCCCTGCTGCAGGTAGCAGTGCGTCGAGCCGGCCGAGCTGACCGGGTACCGGGTGTAGCTGCCGCCCTGGTGCGACGTCGCCGTCGCGACCGCGGTGCACCGCGGCGTCGTCGCGGAGCTCGGGGGGGTGGTCGGGGTCGACGTCGCCGACGGGTGGGGCGTCGCGGTCGCCGACGCATGGCTCGACGAGCTCGACGACGAGTGCGCCGAGCTCGACGACGACCCGGCCGTCGCGGACGTGCCCAGTGCCGCGACCGCGACGAGCCCCAGGATGGCCCCGATGACCAGGACTCCGTCATCCTCCGCCATCGTGCCCTCCCGTCGACGCGGCCCACGGTGCGATCATCGCGACCACGCCGTGCCCTATCGGAGCTCGATCCATGCCAGGATGCAGCAATCATCCGGCGGATGGTCACTCCATCGTGTTGACCATGCTCCAGGCGGCGCGCTCGAGGTAGTCCCAGAGGATCGCTGCCTGCATCGGCGGCAGCCGCAGCGACTCGACCGCGTCGCGCATGTGGGTCAGCCACCGGTCCCGGGCGTCGGGCGTGACGCGGAACGGCGCGTGCCGCATCCGCAGCCGGGGGTGGCCACGCTGATCGCTGTAGGTCGTCGGGCCGCCCCAGTACTGCTCCAGGAACATCCGCAACCGCTGGGCGGCCGGGGCGAGGTCCTCCTCCGGGTACAGGGCCCGCAGCACCGGGTCGGCGCCGACCCCCGCGTAGAAGCGGTCCACGAGCCGGACGAAGGTCTGGTGACCGCCGATCTGCTCGTAGAAGCTCGGCTCGGTTGCGGCGCGCCCGGTGGGGTCCTGCACTGTCACGCCGTCCAGTGTCGCAGGGGCTGGTCGCACGGGGCCGGTCGTCGGGGCCGGTCGTCGGGGTGGTCGCAGGGGTGGTCGTCGGGTCGTCGGGTCGTCGGTAGGGGCTCGTCGTAGGGCTCGTCGTAGGGACTAGAGGAGCGCGGGACGGCGGGCGAGCACGTGGCCGCGGCTCGTGGTGGCTCGCACCCACGGTCGGAGCCGGTACAGGGCGACCGGCTCCGCATCGTCGAGGAAGGCCAGCGCGTCGGCCGCGAACGCCACCCCCGCGGGCACGTCCGCGAGGTCCTCCGCGAGCGGCCGGCCCCAGACCAGCCCACGCACCCGAGCCACCGCCGCTGCGCCCGTGCCGGCGGGGACGCCGTCCGCGATCTCCCGGATCCCGCTGGCGGCGGCCTCGCGGAGCCGGGCGGCGCCGAGCAGGC
The DNA here is from genome assembly GCA_035541595.1 of Kineosporiaceae bacterium. Lineage (GTDB taxonomy): Bacteria > Actinomycetota > Actinomycetes > Actinomycetales > Kineosporiaceae > DATKNA01. The sequence goes on along the minus strand of DATKNA010000319.1, from coordinate 1,993 downwards.
CGACCGCGTCCCAGCCGGACCGGGGCGGCGCGACCCCGGCCCACGCGGCAGCGACCGGGGCCGGCGGCAGCGACAGCGTGACGGGCGGGGCGGACGACGACCGAAGCCGGGGGAACCGGTCGAGCACGGCCGACAGCGCGACCGTGACGTCGAGGCCCTGCTGGTCGGCGTCGGGGCAGGCGTCCGGGCCGGGTCCGGGAGCGAGCGCGACCACGCGCAGGCCCAGCACGGTCGGGCCGCCGCCGCCGTGCACGGGCGAGACGTACACGGCCAGCATTCCGCCGGTGACGACGAGCCGGGCGGCGCCGTCGGGGTCGACCCGGCGGGCCCGTCCGAGGAAGGTCTCCAGGTCGTCGAGCGCCTGGCGGTCGGGGAGGGTGAGCTCCCGGCTCACCTGGCGGCCCGGCGGTGCCGCCAGTGGACGGGCCCGTCCCGCCAGGCCTCGAGCCGGTCGCGCTCGGCCGGGGTCATCCGCCGCGGCCGGTCGTTGACCCGGTCGAACAGGACCAGCGTGGTCTCGGCCCGGGCGTAGATCCGCGGCCGGGTCGGTGCGGCGTCGAGGCCACCCTCGCCGCGCTCGCCGACGTCGAGCACCTCGTACCCGAGGTCGAACGACGCCGTCTGCAGGTCGGTGAGCCACAGGTCGATGGCGACCGGGGCGGTCCGGTACACCAGCGGCTGGAGGTACTCGATCTGCTGGCGCGCGACCAGGAGGCCGGTCTGGACGACGGACCCGCCCTCGTCGCTGCCGTGGGCGGCGAAGGCGACGACCCTGGCGTCCTCGAGCAACCGCAGGAACTGGACGTTGTTGACGTGCCCGTACGCGTCCATGTCGCTCCAACGCAGGGGGGTGAGCACCCGGGTGCGAGGCATGGGGACCATCATGGCGCCAAGTACCGTGGCGACCATGACCTCCGCGGCAGCGACTCCCGACCCGTCCCGGCCCGAGGTACCCGGTCCCGACGCACCGGGTCCCGACGCACCCGGTCTCGACGTGCCGGCCGTCGCGGCCTGGCTCGAGGCCCAGTCACCCGGCCTGCTCGCGGGTCCGCCCACCGCGGTACTGGTTCCCGGCGGGCGGTCGAACCTGACGTACATCCTGGACGACGGCACCCGCCGGTTCGTCCTGCGCCGGCCGCCGCTCGGCCATGTGCTCGCGACGGCCCACGACATGAGCCGGGAACACCGGATCCTGTCGGCCCTGCACGGTACGCATGTGCCCGTGCCCGAGCCGATCGCGATCTGCGCGGACGTCGACGTCACGGGCGCGCCCTTCTACGTCATGGCGTTCGTCGACGGCATCGTCCTGCGCCGTCGCGACGACATCGCCCCCTTGTCGGACGCCGGCCGGCGGCAGCTCGTCGACGCGATGATGGACGTGCTGGCCGATCTGCACGCCGTGGACCCCGCCGGCGTCGGGCTGGCCGACTTCGGCCGTCCAGAGGGGTTCATGGCCCGGCAGGTGCGCCGCTGGGGCCGCCAGCTGGACGCCTCCCGCAGCCGGGACCTGCCCGGGATCGACCAGTTCCGGGCGGCGCTCGCGGCGTCGGTTCCGGTGGACGGCGACGGGACGATCGTGCACGGCGACTACCGGCTCGACAACCTCGTCGTCGCGGGGCCGGGCGAACCTGACGCGTACGCCGTGCGGGCGGTGCTCGACTGGGAGATGGCCGCGCTCGGCGACCCACTCGCGGACCTCGGGCTGCTCGTCGCCTACTGGGACGGGCTGGGGGCGAGCGATGATCCGGTGGTCGCGCCCATCGGGCCCGCTGCGGGGCTGCCGGCCGCGTCGGCGCTCGTAGCCCGGTACGCCGAGCGCAGCGGCCGGGACATCTCTGCGCTGGCCTGGTACGTCGCGTTCGGCTATTTCAAGATTCTGGTGATCCTCGAGGGGATCCACTACCGCTACATGCACGGCCAGACGGTCGGCGAGGGGTTCGACCGGATCGGCGAGATCGTCCCCGGCCTGGTGGACGAGGGCCGAGCCGCCCTG